>WTKN01000066.1:79594-125882 GCA_011524395.1 Moorena sp. SS36440bin_2
CACCAGCCAAGATTTCATTATGACCCTCACTGGCGAAAATGGTATCGTTACCGCTGCCACTATTAATCAAATCATCGCCAGCCCCAGAATAGATCAGGTCATCACCAGCACCAGCCAAGATTTCATTATGACCCTCACTGGCGAAAATGGTATCGTTACCGCTACCACCGCTAATCACATCCAGTTGTGAACCACCGTAGATCACGTCATTACCATCACCCCCGAGAAGGGTATTAATTCCCTCACTACCAAAAATAGTGTCATTGCCAGCCAAACCCTCAATCTGATCGTTTTCGACACTGCCGAACAGGCTATCATTGCCTGATGTTCCTAAAATAAGATTGTCGTCAATATCTAAGTTAATGTTGAGATCAATCAAGCCTGTGGTGAAGGAAAAGCCATCAACAACAATTTGGTAGGTTGTACCAGCGCTAACAGTAAATACAACTTCACTTTGCAAACCAAAGGTGTCATCATTACTGGCAATCTCTGTTAAGCTGTTAAGTGCTGAACCGGTATAGACTGCCAGGGTAGTGTCGTAGTTACTCCCAAAAGTGTCAATGGTCACGATACCATCAGCGGCAGCTGTCCAAGACCACCACGCAGAATTTAACGGGTTGCTAAATTCGGCATGATTCGGCTCACCTGGCTCCCCAGTGAAACCCACGTTAGTGCCTGTGGTACTAACTGATGTACGCTTTAAGAATATCCGGTCTGCAAAGTTATCATTAAAAACCATCAATGTTTGCTCCGTAATTAATAAATTCTCAGTTGTTATATAATGCACACCTGGGTAGTATCTGAGGCTGTATCTGAAAACTGGTGTGATTTTCAGCCTTTAATAATTAATCAAGTTAAAACTGCTCTTTTTCAGAAAAAAATTTTTTTTGTAATAGTTTTTAATAAAATCTGTGGGTATAAAAAGCATCATTAAAAATGCGCCTGAGTTCACTCAAACACACCAAATCAGGTTACCCCTTAACTATAACGATAGCGCTAGCAAAGACGCTATCTAAGCATTTTTTTTACCTTTGTTAGAGTTTTATTTAAATTTTACCAAATCTTCATTGTACCTTTCCGGTTTTTCATGAATGGGCAAGTAAATAGGTGATGCTTGCCAAGCTGGCACCAGCCATGACGATATTTTTTAAATAGCTTAAATAGGGTTTTGAGTAACTGCTACTGAGTAATAACAAGAAATATATATCTAGGTATACACGAGAATAATCTAAATAATACCCTAAGATAGTCATGCTAGTCATTGAAAATAACACAGCATAAATAATTGCACTGATTAGGATAACCTTGTTTTCTCGTAGGAATTGACTGGCTAGCAGTATAGTGACTGCAAAAGCTGCTATTAATAACGCAAACGAATAAGCTTCAAACAGGTTTTTTCCCCCTAGTCCCCCTGTGAGACTATTAATCAGCTTTTGACCTATGCCAAATAGGGGGTAGCCAAAATTTTCACTACCTTCTAGATTCTCTTGAGCCTCTAGACGATATAAAACATAGATAGCCCACCCAGCTACTGGTATCCAAGCCCATAATAGATGTTGCAGCTGCCGACCTTTGCGCTCCCATATACTGGTTAATAAAATTGCCAACCACATTAATAGCATTGTCTCCCGTGTCAGACAAGCAGCTGCGATCGCTATTGCTGTGTAAATCGGTTTTTCATTGCGATAAAAATAGATAGCTGTTACCAGCAGCAAGCTACTAATTAAATCAGCTGTTGAAAGGGATAAAACCATCCAAACTCCTGGTATAGAAAAAACTAGGAGTGATTGCCAAGTTCTACCACTATATCGTTTGAAATATAAACTACTGACAAATACTATGAGAATAATAGCTAGACAGTTAATCCCAACCATTGCGTAGGGAATTAGCTGGGTATTCCCAAAACCTAATAGATAACCTAGCAGTGGATACAGAATTCTTCTGTAGCGATATTGCGGAGGAGTAATGGCTTCTATTGTCCCTGAGTTTTCTAACCATGGATCGAGGGCAATACTCAGAAACTGTTGACCATCATATCCCTGCTCTCCCTGATAAATCAATACTTGATCACTATTGAGATAAGGAGAAATAGGAAATAATGACCCAATTCTGAAAAAGCCAGTAATATTTCCTTCAAATTTGACAAAATAAAAAAAACTTACTATTACTAATAGTAAAATAGCAGCCAATATTGTGTACCTAATCTCAATCGGCTGCCGATTCCATAATTGTTTCATGACTTAACCCGCTCTTCCCTCTCCTCCTGTAAGCATATGCTTACAATTCGCAAAAAGTAAAAATGCGCCTGGTTAATTCCAGACGCGGGTAATCTTTGCAGCTGACGATAAAAGAAATGAAATAAAATGAAATTAACCGAGTGCTTCAGCACCACCCACAACTTCCAGAATTTCCTGGGTAATAGCGGCTTGCCGTGCCTTGTTGTAGGTTAGGGTTAGTTTACCAGTCAGTTCCGATGCATTATCACTGGCATTACTCATTGCTGTCATCCGACAAGCCAGTTCACTAGCTGCTGATTCTTGTAAGGCCCGTAGTAACTGGTTGTTTAGATATAAAGGCAACAGGGCATCGAGGATTTGCACAGGGTCTTGTTCAAAGAGCATGTCACGGGGGAAAGTCTCGGTACTTGTCCTTGTGACTACCTCCCGCTCCACCTTGAACTCACCACCTTTAGTGGTTAATCTGAAGATCTCATCATCCTGTGATTCTAGCCCCTTAGCTGTTAGGGGTAGCAGGGTTTGAACCGCAGGTCGAGAACTAATCAATGAGACGAATTTGGTGTATATCAACTCCACCCGGTCTACGCTTTCAGACAGAAACAGGGAGAGGAGTTGGTCAGCAATCATAGATGCTTCTGATGCTGTGGGAATCTGTTCTAAACCGGTGTACTTGGCATCAATTGGCTGGTCGCGACGCTCGAAGTACTGAATAGCTTTTCGTCCAACTAGCACATATTTGTAGCCAACCCCTTTCTCCTGTAGTTCCTTTGCACGGTTTTCGGCACGCTTGATAACGTTAGTATTGTAACCGCCACATAGTCCTCTATCCCCTGAAACGACGAGCAAGCCTACATTCTTGATTTCCCGTTCTTTTAGTAGGGGGAGATTGGCATCTTCAAACTGCATCCGGTTTTGCAAACCGTACAGAACTTGTGTTAAGCGGTCAGCAAAGGGACGGGTGGCAGTTACCTGTTGTTGAGCACGACGTACCTTAGCCGCAGCCACAAGGCGCATCGCTTCGGTGATTTTCCGGGTATTTTTGACTGACTTAATGCGATCGCGAATATCTTTTAGATTAGGCATAATCTGTTCAAGGATGAAGGATGAAGGGTTAAGGTTGTCTCGGGTTGAAGGTTAAAGGTTGTCTGGTTGTTCGCCAAAGGCGTTCGGTGAAGGGTAGGTTTAAGGTTTAAGGTTTAAGGTTGACTGTTTTTTAGAGAACCTGCAACCTACTAACCTGCAACTGAAATTAACCTGCAACCTGCAACCTGCAACCTACTAACCTGCAACCTGCAACCGAAACTAACCTGCAACCGAAACTAATCTTTAACCTGTTAAGCAGAGACTAGGAAGGTCTGTTTGTATTCTGCGATCGCTTCTTTTAGAATGCTTTCGGCTTGATCAGTGATCTTCTTCTCGTTTTTGATAATCTCAACGTACTCTGGCTTGCTGGTTTTCAAGTATTCCCGCAGTCCCTGAGTAAAAGTTGTCACCTTATCAGTAGGCACATCATCTAGATAGCCATTGAGTCCAGCGTAAACGATTGCCACTTGCTCAAACACAGCTAGGGGTGAATTCTGAGGTTGCTTCAACACTTCCCGTAAACGCTGACCCCGAGCCAACTGAGCTTGGGTTGCGGCATCCAAGTCGGAGGCAAACTGAGCAAAAGCTTGCAAGTCGTCAAACTGGGCTAGTTCTAGCTTCAACTTACCAGCCACTTTCTTCATGGCCTTGGTTTGGGCAGCAGAACCTACCCGTGACACTGAGATACCAGGGTTAATTGCTGGTCTGACACCAGAGTTGAATAGGTCAGAGGAGAGGAATATTTGACCATCAGTAATAGAAATTACATTAGTCGGAATGTAAGCTGATACGTCACCAGCCTGAGTTTCAATAATAGGCAGAGCGGTCATACTACCACCACCCAGTTCATCATTCAGTTTAGCTGCCCGTTCCAACAACCGGGAGTGAACGTAGAACACATCTCCTGGATAAGCTTCCCGTCCTGGTGGACGGCGCAGCAGTAGGGACATCTGGCGATAGGCTTGAGCTTGCTTAGACAAGTCATCATAAATCACTAGGGTTGCCTTACCTTTGTACATAAAGTACTCGGCAATGGAGGCACCGGTGTAGGGAGCCAAGAACTGTAGAGTAGCTGGGTCATTGGCATTCGCTGCCACGACCACAGTGTAGTCTAATGCTCCTTTTTCCTGGAGGGTATTCACCACTTGGGCTACAGTAGATGCCTTCTGACCAATAGCAACATAGACACAAATCACATCTTCCTGTTTCTGGTTGATGATTGTGTCTACCGCAATAGCAGTTTTCCCGGTTTGTCTGTCACCGATAATCAACTCCCGCTGACCGCGTCCAACGGGAATCATAGCGTCAATAGCGGTGATTCCCGTTTGCATGGGTTCACAAACTGAACGCCGCGCAATAATCCCTGGGGCCATGGATTCCAGCAGACGGGATTCAGTGCTTTGAATATCTCCCTTACCATCAATGGCACGACCCAAGCCATCAACTACCCGACCAATCAGTGCCTCTCCGACGGGTACCTGAGCAATCTTACCAGTAGCAGTAACCGAGCTACCTTCCTGGATCTGTAAACCATCCCCCATCAGCACTGCACCCACATTGTCCTGTTCTAAGTTCTGGGCAATGCCAATGGTGCCATCTTCAAACTCCAGCAGTTCCCCAGCCATGCACTTTTCCAAGCCATAAATCCGGGCAATACCATCACCAACTTGCAAAACCGTTCCAACGTTGGAAACCGCAAAACCTTGGTTATATCCTTGAATTTGCTGCCGAATAATGCTGCTAATTTCGTCTGGTCTAATGCTAATCATGATGTGTTTTTATCGTTAACTAACTAATTGTTTCCTGTTAACTATTAACTGTTGACTGTTGACTGTTGACTGTTCAAGGTTATGTCCCAAGGGGTTAATATTTAAGCAACTAACCTAGCTTAAAAGGTAAGCCTCAGAGAACCAACTAACTTACCCTACACCCACTACGGGGCGAACAACCAACGTGACGTACTTCAACTGGTCAGAGCCATACCGATGCGACGGAGTTGTCCTTTTAGACTGGCATCAAATATCTGAGACCCGACTTTAATGATCACACCACCGATTACATCCGGGTCAATTTTTGTATCCAGTTCTACCTGATTGGCTCCCGTGAGGGACTTAACTTTCTCACGAACTGATTCTTGCTGAGCTTCAGAAAGTTCTATTGCTGAACTGACCTCAGCCAAAACAGTTTGATCTAACTCCCTGAGAAGTTCTTGGTACTTCAGGCAAATGCCTTCCAACAATACAATGCGCCCACGGTCTACTAGAATCCTCAAAAAATTCATGGTGTAGGGGTGAAGTTGGTCCCCACCAATTTGTTGCAACACCCCGATTTTATCCTCAGCTTTGACCACAGGAGAGCCTAAAAACTCCTGCAATTGCGGCGATTCTTTCAAAAGACTCAGCAGAGTATCTACATCCTCACTCAGTTTGTCTTTGATTTCGTTATCGGACTTAGCCAAATCGAGCAACGCTTCTGCATAAGGTTCGAGTACTTGGGCACTCAACAAACTACCTTTCATGAGCCACCTCCCAACAGAGCGATGTTGCGGTCAATTAATTGTTGTTGAGCGGAATTATCTAATGTATCTCTTAGTTGGGAATCAACCTTAGCCATTGCCATGGTAGCAACTCGCTGGCGTAGTTCGGCCATTGCTCGTTCCCTTTCCGAGTTCAAATCCTGAACTGCTGATTCTTTCATCCGTTCAATCTCTTGAGCCGAAGCGGCCAAAATCGCCTCTTTAGCTGCTTTAGCATTAACTTCTGCTGCAGAACGAATGTTTTCTGCCTCGACTTGGGCTTGAGCTAACTTCTGCTGTTGATCTGCTAAGGCTTCGGCTCCTTGTCTTTGACGAGCTTCTACTTCTTTAATGGCCTGTTCAATTTTTGAGCGTCGTTCACTCAAAATGTTTCCCACTAATTTGCTTCCGAAGTAGTAGAGTACTCCCAACAAAATACTCAGGTTGATTAGGTTGGTTTCAAGAATATTAAAGTTTAATCCAAAACCACCTTCTCCATGAGCTTCTGTTGCTAATAATACTAAATTCCCCATCATATCCGTTTACAATTGTTTTGAACGCATAATCTTGCTAAGCTATGACCTGTCCACCTACTCTCAATAAATTATCTCAAGACAATTATTTCAAGACAATTATCTCAAGATAATTAATAGTTTGAAATAGTTTGACAGTACTCCCACATCGCCAATCTCTTAGGAGTTTTAGTAAATATATGGGTCAGGCGGTCAAGACGCCACCATTTATCTTACTAACGCTGGCCCTAACAATTTTTCTAAAATTTGGCGAGATAGATCATCCACCTGTTGTTCGAGGGAAGCCATCGCTTGCTGTTTCTGTTGATCAATTTCTTCTTGAGCTTTTGCTCGTTCAGCCTGAGCTTCTTGTTGGGCTTCAGCAACCGCTTGAGCTGCCATTTTTCTGGCATCCTCTTGGGCAGCAGCGATCACAGCTTGAGACTGCTTCCGGGCTTGACCCAACTTTTCTTCATACTCTTCAGCCATTTTTTCGGCTTTAGACAAGCGTTCTTTGGCATCAGATTCCTGATTCCGGATGTATTCGTCACGCTCATCCAGCGTTTTTGTCAGTGGCTTATAGAATATGGCATTTAATACGACTGTCAAAACTAGAAACTGCAATGCCATCAGAGGCAGAGTAGCATCAAAATCAAACATTTTTTACAAATCCCCGGAATAAAACCGAACAATTCACCGCATCAGACCTACCATGTAGAGACGTTGCCTGCAACGTCTCTACATAAAGTATCAGGTTCTAAGAAAATGGGTTAGCAAACAGCAGTACCAGAGAAATTACCAGACCATAGATAGTCAGGGATTCCATGAATGCCAAGGTTAACAGCAGAGTACCGCGAATTTTTCCTTCAGCTTCCGGCTGACGAGCAATACCTTCTACAGCTTGACCAGCAGCGTTTCCTTGACCGATACCAGGGCCGATAGCAGCTAAACCGACAGCAAGAGCAGCAGCGACAACTGAAGCAGCAGCAATGATTGGATCCATGATTATTTTTCTTATCCGTGATTAAAGAACAAAATACAGAGCTACTAGTCAGAAGGAAACTCCGAAGGAGTGATCAATTCCAACTATTCCTAATTTAAGGCTACCGTGCCATTCCGATTACTAAGGTTATCCCTTAATGTTCTTCGCCTTCGACTTCTATTGCCTCGTGAATGTAGGCAGCTGCCAAGGTAGCAAATACCAGGGCTTGAATTGCACTGGTAAATAGACCTAGCGCCATAATTGGCAAGGGAATAAACAGAGGCACTAGCAGCACCAACACGGCTACTACCAATTCATCTGCCAAAATATTGCCAAATAAACGGAAGCTTAGGGAGAGGGGCTTGGTGAAGTCTTCTAAAATCTTGATCGGCAAGAGGATTGGTATTGGCTGAATATAGCCAGCGAAGTAACCTAAACCCTTCTTGCTCAAACCAGCGTAAAAATACGCCAAGGATGTTAGTAAGGCTAAAGCAACGGTGGTATTGATGTCATTGGTAGGAGCCGCCAGCTCACCGGATGGGAGCTCGATAATTCCCCAAGGAATTAGGGCTCCTGACCAGTTTGACACGAAGATAAACAAAAACAGTGTACCGATAAAAGGTACCCAAGGGCGATATTCTTTTTCCCCTAGCTGGTTTTTCGCTAAATCCCTCAAAAATTCTAGGGCGTACTCCATCAAATTTTGGATACCGCCAGGAACCATTTGGACATTTCGAGTTGCCGCAAGGGAAGCTACTACCAGAATAGCAATCACTACCCAGGAGGTGAGAAAAACCTGACCGTGTAATGTTAAATTGCCAATCCGCCAATAAAAGTGTTCACCAACTTCTAAGGAAGCAAGGGGTAAAGAATTCAGAACGTTTAAAGCATTTATCATTTCCATTCTGGAGATTTACCCAGATTTCTGTCAAGGGTGAAACGTCTGTTTATCCTACCAATAAATCCGACTTAAATAAATCTTACTTAGAGGTAGGATTTACTAGGCTTTGCAGGATATAGACGATAATTGCGGCTTTGTACGTCAGAAACCCTAAAAATATAGGAAGTATTTGTAATTTTTGCCATTGACTGGCTACTACAATTATTCCAATAAAAACCGCAAACCGAGCCGTGCTCGGACGCCTATTTTGTTGGCTTAGCCGCTCTACGTCTTTAGCCAACATTCTCAAGTAAACCATACCAGTACACGCCCCGATCAAATAATTTAAGGCAATGTTGAGGGAGTAAACCACCCACACACAGATGAAAATAATCCCTGTCGCAACTAGGGTTACCAACAACAGAGTTTGTTTGAGTTGGTAATACTCCTCCATTGACGAACTCGTTGAAGGGGATAAGTGACTTGTTTGCGTGTTTTCCTCCATGGTCAATGGTTTCTCAAGAGGGTTATCTGACAAGTTCACCGGTAGCAGCAAATGCTAGTCCAGTCATCTGGCTTGTTTTCACAAACCAGACGTAATCATATCATGGGAAAGGTCACAATACTTAACAAATCTGGTATAAAAATAACTAATCCCTCCGAAGTGCGGTATAAATGAGGGTTTCGGCTTACAGGATGATGAGAAATGGGGCAAGGAATGGATGCATGTAACCCATAGGTAGCGATTACATAAACTAAGCTTGCAGACTTAGGCTGACCACATCCATGATTTTGTTTAAGTCCTTGAGGTCCGCACTTGGCGTGTATAGCTCCAGCTTTGAAGGGGAAAGTCTATATCTTGATATTGGGATCGGGATCCGTTGGCCTAGCGTGGCCTACGGCCAATCCCGTAGCGGCTCTGAGCATCGCGTTTGACCGGGGGGACATATCATACTAAGTTGCGGTCAAAGATACAACTTTCTCTTGCCCCAATCTCCCAATCTCCCAATCTTGCTATCTTCCTATCTCCCTATATTCCTATCTTTGAATGCAGCTCCGTATCATTTGGCATCCTTATTAAGAAGAATCTCGCAACTAGCGAGAGGCAACAAAGGTACCACCCAACAAAAATATTGGTTAAATATTACTGAATTGAATTTAATAAATACGGACATGGTCAGTAAACCACTAGTATAGATGCCAATTTGTCGCTTCATGGCACTCAGAAAGACTAGACTCATTACCAACAGCATTGGCAACTTACTAGTCTTGTAATCCTAATAATTGAGTTAATGCTGAAAGCCAATAAAAAAGGGGGAAATAGGTAGTATACTTCTGATTCTATCTCATATTTCCCGATAAGACTCTAGCGTAGGGATTTTCCCCCGATAAAATTCGCTTCCCTTCTACCCAGCTATAGTAAATATCGTGTCCCTCAGTGTTATAGTTCCAAACTTGCAAAAGTTTGACATTAATGACAACACCGACAACAGCGATTAAAATTAGACAGATAATTACTAAACTCTTTCTTTGACTCATTATCATCTTCCTTCTTGATTATTCGTTAATTAACAATTAACGAATAACCTTCAATGATAAGTATTCAATCGAACTTGAGCTCATGGTTTATTTTCTCAGGACGCCCCATCCCAGCTGTGATGGCATAACTTTGAGCCAACAACTGTAACCAAAGCTGTGGATAACGCTTTTCAAGCCAGGGCTGTAAGCGTCGAACTAGACTGGGAAACCAACCTTTGAGCAACCCGCTGACAAAGGCATTGCTAGTAAAACTTAAGTAACTGCCTACCCAAAGCAAGAAATCCTTAGCACCAGCCATGTCCAAAATCCAGGGGATGAGGGCAGGGTTTCGCCGAGCTGCTTTGAGTGCCAGTCGATTAAAGGTTAACCAACTGAAACGGTCTTTAATAAACGTATCTGGTACCTCCGGTGGTTCATCTGCCAACAAACCAAAGAAGGTATTGAGCATGGAGTTAATCCGCTGGGGTGGTAGATGACGACCTGTTGGTACCATCATCCCCTGGGAAAAGAGCCAGGTCACAGCAATATTACTTTGATAGGCGCGAATTTGATTTAAATCCTTAGCACTCAAAAGATTGTGCCGCAAGGCAGTGTCCAATAGATCGGTTAAGCGATAGAGGTTACGCACTAAGGAACCAAAGCCAGTGAACACCAAGGGAGACTGAAGGGAAGCAGCATCACCAATGGCAACCAGTCGGTCAAAGGCCACAATGCGATCGCGACTTCCGACCGTAAAATGTCCGGGAATATACCCAAAGGTTGGTTTCTTCCACACCAACTTTTCTATATCACATCGGCGGTATTCCGGTAAGATAGTAAAGAAATCTTCATACATTTCTAATAAAGAGCCGGGATTCTCAGGATGTATCTGATGGTAATGGAACAAATAAATTGTCAATTCCTGACCTGCACCAGGGAACAACTCCCAAATCAGCTGACGTCCCCGGGAAATATCCCCATGACTATTGAGAACATCACCATAATCGGGATCCCACACCTGAGGCTCTAATCCCTCAATCACAGCCCCCACCGTGGGACAGACACTATTAAACGCCCTACCCCCATTGAGCTGCCAAGCAATTGGTGAAGCCGTTCCCATGGCATCCACCAACAGACGACCACTCACTTCTCGGTGAGATTTAGTCGGTAAGTGTTGCAACTCCACCACAACTTCCTCTGGGGTGATAGTTGCTTGGATAAACTCTGTTTCATCCCAGATTTCTCCCCCAGCACTGGTGAGCTTCTTCCCACACAGTTGCAAAAACTTAGCAGAATCAATGGCGATATTGAGCACCCTTGGCGTGTGCAATATCGCTGCTTTCAAGTGGGGAGGGTTGTTGCTATCAAAGAACTTATTGAATCCATCAACGTATTCCCTACCAATAATCCCTTCAAACTCAGTTGGGGTAAATAAATCCAAATCAATCAGGCTTTGAAACTCATCCCGTGAAATATTCCATTCCCGGTTCATCCGCCCAAAGGTTAACCGCTCAATCAGCAATACCCGATAACCCCGCTGCGCCATTGTTGCAGCATGGATCACTCCCAAGGCACCACCGATGTAGATTACGTCGTACTTAGAGGTTGAAGGTTCAAGGTTAGATGGTTGTTCACGAACACCGTTCAACTCCTTAAACACTACCTGCTTGGGCTGCTGGGGGTGACGAACACCCTCACGCCAGCGCTTTTCCCACCAATAAACTCGATTAAGGTCATATTCTCCTTTAGGCATTTTCCGGAAAAAATGCACAGTCTGAGGATAATAGGGTGCTAATGCTTCAAAGATGGATTGCTCCGATAACTCTACATCCGGTGGTTCTGGATAGTGGTAGGGGAATTGATCCCGAAGACTCTGGGTCAGCTGTCTTAGAATTAGCTTTTCGCCCCTCAGGGGCTTTTCGCACCAACGAAAGGCTTTGAGGTAGGTGGTTCGCTGCACAGACCACACAAAAATCGAGATTTCTGGAATCAAAGAGACTACAACTGTAGTCTTGTGATTAGAATTCTCATCAGGAGTAGTCTCCAATTGCAGACGGATACCATCCGGCGTGATTATCTTATCCCCGAGCTTAGGCTGCCATTCCTGTTGCAACCATTGGCACACAGTATTGGTGTCTGGTGTAGGGATTTCTACGTACAGAATCTCTTTCATAGGGGTTATGTGATCACAAATGTCATTAAGAGGAGAGACGGAGGTAATCAGTGATGAAAATACGCTAAGCTTCCAAGTATCGACTTGTTTAATATTCGTAAAAATACTTTACATTGATTTCAGTTTAGTTATAGTCAAGGGTGCCCTTGTTTGTTAGGTATGAATTATCCCATTCCAGCTAGTCCACAAGAAATAGTCGCCCTACGTCAACAACCAGTTGATGAAGAACTGGTGGTAATGGCGATTGCTGGTGTCATTCAAATTGCCCGTCAAGAGGGACAGTCTCTTGACGATTTAACTGCCGAAGTCTTAGCAGAAGACGATTGGCTTGATCACTCACAAAGAGTATTACTCAATGACCTAGTTGTCCAAGCCTGGGAGAGTCTGCCTGAATTGGAATGGCAGGCGTCTTAAGCCAAGCGCCAAGCTCGTAATCGTAATTGCTACGACTCAAGCCATGACGCATCTACCTTTTTCATCATTGATTGGCATTAGACCTGCCAGAATTAGTAGTTTTCTGATCTTGTTTGCGTCAATTGTTGTTTATGCAAGCTTTTTGCCTGACAACTGCGGCGAAGTCTATTGATTGGCAAATTTCCCCCAGTTAGAAAACTACTCCTGAGTCAAACAAGATCTTTAACAGAACCAATCAATTCCTATTCCCCTTCCCCTTGCCTAGTAGTTGCATTACGCTCTTGTAGCTGCAAGAGAATTTGGGCATGAAATTCCTTGGTGATGGGATAGAAGTAAGCGAGTACTATACCACCAATCAAGAATAGGGTTGGCAGTGGTCCAATAGCGATACGGATGGCTAGCAGTGCCGAATCGGGTTGGGTGGGTACTGGTTGCCCAGCAGTAGATGAGATGAATCCTGACCACTCTAGGGCAATACCGACTAAAAACAGCCCTAGGGCTAAACCAAATTTTTGCAACAAAACCATGAAGCCGTAAAATATCCCTTCCCGACGCTGACCTGTGGTCAATTCATCGAGTTCAATCACATCGGGCACCATGGACCAGGGGATGAGATAAGCCACAGAAACCCCAAAACCAGCCATAACAGCTAAACAGTACATTAAGGCAACTTGACCAGGTTGTAGCAAAAATATACCAACTTGAGCGATCACCCAGAGACTAGTTCCCATAAAGTAAGCGGTTTTTTTGCCCAATCGCTCACTGACCATCTTCCAGAAAAACAGCATTAATAAGGCAGTACCTTGAACCGCAAGGGCGACTAAGGGAAAGGTAGACTCGGGCAATCCCATCCAATTGACTACGAAGTAAAGCAGGATAGAACCGATTAACTGGACACCTAACCAGGAACACAGGTAAATGCCAATCACATAGAGAAAAGGCTGGTTACTGAATACAATCCGCAGTTGCTCAAAAAAGGATAAGGAGGCTGAAGTGTCAGCTTCAGAGCGCTCTGTGAAAGCAGAGCTATCTTTGAGGTGGGGTTCTGGGGTAGAAAATATTAGAGTTATACCAAAGACGGTAATTAGTAAACCAAGAAGACTCAGAAAGATACCAGTGATATCAGGGTTGCTAGTGGCACCCAATAATTTGGCAGTCACTGGGATAATCCGGGCAATGCCATAGAAAAATGATAGAAGTCCAATTAACGTCAGCAGAGTTCCTAGAGTCTTTTTCTGCTGAGTTCCCAATATAGGCTGTGCACCTCGTTCTTGGATGCCCAGCACACACCACAATATTGGTACCACTGCCAGCAAGGTGGTGACTAACCCTAGCACTAGATATTGCTTACCACTATCACCGGCATAGGCACTAAAAATTAATCCCCCTAGAATTAAGGTTAGGATGCTGCCACCGATGGAAAAGGTAAACCGAAAGCTGTTGAGGCTAGTGCGTTCGTTGTAGTCTTGGGTGAGTTCTGGGGTGAGGGCGGTGTAGGGTAGGTTAACTGCAGTGTAGGCAATGTTGAAGAGAATAGCAATCAGAAGGTAGTAGCTAAACAGCAACCAGTTATTAATGGTATTGTTATTGCTGAAGTTAGGAACAATCCACTGTAAGAAAAACAGAACACCAAACGGAATTGCCCCAAACAGCATCCAAGGAATCCGACGCCCCCAACTAGAACGAGTGCGATCGCTCATAATCCCAACCATGGGATCATTGATGGCATCGGAAACTTTGCCAATCATCAGAATGCTCCCTGCCAAACCGGCTGGTAAACCAGCCACATTGGTTAAAAATGGCAGGAGGTAAAAGACTAAGAGATTGGCGGTCATGGCTGGACCCATATCTCCAGCACCATAAGCTAGTTTGGTGGTAAAGTTAAGCTTTTCGAGTCCACCGGAGACTTGGGGACGATTACTGGCATCAGAACTAGAAACATCACTCATAACCGATAAGATAATAAAGCTCGTCAATGTGGTGATCAGAATTTTTTTAGCAAAACGAATCACTCACAAGCCATTTCTAACATTAGAATTCTTTTAGAAGTAGGGAAATTGGGAAATTGGAACGAGTGGTAATGGTGGAATAGTTTTCGACTTTTGCTAATGGTCTATTCCCTGAGCAATACCTAACCAATATAAATGGCGCGAACTATGTCAGAACTTTACGTATCCTGGTCAGAGTACTATGAAAAAATTGAACGGCTAGCTGTCAAAGTCTATCAAGCCGATTGGGATTTCAACCAGATTGTCTGTATTGCTAAGGGTGGATTACGGGTTGGTGATATCCTCTGCCGCATTTACAATCAGCCCTTAGGGATTCTGTCTGCTACTTCGTATACCGGAGCAGACAATCGCATCCGACGACCGATTACGTTTTCGAGTCACCTGGCCATGACGACAGCAAAATTAGGTAATCGGATCCTGTTGGTGGATGATTTAGTGGATTCTGGTATTAGTCTACGAGAAGGGATTAAATGGCTTTATAGTCATTATGGGACAGAAATTGAGGAGATTCGTACTGCTGTGATCTGGTATAAAGCCTGTTCTGGGATTGCTCCTGATTACTATGTGGATTATTTGCCAGATAATCCTTGGATTCATCAGCCTTTTGAACCTTATGAGTCCATGAGTCCAGCTGATTTGGCTCAAAGCTATTTAGTTAGAGAAGTGTGATTGTATCAGGAGAGAGTGAGCAGAGCCAACAGAGGGGGAACAGAAATAGCACAGAACAGAAATAATAGTTGAAAGCAACCTAGACTGAACAGAAGTGATATAATATCGAGACTCGACTACCTTGCTCTACTCAAGCTGGCAGAATTTGAGATTGTCCCAGTAAATGCGATTGCTTTCTGGGGGGAAAGACTGGATAATTTGGAAATTCTGATCCTAGAGGCAAGTGAGTAGGATTTCGCAATCACAATTCCCCAAGGGAAAATACCATGGGGAATTGTAATTGCGGACCTGTGATTAACTTAGCTATTACTTTTAGCCTTCAAAATGTCCTGAAAATGTCATTTTAGGGCTATACAAAAGTAGACGCTTAATTTGGCTGGCCTTAGGCTAGGGTAGCCATAAAAATTTACAGCTTCTCACTAAATAGTGCCGAATTGGCATCATACTATTGGTTAGGCTATCACTGCATAGAAAGGTGACAAGCCATAATCTGATCTACTCAATACCTAGAACTAAATACCTAGAAAAAATGGAAATGTCAACAGTAGAACAAACAGAACAAACGGAAATGTCAACAGTAGAACAAACAGAACAAACGGAAATGTCAACAAACCCTGAAGCAGAAAAGAAGAAAGAAAATAAGAAAGGGTTACGAGGTACCCCAGCCCAAGCTACAACTCGTCTACTACTACACTTGTGGGATCTAGGGGGATCAAAGCAGGAAGTGAAAAGAAAAGACTTAAGTGACACAGTGAAACTGAATAATGAGAGGTCTGGTGATTATACGGACATCTTTAAAACATTGGAAACAGATGGGACGATCAAGAAAACAAAAAAAGCCCGAATTGAGTATGTGTTTTTGACAGAGGAAGGCTTGCAAGTGCTAGATGCTGGCATCAAAAGCGCTGATTTTGAGTTTGATGGTAGTCTGGTCAGAGCCAAGGATGTCAAGGCTGTTCTAAATTGGATTCGAGAAAGAAGCTCAGTGGCTAAGGTCCTTGACCCAGGGGCTGATGCTTCGAAAACTGGGGAAAATGCGATCGCTTCTTATGAAACCTTTGAGTCGGTAGTCTTGGAGGTTTACGACAAGCTAAATCAGGACTATAATCTTGATGAGCTCGTACCGATTTATCGGATTAGACGGGAAATTGGGGATAGTGTCAGTCGTTCCCAGTTCAATGAGTGGTTGTTGGAGATGCAAGCTAAGGATATTTTGCAACTCCAAGGCGGTAGCTTACCCGATAGCGATCCATCCCAAATCGAAGATTCCATCACAACAGAACTGAGTGGATTACGCTGCTATGCTAAGCGGCTATAATCCTAGGCTGGCCTGGTTATTGTAATAAATCTCTGTTGACTGTTTGTAGCGTTTCCTCACACCAAAATGACTAACAGTTTATCATGACTAATAGTTCCTCTCCCCTTGAAGAACTCCACAATGCCATCAAAAAACAAAACCCTTTTAACAAAGAGCTAGTTGTCAAAAAGCAAAATGTATGGCAAAAAGCATTTCCTGACGTTCCTTCTATCAATACTCATGCCTCCGACGCGGTTTTTGAGGCAGTTGAACAAGTTCGTAGCGGGAATCGTCAGGTTGTTGGCATTACCATCAAGGCGGAAAAAGGGTTAGGAAAAACTCATTTGCTCAGTAGGGTTCGCCATCAACTTCAAGATCAGGGAGGTGCTTGGTTTGTATACATGACTGATTATAATGACCTTAATCGGATCAAGCCGGAATTTTTGAAGACCCTGGCATTAAGTCTCAAGGAAGTTGGTAGCCAGGGGGTGACTCAGTGGCAAGAGTTAGGGACGGCTTTAGCCAATGAGGCGATGAAAAAAAGTTACAGATCTCAGCAGTTAGTCAATGTATTTGCCAATGCATTGGCTAATAATCCCAAGCTAATTGATCAACTGACTGATAAAATTGTTGAAATCAAGACCGACATCGACAATCCGGATCTGATCAGAGCTATTTTCTGGACATTATCAAAGCAGCATGCCCCTTATGCTATTAACTGGCTTTCTGGGAAAAGTTTATCCCAGAAAAAAGCTGACGAGATGGAGTTACCCAATGATTCAGAAGAGGAAAAAGACGCTTTCGATATAACTTGTCAGATTTTAGACCTAATTAGTGATTATAATCCTTTGGTGGTATGTTTTGATCAATTAGATGGTATAGAATGTAATGATATAGGGTTTACTAGAGCACAAGTTATTGCCAGCTTAGCAACAGATTTATACAGTAGCCTTAAACAGGGTGTGTTGCTGACAGCTATGTATCCTGACACTTGGACACATCAAATCAGAGCATTACCTTTGGATGATGCAGTTGTTGACAGAATAGGCGAACAAGTAGTTGAATTGAATTATCTCAATTCTGAGCAGATCATTGATCTAGTTTCCCTATGGTTAAAAGCGTTTTATACTCAGAATAAACTAACTCCTCCTCAGCGGGTTTATCCCTTTACCGAAGAAACACTGAAAGAATTGGGGAAACAAAGACCAACAGCAAGAAGGGTTCTGAAATGGTGTCAAACTAATTGGGGATTACCTAATGGTCAGCAAGTTTCACCCCATAGACTTCCTATAAATCCCGTTAGCTCTGCTTATAATAACGAAATCAAAAATATTGACAATATTGACAATGACGAGTATATGGAGGATGACCCTCAACTCACTAACGCTATCAAGTTTTGCCTCAAACAACTCATAGGAAAGATAGTGGAAGGAGTCACAATCGAAAAAATTGAAGCTCCGGTTAAGCCCAAAAATAAATACTTAGGAGTAAAGATAGTTGGTAAAAAAGAAGGTAATACGGTCAAAATTGGACTAGCGGTGATCCAAGCCTCTGTTGGCAACAGGGTAACGGCTGGGTTATCTCATCTTGGGGATTATAAAAAATATGATCTGACCCGTGGTTGTTTAGTCCGCTCTAAAGAGATAAGTCCAAATGCCAAAAAGGCTCAAGAGTGTTGGAATAACCTGAAGGATCAAGGAGGAAAATGGGTAGTGTTGAAAACAGAAGAGGTTAAGCCCTTAATTGCAATTCGCGCTGTTTATGAGAGTCGTGAAGACTATGAGTTGAGTGAAGAACAGATTAAAGATTTTATATCTAACACAAATCTAGCTATAGATAACCGATTACTACGAGAAATTTTGAGTGCTCCATCGGTCGAAAGTACTGAAGAGGCAGTGGATGAAGAGTCGGAAAGTTAAAGGATGATTAACTCAATGAATCTATAGTATGTTCCTTGGATTTGTGAACATACTCCCTTCAGGAAAGGCAAGAGGCAAGAGGCAAGAGGCAAGAGGCAAGAGTTAAGAAACTATATCGGGTTTTTGGGTAAGGTCAAAAACGTTATTTTTTTTGTGTAATTTATTTGAAAATGCTAAAGTTAACAAGACTTACATAGTTGACTATGCCAGGCAGGAATGAAATTACTTGATAGAAAGTGATCTAGATATCTACTAATGAGTCAGTAAGATAATGAGTCAGCAAGATAAAATTTCAATAGCTCTACTTTTACCGGCACCAGATATCGAAGCCTTAATCCAAGGGCGAATTATTGCTGCTATTCCTCAGATATTTATCAATCCAGGGCGTAAATTTGTCCTATATCCGTATACACTATCAAATAATATATCAAATCCCCTCTCTCTTGATCACTATTATCGCCCTAGTTTTAAAGAAATAGCCCAAAAAAGTCTGACGGAACTGAATTCTGAGACAGTTTTGATTAAGGCTTGGGCTAGGTGTGAACTTTGCCAACACCTGAATAAAACTGAATCCTTGGAAAACTTATCACCGTTAACGGTATGGACAGCAGCAGGATTACAAGCAAGACTTGAGAAACAGCAGCGTATTTTCCTGGCTTACTTGCGGGTTTATGAGTTTCCTAAAGTGATTGAAGTAGCTAGAAGTAATACTAGTCAGCCCCTTGGGAAGTTTGTTAGTAATGGTGATAATATTAGGGTTACTGACGATTGGCCAGTATTAAGCGATCGCATTTTCAGCCAACGGCGACACCAGCTAGAAAATCGACTACCGCCACTGTATCCGGAATTGGAAGAATTACAGAGTCAAATCGCTAACCTGGCGATTACTAACCCAGCTGCTAAAGCCCTTGACGAAGAGATAAAAAAATTTATAGGCTGGAGTAGCAACAAGCAATTAAAATCATCTAATCCAGATTTAGCCTGGATAAATACCATAGCAGCATTAGGAAATCGCAGCAAAGAGTTGGATCAAGGTAAAACTAATTATCAAGCTGGTACAGATTTTGAAAATATTGTTCGTGATAGCCTTAAGTTTCTAGGATTTACCATCGACTATGATCACAAAGGTGGTGCTGGTGGATTAGATTTATTCGGCTCAAAACCTTATCCCTTGGTGGGTGAGTGCAAGGCTGGAAAAAAAATTCCTAACGATACGGCAGTACAACTGTTGAATTTAGGAACGTTACGTTTAAATCAAGAATTACTTAAGAAAACGGTTAAGTTAATTATTGGCCCTGGTGAGCCGACTAAACAACTTATGGATGCAGCTATTGTACATGATATGGCAATTATTAATCCTGAAACTCTTGAGAAGCTGGTGAAACTTCAAAGCCAGTATCCCAATTCCGTTGATTTAATTATACTAAAGGATTACTTGATACCTGGTCAAGCTGATCAGGAAGTTGAGAAATATATTAATCATATTTCTGAAAAACTGAAATTGCGATCGCATATTGTCCAGCTGGTGAAAAAGCTAATTGACGATAGAGATAATCACACGGTGGGAGTAGAGATGATTTATGGAGCCTATAACTTCTCCAATCCACCGCAGTCCTTGACTCAGCCAGAACTACACGAAATATTGATTGAGCTTTCTTCTCCCTTAACTGGCTACTTGGGGCGAATCAAGGAAACGGATAGTAAAAGTGATTGCTTTTACTTCCTGCGGGACTTGCCCATGGATTAACTACTGCTTGAATAGGATAGTTTTTTAAAATTTGTGAGGTACAATGTTTAGGGAGCAGGGAGCAGGGAGCAGGGAGTAGGGAGCAGGCAAAAGGCAAGAGGCAAGAAGCAAGAGGCAAAAGGCAAGAGGCAAGAAGCAAGAGGCAAAAGGCAAGAGGCAAGAGGCAAAAGGCAAAAGGCAAGAGGCAAAAGGCAAGAGGCAAGAGGCAATAAGTAAAAAATCCTCTGTACCTTATTAGGAGAAAAAGCACTATAGTAAAAATCTGCCGGTTTCTGTAACGTTTTATTTCAATATTCAAAATTTCTGCTTGTGACCAATACCTAAAGCCTGATCAAGCTACCATCGATATTGACCTTTGGTCACGCTAAAAGCGAACGAACATTATATCTAGCGATTCGCAATGCAGTTTACTTAGATTTTTTTCAAGATAAAATTGCTCGAATTGCTATTGATAACAATCAGTTTAATTTGCTAATTTTTGATGCAGAATGAGAAGAAATAGTCTAAGGGATAGATTAGATTAGTATTCCAGATTAATTCGATAAATTCTAGAGCGTTACGCTCGGATTAGCAACAGTCACGGCGATATCCAAAGTTATGCGATTACTGATACTCTGAACAATCATTTTATGCTAATGGTTGTTGGCTGGGATGGCAAACGTAGAGTCCACGGCTGCATTACTCATGTTCAGATTATTGATGGGAAAATCTGGATTCAACGGGATGGAATCGAAGATGGCATCACAGAAGAACTCGTCGCCGCAGGGATTCCCAAATCAGATATTGTGCTAGGGTTTCACCCACCAGAAGTTCGTCCCCATACTGGTTATGCGTTGGCGTAACGTCACCTTTGGTTAATCCCTTAACTTGCAACAGGGAGATTACTTCGCAACCAAAGGCTATCGCTTTTTTCACTGGTTATCAGCAAGGGGTTATTTCCAACTCTGATATCAATGCCGTTTCGTTTTACTTCAAGCCAAACTTTGCCCTTCCTGTAATCCCTTGCCCTGTTATTAAAACAGATGAAGGAATTTAAATTTTAAGAGTTGACAATTGAATCAATAAAATGCTATTATCAAATATAAATTACTAAATTTAATATCTAAACTATGGCAAATTAGCTAATTAAAAATACTGCTATTTTTAATTAGCCAAACGGTATATAGTAATCAGATTTATTAAAAACTTAAATGCCGATTGACCTATGGCTAAGCTACGGTAAGGCTTAGCTCATTGCTCAACGATAGTACATTTGTATTAAAGAGTTGCTCCCTAGCTCCTGTTTTCTAATCAGCATCCATTTTTGATCTCAAAATTTTTAGCCAGTCAATTTTTATCGATTATTCTTGGGTTAGTAAGTAGTAAGGTAATATCAACCATCCGCGCCTAAACTTAAGTCAATACCAAGCCATCGGCACTTTCAAGAGTCTGCATCTTGACGCAAAGTTGCCCCTCAAGATTAAAATCATCTTGAGGAATTGACTTTTTGGCTCCTTGCCCCAATGGTGAAATTGTGAACCCCTTGATGAAGAGCAATGAGTGAATCTGAAAAACCCAATAACCTTCCCCTGCCTGAGTCTACTACCGAAATGAATAACCAGGATACTAAGAAGCCAGATCAGCAGCAGACCGACCATAACCCAAAAATGCTCAGCTTCGCACCAGTACCTGATGATTTCACAATCGTATCTGATGATATAGATAATCTTATTGAACAGTCAATACTAGAACAGACTATAGAATCACTCCTTACCACTATGGCATCATCAGTTACAGAAATCGATACTGATGGCACTGATGATAGTCATACCACTGATGATAGTGATAAAACTGAGATAGCTAATGTTTCTGAGGAAAAGTTAGCCAAGGATGGTGAATGGTTTGCCTTAGCTCAAAAACTGCGCTTGGACAATCATCGGTTACAGCAGCAAGTGACTCAGCTCCAGCAAGCACTCCAGGAAAAACAGCAGGAGTTAAACGGACAAGCTAAGCAATTGCGAGAGTACGACAAACTCTTGTCCACAAAAGATCTCGAACTCAATACAGTTCAAGAGCAATTAACCCGTTTGTTCCACACTCTAGAATCATCCCATCAATCCGGTCAACGCCAGCAAATTTTGGTCGAAACCTTATCAGAACAGTTACAAAGCTCTCAGGATCAAGTTGCTAGACTCGAGCAGGACTATTCCCAAACCCAGCAGCGCTACAACGAACAATCTCATCAGCTGGTGCAATTGAAAGATACCTGTCGAGAACTTAGAACCCGTCTATATCGACAACAACAGCAAACCTTGCAATTTAAGGTAGCCTTAGAAAAGTGTCTGGAAATGCCTGTCTCTGAGAGTTCTGTAGTACAACAGCAAGAGAGTCGGAGCATCATTGCTCAGCAATCTCTGCTACAAAAAGCCCAGCCCATTAGACCCTGGTCTGCTGACCCAGATTTATTTGCAGAAGAATTTATTTTCAATAGCACTGGTAATTCTCCTGCCCAGTCTGAATCTACCACAGAACCATTATCGACAGAACCATTATCGGTTGACAGCACCCAACCTAACCAAACTGATCCTATATCCCCAGCAGATGCTTTAGCATCAGGTGAAACTCAGGGAATATCCCCTGAAAATGTGACAGCCAAAGAATTAGAAGTAGCACAACAGTTAATTGAACAAATGTCTGCCCTGGCAGAGGAATTTGGGTTGTCCGAGTTACCATCAGAGTGGGCTGATACCAAAGTCGATGACACATCAGAATTAGAAACCACACTCTTAACCGCTAACTTACATGAATCTGACCAAACCGTTGTATTGGTTAGTGACCCTGAGGAAACCAGTAGGCCAGAGCATAGTCAGACCTTGGAGCCTGAAGCACATCCACCTAGTCAGGAATTGCCAGAAGATATCATAGAGGATCACTCACAGTCAAATCAAACCAATGACCTATTTCCGTCTCAGGGTCAGTCGCCATCACCAGTACTCTATCCCCTACGTCCCTCCAAAGGGCGCAAATCCTTAGCGTCTATTGAATTACCAAGGTTTCCCCGTTATCGCTCTTCCTGAGACTGACCCATAGATTAGGTTCGATGACACAATAGTTTCACATACTGATATATTAAAGAATTTAAAGTTCTGTAACCTCTGGCGCAAGACTATCAAAACCCTGCGGTAAACTAGCCCTTGATCCTTAAAATTCCCTGTCGTTTGCCTGAAACGCCGACAATACGAACCTAGGCAAAGATAATCCTGGTGTAATCATCGGGAATATCCCCAATTTTCCCAAGGAGACAGGTAAGCGGTTTTTCCGCAATGTCCGATAAAAAATGTAGGAGTTCTTAAATCAATGTCTCATAGCGTTAAAATTTACGATACCTGTATTGGTTGCACCCAATGTGTTCGGGCTTGCCCTCTAGATGTATTGGAGATGGTTCCCTGGGATGGCTGTAAAGCTGGTCAGATTGCCTCTTCTCCTCGTACAGAAGACTGTATTGGTTGCAAGCGGTGCGAAACTGCTTGTCCTACTGACTTCTTGAGCGTCCGGGTTTACCTGGGAGCTGAAACAACTCGCAGCATGGGCTTGGCTTACTAAGCATTAACCTAGGAATCTATGCGATGTTGACGGTTGACCGTTGATGGTCAACCGTTGACGGTCAACCGTCAACACAGGACACTCCACTCTTAGCATGGCTATAGTTTGAGTATTATGCTTACTTACTAAACTCAACACTATGTGTGGAATTGTCGGCTATATCGGTCCGCAAATCGCTACAGAAATTTTAATGGCAGGATTAGAGAAACTCGAATATCGAGGCTATGATTCTGCTGGAATTGCTACAGTCTCGGAAGGGGACGTTCATTGTGTCCGTGCTAAGGGAAAATTGCACAATTTGCGCGAAAAACTGGTACAAATCGAAAACCAGGCGCGCATTGGCATTGGACACACCCGCTGGGCAACCCATGGTAAACCAGAAGAGTACAATGCTCACCCCCACATGGATATGGCAATGCGGGTGGCAGTGGTACAAAATGGCATTGTTGAAAACTACCGGGAATTGCGGGAAGAATTAATCCAGCGGGGACATGAATTCCGCTCCGATACCGATACAGAAGTTATTCCCCATCTAATTGCTGAGTGTTTACAGCAAAATTCTGCTTCTTCCTCTTCGTTTTTCTCTCCCTTCCTAGAAGCAGTGCGGCAAACCGTGAATCGATTAGAGGGAGCTTTTGCTTTAGCTATCCTTTGTGCTGACTATCCTGATGAATTGATTGGAGTGCGGCAACAGGCTCCTCTGATTATTGGGTTTGGTCAAGGAGAATTTTTCTTTGGCTCAGATACCCCAGCATTGTTACCCCATACCAGGGCAGTATTGAACTTAGACAATGGGGAAATCGCACGGTTAACTCCCCTAGGGGCAGAAATTTACGACTTTGAGGGTCGTCGCTTGAATAAGTTCCCCCGTACCCTCAGTTGGAATCCCTTTCAAGTGGAAAAGCAAGGATTCCGACACTTTATGCTTAAGGAAATTTATGAGCAACCAGGGGTAGTGCGCAACTGTTTCGAGCGGTATCTCAATAGTAATTGGCATGCTAATCCTACACAGACAGAGGCAGACCTGGCTAATTCCCCAGTTCAGTTAGGCATACCTGAGTCACTGTACGAGGATGTAGAACAGATTCAGATTCTGGCGTGTGGGACTAGTTGGCACGCTAGTTTGGTTGGTAAATATTTGTTGGAGCAGTTGGCAGGAATTCCCACCATGGTGCAGTATGCATCTGAGTTTCGTTATGCACCAGGTCCGTTAACTAAGAATACCCTAACCATTGGGGTAACTCAGTCTGGGGAAACTGCTGATACCCTAGCAGCACTGGAGATGGAAAAACACCGTCGCAGTGGATTAGACCCTCTGTATAAGCCCCGACTGCTGGGAATTACGAATCGACCAGAAAGTTCTTTGGCTCAGTTGGTGCCTGATGTGATTGATACCCAGGCAGGTATTGAAATTGGGGTGGCGGCTACTAAAACCTTTGTGACCCAGTTAGTGGCCTTTTATTGTCTAGCGCTAGATTTAGCCTATCGACGTAATACTCTCGCCCCTGAAAAAATTCAAGCAATTATGGCAGACTTGCGGCAATTGCCTACTCAGATTGAGCAGGTCCTGGAAACTCAAGAAAAGTATATTGAAGAATTAGCCCATGACTTTGCGGAAACCCAAGACTTTATCTTTGTAGGACGGGGGATTAATTTTCCGATTGCTTTAGAAGGGGCGCTGAAACTTAAGGAAATTAGTTATATTCATGCTGAAGGCTACCCAGCTGGGGAAATGAAGCATGGTCCGATTGCTCTGCTGGATGCTAAGGTGCCTGTGGTTGCGATCGCAATGCCTGGTACTGTCTATGAGAAGGTAATTTCTAATGCTCAGGAAGCTAAGGCTAGGGATGCTCGGTTGATTGGGGTGACACCGAGCAATGGCAAAGAGGCGATGGATATCTTTGATGATTTGTTACCTGTACCAGAGGTGGAGGAGTTGCTTTCACCAATTCTGGCAGTGATTCCGTTGCAGTTATTAGCGTATCACATTGCGGCAAGGCGAGGGTTGGATGTCGATCAGCCCAGGAATTTGGCGAAGTCGGTGACTGTGGAATAGATTTTTTGTTGACTGCTGAACGGTGTTGCTTAAACCCATCGACTAGTTAGCATTTGTCAATGCGATCGCATTTTGTGTAGGCATTTTGCGATCGCATTCCGTCCCTCAAATTAACCAAATTAGGACTTGCCCATCACGTCGGTAAAGTTTAGGAAAAACTATGACCGTTACTATACCTATCAAAGCTATCCAACTCACACCCGGTAGTGCTATTACTATAGATAACCTTAAATGGCAAGACTTTGAAACAATTCTTGACGAACTTGGGGAAAAGCGACGAGTTCGGCTGACCTACTATCAAGGAAATTTAGAAATCATGTCCCCCCTTGCCATTCACGAAAGACCCCACCGGATTATTGCCGATATTATTAAAGCCATATTAGACCTACAGGAGCGTGACTGGGAAGACTTTGGTTCAACTACCTTTAAACGTCCTGAAATTGCTGGTGTTGAACCGGATACCTGTCTTTATATTCAGAATGCTCCTCAAATGCGAGGCTGTACTCACATTGACTTAGACATTTATCCACCGCCAGACTTAGCTATAGAATCTGATGTTACGTCAAAAACAACTCTTGAGGTTTATGCAGCTATTGGTGTTCCTGAAGTATGGATTTATAGCAAACAACAACTTAAAATTTACATCATCAAAGATGGAAATTATCAAGAAACCTCGTTCAGTCCAAACTTTCCCAATTTATCCTTAACTACACAGATTCCTCAACTCGTAGAACAAGCAATTAATCAAGGAACAAGCAGAATGTTACGGGAATTAAAAAGTCAATTTTTTAAATCGAAATAAGTCTTACTTATTGCTAAGCAATTCCATCAAACACCTCCCCACCTGCCATCCTTTATATCCGAAGCGCCACTATTGCCAATTATTCCTCAGGCACACAAGTGCCCACTAAACAAGCTCGATCCAAATTAACACCACTCAAAGAAGCCCCATCCATCTCAGCACAAAGCAAATTCGCCCCACTGAGATTACTACCAGCTAGATTAGCTCCACGGAGATCGGCCTCTTCCAGATTTGCTTCACTTAAGGTTGCCCCTTGTAAATCGGCCTGAGACAAATCTGCTCCCTTCAAATTGGCACTATTAAGATTAGCTCCTCGCAAATCTGCCCCTCGCAAATCCACTCCTTGCAAATTGACCCCCATCAAATTGGCACCACTTAAAAAAGCACCGGTAAAGGAAGCTTGACTCAACTTAGCCCCCATCAAATTAGCGCCTCGGAGATTACCACCCCGCAAGTCTGCACCACTCAAATCCGCCTGCATCAAGTTAGCACCAAGCAAATTAGCCCGCAAGTCAGCAGATTCCAGTTTGGCACCGATTAAGTTAGCACCATCGAGACGAGCACCATTCAAATTAGAGCCAGAAAAATTCACCCCCACAAGTGTTGCACCAGCAAGATTAATTTTTTCCAATTGGCTACCGGAAAGATCCTCATCTTCCAAATCTGCTCCTGGCAGTTGCTTTACTTTCCCCGCCCGAATTGCTTCAATTTCCATCAACCCTCTAACCTTTAACTGTTCATCCTTCAACCTACCCTACACCAGACCCCTGGGCAAGAACAACCTTCAACCCTCTAACCTTCAACCCTCTAACCTTCAACCCTCTAACCTTCAACCCTCTAACCTTCAACCTTGATAACCTTCAACCTTGATAACCTTCATCCTTCAACCGTTACTTTTTCCTCAGATAAGGAATCAAGCAACCACATCCCTGAAGCAATTTTAGGCTGATTAGCTTGCAAACTCATACCCTGCTGCATTCCCATCACTATCAGCCCCAGGGTTTCCACTAGTTTTGGGTCAAAGGCTTCCCCTGACAATGCCTGACAGTTTCTTAGAGCAACAGACAGAGCATCCTCCTGAGATTTATAGGTATTGAGTTGCTGCTGAAAATAAGCCATCAGCCTCAAAATCCTCGATTCCAAGGGAATGTTATCGTAAGCTAAGCCATCCGGTTGTCCTGAACCATCCCAGGATTCGGTTTGGTGGGTAATAATGTTAGCGACAGCCTGCAATCGAGGCATAATCCTTAAAACCGATCCCCTCGGAAGAGATTCCTGCTTCTCGATCACCTCTTTCTGAGCAGCTGACTTAGGGGGTAGTTTTATCTTGACCCCCTGCAAGGGGGATAGACGATGCAAGAGTGCTGCCAGACTTAAACGTTTGAGTTGCCATGCTGGTAAATCCAGCAACTGTCCGATAGTCTCACACAAGGTTTTTACCTCAGCGCCAGCGTTAGGATTGATAGCATCCGCTTGGTCAATTAGCTGAGCCATACGCAAGAAAGCCTGCATTTCATTAGAAACGAGGTTATCGTCTAACACCTGAGCTTGGCTCGGGGAGGTATGGGGCGGTAACTCTTGTTGACCTTTCTGAAGATAGTTCACGACCCGATTCACCACTGCCCCAATATAGTTTCGTGGCCTGGTGCTGTCGATCATCTTTTGAAGTTGTGCCGTTAAGCTAGCTTGCAAGTCTTGGTTATAGTTACCAATGTGAGCGATCGCAAACTCCACTGTCTCCCTGACCAAGTCTGGCTCAAATGTCCAGAATCCATAGAATTTGCGCTCTCGATCCTGCTCTGGCATTCCTTGAGTGCCATAATCCGACTCAGATAATTCTTGACATAACACCATTGCTGTGTATGTCTCGGAAATAATAATCAAGTGCCACTCTTGAGCTACAGGATCGGAGGACTCTAAACTAACTAGGGCAACATTCGATCGCTGACTGGTGGGATGTTCAGCAAAGCCAGCATCCGGTGCGGCCATTATCACCACCTGAGATGATTTCACCGCTATATCGCCATAGCGTTCAGCTTCCTCTAGATACCATTTGCCCCGCTGGAATGCCGTAATCATTAGTGGAGCACTGTCCGACTCTAGGATAAAGTCTTCTAGGGCATGGCACAGCGATACTAAGGTATTTTTGTAATAAACTCCAAAACTTAAAGGTTTTTTGGTGCCGCGATGGGCTTGTTCTAGTTTTTGTAATATCGAACCTGAGCGCATGGTTACTAAAAAAATGTTAATTAAAAAATGTTAATTAAATTTTGCCATTTCAGCTTTCTATTTACTTAAACTTACCGGTTGTTTTTCTTGGTGTTTATTTGCTACTATTGGAGCAGTTAGCGCTGCTTCTAATGGAGCCAATCCTAGTTTTTCTTCAAGGATTTTCATCACTTCACGGCCAAAATCATTAGAATTTTGCTGCCAAGCTTCTAGACAAACTTTACCAAAGAAAGACCCTAGGGGTTCGGGATTCCATAGGAGTTTCTTGGCTGTCCAGGGCATCAGACTCATGGGATCATAGTCCCGGTTGAGGATAGTTTTGTCAAAGGCGTACTGTTCTAAATGGGTATGGGGTTGTAGACCAATGAAGAAAATAGCTGGTTCAACTTTATCCCTACCAAATATTTGCTCTAGTTCCCGGTGATAGGCAATAGTCTGACGAATGGTATCAAAGGTTTCATCGATCACATTGAAAGAATAGTTGACGGAAACTAGGTCATTGAAGCCAGCTGCTTTTAAATCACGACAGTTTTGCAGTACGGTGCGTAGGTTATAGCCCATGCGCATTTTCCGCACCAGTTCCTGAGAACCACTGGTAATTCCGATTTCAAAGTAATTCATCCCGGTTTTTACCATCAGGTCGCATAATTCTGGGGTAAGATTGTCTGCCCGAATGTATGCTGCCCAGTTAATGTCGCTCATGCCAGCATCAAGGATTTTATGCAACAGTTCAACGGCATCACCAATGAATTTTTTGGCAGGAATGAACTGAGCATCAGTGAACCAGAACTTGCGGATGCCTCGGTCATAGAGTTGGCGCATTTCTGCGACCACTTCATCTGCCGGGTTAATCCGTACCTGTTTCCCTTCTACAACGGTATAGATACAGTAGCAGCAGTTATGGGGACACCCACGCTTGGTTTGAACTCCAATGTAAAAGTCGTTCTGTTGGAAGTAATAATCAAAGCTTGGCCAGATGCTTTGAATATAGTCGTAGTTGCAAGCAATTTTTTCAATGGGAGTGGGAGACTCATGGATCATGCGATCGCGTGGCTTAGCTTGCCCTACCACATAACAGCGCTGATCATCGAAGTCCTGACCCCGGAGAAGTTTCGTGAGTAAGGTTTCCCCTTCTCCAACGGAAACGATGGTTCCAGTTGGCAGTTTATTTTCCAACTGCTGATAGAATACACTAACTGCTCCACCCCCCACAATCAGGCGAGCGTCTGGGTTATATCGTTTAGCTCGTTTGAGTCCTTGTTTGATTAACCCCAAGTTACCCCACAGTTCCCCATAGTAAGACGCCGCTAAACGCAGACCCCCCAGCGCTCCCCGTAATTTCACGAAGGGATTGCCAGCATAGTAAAACTCAAAGGCATTTTGGAGGGGGTTACCACCCCTACCACCCACTGGAGCATAGATTTGAATGTCGCGCCAGGAAAATACCAACAGAGTTGGTTTAAACTGGTCTATTTGAGTATCCAAGGCGCTGCCAAAGTCCAGGGGAGGTACAGTTCCCAAGTCAAAAATGCGCTGTTCTATATCCGGGAACTGTTTATGAACATGGTCAGCTAAATAGACTACCCCGATCGGAAAGATTGGATTACATGGAAGGCGAACGTATAGTATTTTCTGTTCCATTGGTAACTGCTTATAGTAATGATTTTTGGTTATTATCAGTTTTTTCTATCAAGAAGGTTAGTTTGGGTTATTCTTGACCAATTCCGTTCGCATGGCGTGGCGGTTCGCCTAGCGTGGCCGTTGGCGTAGCGTGGCCAAAAGGCCAAAAGGCCAATTAAGCTCAATATTTCAACCCATATCTATACTTAGAGTTATAGACAGATTTATCTACCGCCGTTTTCTCTACTTTGAGACTACGGCGGGCAGAACCTACCAAGGGTGGGCAACAATTATGAAATTGGTATTTACATATCTTTACTTTAGCAAAATTAGGGATTTACCTCAACCTTATGGTATTTTTATGTATAGGGATCAAAAATCAGCATCAAGTCATCTAATAGCGTAAAGTACTAGAATAGGCTTTATAGAGTGAGCATTAGACCTGAGTTATGCTGAATATCGCAAAAAAAAGCGAATAACCCTAAATAATAGCAATAATTAGCATACTGACGCGGTTTTGTCGGTGAGCGGCTGAGTTAGACTTTAATGATTAGTAACCATGTTTACAACTCGCCGGTATCATAAATGCTACCTTGGTGTTTGTAATAAATTAATCTTTAGAGAATAAATACAGCCGTTATGACACAAATTTTTGATCCTGTTCCTTCAGATAGTCAGGATTCTCTTCTGTGCTGCTATGTGAATGCCACTAGCCAGATCCAGATTGCTAGAATAACTAATATACCTAACTGGTACTTTGAAAGAGTTGTTTTCCCAGGGCAGCGCTTAGTTTTTGAAGCACCGCCACAGGCTCTTCTAGAAATACATACAGGGATGATGGCTAGTTCTATTCTCTCAGATACTATCCCTTGTCACCGTTTATTGGTTAGCCAAAATGGTAATTCCTATGGCTATGAAGTTTCCAGCGAATCAGCCGAAAGTGCTGATATTAAACCACATCCAGAAACAGTTGATACTCAAAGAGTGTTAACTGAAAAATTGCCTAGGCTGGTTAGTGCGGTCTAGTTACTATAATCTATACTTTGGGGTTGCTTACTCGATTGAGCAACCCCTTTTAGATTGTATTTTCCATCACCCTACACCGCTGTGAATCTCCCTTCTTTTCTCTGGCTCTGGAAAATTGCTGCTTGGTCAATGGGTTTATCCCTATGTGCCTATGTACTCCTGGCAATCACTGGCAGCATTGCGTTTTATCAACGTCACTCCGGACGTCCACGACCGACTTGGTTACGCCCTCTGCACTACATCATTGGCTGGATCATGGTTGCTCTAGTCTTGGTTCTGCTGGGGATTGGTTTAGTAGGTACCATTGGCCATTACGGTCATCTAGGTCATTCAGCCCACTTAATTGCTGGATGGTCTGTGGTAGCACTGGTGTTGCTCTCAGGCTTTAGTGCTACCCAAATTAGTCCTCAACAACCCTTAGCAAGGGCTGTTCACGTTGCTACCAACATTGCTTTGCTAGTGGGATTTACTTGGGTTTCCCTTAGTGGTTGGGAAGTTGTCCAGAAATATATGAGGCATTAGTTATTTTTTAATTGTTAGTTTTGATTTTGAAAGTTGAAAGTTGAAAGTTGAAAGTTGAAAGTTGAAAGTTGAAAGTTGAAAGTTGGTTGAAAGTTTAAGATCTGTCAGCCATGGATAGCTTTACTTGGCCGATGGACGATTTTCAGAGCGATAAAAAGGCTTCTTGACCACAAGGGCAGGATAGGATTTACCCCGGATTTCTACTTCCAGCTCCTGTCCAACTTTACCCAACTTTTTGGGAACATAGGCTAGTGCGATCGCATTTCCTAAGGTTGGTCCTAATGTACCACTAGTGACAACTCCTACCACCTCACCATCAGCTAGAACTGGGTAACCATGGCGAGCAATCTGCCTTCCTTGCATCTGGATCCCAACTAGCTTGCGCTCGATCCCCGTTGCTTTTTGTTGCTCTAGCACCGAGCGTCCGATAAAGTCTCCTTTGCTATCAAGATGCACTAGCCAACCTAACCCAGCTTCTAAGGGTGTAGTGGTATCATCAATATCTTGTCCGTAGAGTGCCATGGCCGCTTCTAGCCGCAGGGTATCTCTGGCACCTAAACCACAGGGAGTCACACCAGACTCTAAAAGTTTCAGCCACAACTCTATGCCCACGTCTGGGTCTAGCATCAGCTCAAATCCATCTTCCCCGGTGTAACCGGTTCTAGCCATAAATGCTGGTTTCCCCAACACCGTTGCCTCTAGATGTCCAAAGGCTTTGACTGGTGCTAAAGGTTCTTTGACAAATGGCTGAAGATGTGATAAAGCCAGTGGTCCCTGTACTGCGATCAACACTTTTGATGTGGAGAGGTCTCGTAAGGTAACTAAGTCAGTATCCAGGTGAGCTAACAACCAGTCTTTGTCTTTGGTGCAGGTTGCTCCATTAACAATCATCATCCCCCGCTGCTCCCCAGACTCCTCCTCACCTTGGTAGTAGAAGATAATGTCATCAATGATTCCACCATTGGGATTTAACAACACCGTGTATTGAGCTTGACCCGGTTGTAAGCGGGTTAAATCCGAAGGTACTAGAGACTGCAATTGCTCCCGTAGTTGCTTACCATGAAAAGCAAACTTACCCATATGGGAGATGTCGAAAATTCCGACAGCAGTTCGTACTGCAGCATGTTCTTTTTTCAATCCGCTAAATTGTACTGGCATTTCCCAACCTGCAAAAGCTGTCAAGCGGGCATTTTGTGCTACCACCTGGTCAAATAGGGGAGTGCGAGCCAGTAATGGAGTTTCGGATTGGGACTCTGGAGAGCCTGGGGAATTTGCCACGGGTTTTAATAATGGTGTTTAGTTATCACGTAAGTGTAACATCTATCTGCTATTATCAGATGCGTTCCCGTAGCACAATGTGGAATGGGCATCTTGCCCCTGTAGCACAATGTAGAATGGGCATCTTGCCCGTTACAATTTGGCGTTTTATTAACAACACTTGCTAAACAGTTGGTAAACGCCCCACTTTTAAATTTATCACCATTAAGCTACTATATTGTATTGGTAAATACTATCCCACTACCATGAAAAAGAAAGTAATTTGGTATATCAAATCTCAAGTTGGAGTTCTGCTGTTTCCCTTAGGTTTATGCTTATTTGGAGAAGCCGTTTCTAAAAGAATTGAAGGAGATCCTTGGTTTTGGTTAGGAACCTTAAGCTTAGTTGTGATTAATGCCGGGATTGGTTTGATGATTGAAAGCGGATTGATATCCGGTTTTCCTAGGGATAACGTTGCCAAAGATGACTCAAACTAGTCAGTTATCAAGACTGAATAAAGGCTTTATCTAAGAATTCAGCATTCAGCGGTCAGCTAAAAGCTCACGCGTGCGCATTCAGCGGTCAGCTGACAATCAACCTCTTTTCTGACTATTAAACTAATCCTTAACTCTTTTCTAGAAAAGACTTTTGTGACTATTAAACTAATCCTTAGCTGTTTGATTCAAAAGCTGATTGAGAGCTGATAACTGTTCGCGTAGCGCTAATCGCTGTTCGCTGATAACTGATAGCTTACAGTAGTTTACCAAGGTAACTCGCTTCCATCCCATGAGAAAAACTGTCCACTATCCCCTTTCTCCAGCTTTTCGATTACCCCCAATAGTTGATTAACCGTACGCTCTACTGGGAATAACTTATCAGCAGGTACATTTTTTTGAAAGGGTTTAGAAAGGCGCGTATTGGTTGTACCAGGATGCAAGGTAACAACGATAGTTTTAGGACTTTTTCTACTATATTCAATTGCCACTGTTCGCATAAACATATTTAAGGCTGCTTTCGATGCTCGATAGCCATACCATCCTCCCAGTTGGTTATCACCAATACTGCCAATTTTGGCAGAAATGCTAGCAAAAATACTGCGATCGCTATGACGGAATAATGGTAAAAGATGTTTAGCCAGCAGCACTGCTCCAATACTGTTAACCTGGAAGTAACGCATCAAGTGTTCTGAATTAATCTGTTTCAAGCTTTTTTCTGGTTGTAAGCTGCCATCATGAAGCAATCCAACACAATTGATTACTAAGTGGAGTTTGTCTATCTCTACACTGATTTGTTTGACAACTTCAGATACTTGCAACTCGTCTGTAATATCCATCGATAGACAAACTAATCGATTAGGATAGTTGTTTTCAAGGGCAATTAATTCCGAACTAGAGTCACGGTTACGATAAGTAGCATAAATCTTGGTAAACGTTTCATCTTTCAGCAATTGTTTGACAAACGCCAGACCAATACCTCCATTGGACCCGATAATTAAGGCATTGGCATTGTTAATTACATCTATAAACATTTCTGAAAAATTAGTAATTGATAACTGCTATAGCAATTTCTGGGAGATAAGGAATCGGAAATGGGCAACAGTAGTAAAAAGCTAGGAGTATTTTTTGATATTATACTCAATTAGCCTTAGTTTTATAAGCAAGCTCACCGCTGACCGCTAAATGCTTAGCTTAGGGTTTAAAAGTACCCACTGAAATATCAACACTAACTGGGTCTTCATTATCCACTAAACCATCGCCATTGTCATCCCAAACAGAGGTCGCGAAAAATCCGCAACGAATATCGATTTCCTGCTCAGAAACTCTCACGAATAGAGACCCCTGTTTGGTCGCGCATGTAAATTCTGCTTTCTGGACTAGCTCTGGATAATTTGTGCGTAATTGAGGTAATACTTTCTGGCACTGTTGATCAGAATTAGAGCAAACTAATGGCTTCACAAACGTATAATCATTGGCTACTAAGGGCAAAATCCCCAACCATGTACCAATGCGACTGCCATTTCCTACCGGTTTATCCCAACAAAAAAAACTGACTCGCTGGGGTTGTCCTTGATTCTGAAAAACCTTTAAACTTAAATGTTTGCTATCACTACACTCCTGTTCCCATTCAGCTATTTGTTCGGGAAATCTATCGTCAAGGTCAGCTAAAATCTCCTGACATTGACTTTCACCACAATCCCCTGCTACCTTCCGAGGCTTAGTCTTGTCTACTGAAGTTTCACTAGCACAACCAAGCACAAGCAGAGCAACTATAATACTAGGAATTACTAATCGTTTCACTCTCATTTAACAGATAATTGTTATTAATAGCCCTTTAAATTTTAATTTAAATTTGCCATTCTCAATCTACAGAGCAAATCATTTAACGCATCCTTAGCTGATGGTGCTTCTGGTAACCAACTCGACTCAGAGGCTTCCTCTAATTGACTCTGTAGACGACTATATTCTCCCTCATGAAATTCAAAATTTGTATCTTCCAATACAGATTTTTCTGCTCCTGCTAGCTTCCGAGCGATTAAATCTGGAATATAAGGTAACTGGAACACCTCATTGAGCTTAACCAAGTTAGCTTCTATTTCCCCAGTTTTCATTAAATGGATACCAGTCAACAGTACCCGATAGACATAAAGCAAAGGTTTGACACGATATGGACTCATCTTTTGAAACAGTTTCCATTGGGTTCGGGAAAATCCTAGATAGTGATGGGCATGGTAGCGAGTAATGCATTGTTTTGCGATCGCTTTTAATTCCTCATGCTCTGGTGTAGTATGAATCACTAGGGGTGAGTACAGCTGCTCTAAGACATAACCATTCTTTTTCAGCAGCATCTCAAAGAACTTTTTGATATCGTGAGTGACTAGATCCAGTTCTATGGAATCCCGAATTTCCGAAACTTCAATCGTTTCCGGTCCCGGCTCTAGTCCTATAACCTTCTGCACTGGCAGAATGTGACTACCACGTAAATCATAATCAGAATCTGGTGAAGGGAAACCATAGGAATGCGCTCCACTGAGAGTAGCAAATAACAGTGGATGGGGTTGAGTATAAATTACAGTTAGTAGTGTTTGGTTTAAATTCATATACAGCAGTTTTTAATTGTATTAGGTACAGATTCCTGGGTTTTAGGGAACAGCGGATCTGGGAACAGGGAACAGAGAAGAGGAAAAAAATTCTGAGGTGCTACCCGTAGCGAATTTAATTCTTAATGGGTCAAGCCCACTTATGTACCTAATAGTTATGAAAAAAGCTATAGAACTATAGCAATCCGTGTGGGAATTGTGATAATTTTGGTTCTCTATTCCCTATTCCCCATTCCCTATTCCCTATTCCCTTTGCTATCAACCCTACTTTGACGTGCTTTAATCAAAAACTCATTAGCTGCTTCATAATCAGGACGTTCTGGCAAATTGGTGTTAGCAAAAGCAGCATCAAACTCTTGATGTAAACTCAATCGCCAAGCCGTAACCTCCTCCCATGGCATTTCATCGCGACGGATAGCTAGGAGTTGTTGCCGATACTCCTCAACTTTAACTGGTACAAACCCCTCTTTTAAGACTGTGATACCTGAGAGCAATAAACGGATTAAGTGCATAGCATGTTTTAATCGAACTGCTCCTTTAGTCCGAAAATCTTGCTCCATTTTCTTAAATTGCGACATCACATACCCATTATAGGTTTGGTAAACCAACTTAGACAGAAAAATATCTCGAATAGCTAGCAATTCCTCTGCTAGGGGAGTGGCTGTTTCCACTAGTGGTGTGTAGAGACATTCCAACACATTTGGATTAGCCTTCAGTGCCAAAATGATAAACTTTTGAAGCTCCCAGTAGCACTCCTGAGTCTCTTGATTTTCTAACTGTTCTGGAATCCCATACAGTGACCAGTGAAGCACAGCTGGTGGCAGGTAAATACCCCGTCTGTCTATATCAGAGTTTTCATCATCCAGACCAAATGCTCTCGACCCTACTACACAGCGGTAGATAACATGATCATATAAATTTAACTCTGTGAGTAAGTCTTCCGAGAGCTGCAACCCTTCTTTTTGGAAGTGTTTACGAATACTAAATTCATGGCGACGTAGGGTAACTTCCTTATCATTAGTCAAACGCACCCGATATGCATGGGAATCATCTGTTGGTGCTTTGACTATTACACCGACTGCTCCTTGTAGACATAATGTTTCATAAGGTGCGCTCTTACTTGGCGAATTTAATTGGCCACGGGTCGCACCGACCGCAGAGTTTTTAACAGCCACACGAGTTACAACTTGGGTCCCGACTGGCAAGATTAGGTGAGGATTCATTTATTATAAGTTTTTTTGATACACCTTAGTATAACAAGTTTAATCTATTAAACCAGTATAGCATTTTTAATTAAAACCTAAAATCAATGACTATGCTACAAGTAATGCAGCATTTTATCCAATGGATATATTTTTTTCATAATTGTTTTTTTATTTTTACCCAATTGCTTTTAGCTTTTCCAAGCAAGTAATAATAACTACTTGGAGACTTGAAAACTACATTATATTGCTCATTTAAATAAAATTTTAATTCATATAGACTCCAATCAGATTGTTTTTGTAACCAATCAATTACTTCTTGTTTTTCTTGTTTATTTAAATAGCCTTTGCCCCCTTTATAAGATAATCTTAATCCTTCTATTCCTGCTGCGTTAAATCGTTTTTTCCATTTACTAATGAAGCTCTTTGATACATTTAAAGCTTCGGATATTGATTGATAGTCCCAGCCGTCTATGGCAAATTTTACAGCCAGCGCTCTTTTTAATTCTCTTGAATCTAGATTCTTTTTAATCCAATTATTCAACTCTTGATGTTTCTTAGACATAATTGTTGATCACTATTAGGGTTGATATTATTATTTAATTATTTTGTTGATCTTATTGGTAATATTTTTGATGCTGGTTATGCAATACAATCAATATCTACACTCATTATTGACTTTTGAAAACTATAATAAAAATAATACATGATATATCGGGTGATACCACATCAGTATTTTTGTTTAGCGTAAATATTTTTTAAGTGCTTCTTAACCGTATTGATGCTGATCAATAGCTGCTGGGCAATTTCTCTGTAAGTAAAGTTGGCTTTTTTAAGTGACCAAATTTCCTCTTCCCTAGGGGTTAAACCATATTTGAGCGCATCAGTACTAGCAGAATGTTGAGAAGATTGATTTTGATATTCTAGGGTTACTAAAATGTAAGGTTCTGGGGATAATTCTAACGTTAACCATCTAACCCTAACCCGAAGCTTAACTGACGTATCTACTTTAATTTCAGCTTCGAGAATTAGTTTGCGATCGCAAAACCACTCACGACTATCAATTAATGATTCGCAAACTCGCCAAATGGAATCAGGGATAGAATTTCTCTGTGACTTACCTTGACTGATTTGAGAACACATTCGACGTCCACACTCATTGGCATGAAACCAATCTTGGTTAGTAGTTAGAATCAGCACACCATCCACAAACCCTTCAAGGATTGTTTGGATTAGTAATGGTGGTTCTGACCTTGTTTGTGCCATGACTACTTAAACCTGAATTACACATTATCCAGAATTCCGAATTTGCCCTGGGTGTGCTAGATACAGTTTTGGTTCAGCTTTGGCTCAGCTGCGGATCACAACAGATGAGCCAAAAGTGGCACTTGACAATTGGTGAAATAAAGTATAATGCTTTTGATCTCTCAGCTGGCTCTAGTTTGAATTATTAGCAGATCAATTAGCAAAGAATTGTGAACACGACTGTGAAGAGGTTTCCTGAGGTGCGCTCTTACTTGGCGAATTCAATTCATCACGGGTTCCACCTGAAGCGAGGATGTTTTAGAAGTAGCACATGTTTGCCATGAGCCATAATAATCCCAAATCTCAGGGACTTTGAGCCACTTAGCCCCCTTGCTTTGGGGGGTTAGGGGGGTATGTACGAGTAGGATCCAACACCTTTAAAATAGCCTCTTAGACCTGGAATATGCCTAAGGGCGTTTACCAGAGTTTAGCTGCGATTTCCTTGAGCTTCGGTATTGGTCTGATTCTAATATATTATGCATTTTTATTTGAGATGTAAACAGCAGACCCGTCCAAACCGGGAACTTCGGATCACGGAAGAGGGAAAATTAGGAAATAGCTCCAAAGAGTTTTTGATGTGATCAGACATCAGCAAGATTGTTCATGACCTATTTGTAAATCCTATAGCTGAGGTGAGATTTTGCCATCTTTACAAGCGTCTCGACAGGGAAGACTAACAATTAAACAGTATCGAAACCGAAAGGGATGGACGATAGAGGATCACAGATGGCTGGTCGAGGCGAGCAAGATCTTAAATCCAGATATAGACTGGGCATCCTCGGAGTATGGGTTGCAAGAAATCTATGCTCCTGGTGTTTCCCTCGCTACTTGGAAACGTTTCTTGCAAGGAAAACCGATTAATGCCCAAGTTTTCCAGGTATTTTGCCAAGTTTTAGGACTTAACTGGGAATATGTGATTGAGAACAACCTCCCTAAATCCTCAATCCAGAAGACAACCACTAAAATCCCCTCAAATCGAGTAGATTGGTCAGCAGCGCCAGATGTGCCAGTTTTCTTTGGACGTACCGAAGAATTAGCTACCCTAGTGCAATGGATTCTCCAGGATCGTTGCCGAGTGGTGGCAATTTTAGGAATGGGTGGAATTGGCAAAACTGGACTCTCCTTAAAGCTAGGTAAGGGTGGCATTGGCAAAACTGATCAGTCCCTGAAGCTAGCCAATGGTATTCAGGATGAGTTTGAGTATGTGATTTGGCGATCGCTACTGAATGCTCCTCCCATTATCAAAATTCTTGAAGAGCTGATCAAATTTCTCTCCAACCAGGTAGAAACCGATTTACCAGACACCCTAGATGCTCAACTATCACGACTACTTCACTATTTGCGTGAGCATCGCTGTTTGATAATCCTGGATAATGTGGAGTCAATTTTACAAGGTGGTGATAAGCCTGGGCAATATCGAGAAGGATATGAGGAGTATGAGCAACTGTTCCGAAAAATTGGAGAAGTCTCCCATCAAAGCTGCTTGTTAATCACCAGCCGAGAGAAGCCCCACGCGATTGCTAGACTTGAAGGCAAAACACGACCAGTTCGTTGCCTGGAATTAAGCGGTTTTGATGTTGTAAATGGCAAAAAAATATTTAATTCCATAGCCTCGTTCTCTGGTTCAGATCAGCAATGGCAACAACTGATTGAGTTTTACAACGGTAATCCTTTATCTCTAGAAATTGTTGCTAAGCATATTGATGAAGTATTTTTGGGTAATATTGGCGACTTTTTAACAGAAGGAAAACCCGTATTCGATGACTTTTGTGAAGTGTTAACCTGGCACTTTGAGCAATTGTCAGACTACGAAAAAGATATTCTGTACTGGTTGGCAATTAATCGGGAAGCTGTTTCCCTTACCCAACTCCGAGAGGATATCCTCTCACCAGTGGCTAAACAACAGTTACCAGTAACACTGCAATCCCTGCAAAGACGTTTACCTTTGGAAAAAAGTTCAGCAGGGTTTACCCTGCAACCTGTGCTGATCGAGTTCATGACTGAGACAATCATTGAGCAGGTTAGTCAGGAAATACTCACCGATAAAATAGCTCTATTTAATTCTCATTGTTTGCTAAAGGCTTTGGCAAAACAGTACATTCGGGAAGCTCAATACCGTCTGCTCCTTAAACCAGTAATCGACCGGCTAATCGCTAGTTTTAATAGTCAACGTCATCTGGAGGAAAACCTAAATTTTAGTCTTTCAAAGATAAGAGAAAACTTGGTGCAAAGGGTAGGCTATGCACCCGGTAATATCCTGAATATGCTCTGCCAACTTAAAACTGATTTAAGGGGTTATGATTTTTCTAATCTCACTATTTGGCAAGCTTACCTTCAGGGGGTAGAGTTGGTAGATGTAAACTTCGCTAATGCTACCATCGCTAAATCAGTTTTTACTCAACCTTTTGGTAGTATTTTGTCAGTAGGATTTAGCCCCGATAGCCAGCTTTTGGCTGCAGGTGATACCATGGGCAAGATTCATCTGTGGCAAATTGCTGATAGTCAATACCGTTTAACCTTAAAGGGACACACCAGTTGGGTATTGTCTTTGGCCTTTACTAGGCTAGATGATGGTAACAGTGAACAGACTCAGATTTTGGCGAGTAGCTCTGAAGATCAAACCGTCAGGCTCTGGGATATTGCTACCAGTCAATGCCTCCACACCTTGCGAGGACATAGGAGTAGAATATGGTCAGTTGCTTTCAGTGGAGATGGCACAATTGTCGCTAGTGGCAGTGGCGATAATACCGTTAGAATTTGGGATGTTAGTACCGGTGAATGCTTGAACACCTTGCCAGACCACTCCCAGACCGTAAGAGCCGTAGCTTGTAGTCCCGATGGTGCTATTCTCGCCAGTGGCAGTGAAGATAAAACTATCAAACTCTGGGACTCTGATACAGGTGAATGCCTCACCACTTTGCAAGGACACTCTCATCAGGTCAGGTCAGTGGCTTTCAGCCCCGATGGAACTACTCTCGCCAGTAGTAGTGATGACAAAACTGTAAGGCTATGGAATCTTAGTACCGGTGAATGCGTTAAGATTCTGCGGGGACATACAAAAAGCATACGGTCTATTGGCTTTAGTAAAGATGGAACCACCCTCGCCAGTAGTAGTGATGATAAAACCGTAAGGCTATGGAATTTTAGCACCGGTGAATGCCTCAATAAATTGTACGGACATACCAATGGTGTATGGTCATTGGCTTTCAGTCCAGATGGTGTAACCTTAGCAAGTGGTAGTGATGACCAAACTGTAAGGCTATGGAATATTAACACTGGTCAATGCCTAAACACGTTTCGAGGATATACCAATGGTGTATGGTCTATTGCTTTCAGTCCAGATGGCACAACTCTCGCCAGTGGCAGTGAAGACCAAACCGTCAGACTTTGGGATGTTGCTACCGGTGAATGCCTCGATACCTTACGAGGACATACCAATTTGATATGTTCTGTGGCCTTCAGTCGAGATGGTGCAATATTAGTCAGTGGCTCTAAAGACCAAACCCTAAGACTCTGGGATATTAGCACTGGTGAATGCATCAACACCTTCCACGGAGAGAAGTGGGTAATTTCAGTCGCCTTTAGTCCCAATGGAGAAATCTTAGCCAGTGGTCATAATGATGATAGGGTAAGACTGTGGGATATTAGCACCGGTGAGTGTTTCAAAACCTTACTAGGACACAGGAGTTTGGTCTGGTCAGTTGCTTTCAGTCCAGATGGCACAATTGTTGCTAGTGGCAGTGAAGACCAAACCGTTAAACTCTGGGATGTTGACACCGGCGACTGTTTGAGCACTTTGCAGGGACACCGAAATATCATCAAGTCCGTTGTGTTTAGTGGAAATGGCAGAATTCTCGCTAGTGGCTGTGAAGACCACACTCTCAGGCTCTGGAATGTTGGCACTGGTGAATGTCTCAACACGTTGCGCGGACACACCCATTACTTACGCTCAGTGGCGTTCAGCCCTAATGGTAAACTGATCGCCAGTGGTAGTTATGATAAAACCTGTAAGCTCTGGGATGTTGAGACAGGTGAATGTCTCAAAACTCTCCATGGCCATACTAATGTGGTATGGTCAGTTGCTTTCAGTCGAGATGGTTTAATGCTGGCCAGTAGCAGCAACGATGGCACAATTAAGTTTTGGGATATCGAGACGGCTCAATGTATCAAAACCCTGAGAGTGCCTAGACCCTATGAGGGGATGAATATCGCCGGTGTAACTGGTTTAACAAAAGCAACTATTACCTCCCTGAAAGCCTTGGGAGCAGTGGATTAGACGCCCTACCTACTAGCAGATAATATTTTTTTGAAGCACAAACCAATTACTCCAAAGATCACGATTAGCCCAACTGGTACTATGAAACTATTGATCCAAGGGTTGTCACAGCTGTTTTTGAAGGGTGGGATCATATTAGATACAGCCTTACACTGCTTCCCTTCAAAATCCACTAAAGCTGTAACCGCTGTGCCCGCACCAACTACCGTTACTATATTTTGAAAAGTGCGATCGCGTTCTGCTTTTTCCAGCTCAATTTGACTACGAATGGCATTGAGCCTCGTTTCTAGCAACCTTAATGCCACCTCCATTATATCATAGTCTTTAGTAACCTGCAATAGGTAATTTTGCTTTACTTCTTTACTAAAGGTTTCTAAAAACTTCAGATTATTATCAGCACCTAATTTTTGGCATTTTTGGTTGATGATGTCTAAACGGGTTTGATAATTGAATACATTAATCTCGATAATTTTGTTTTGAAAATTTAGTTTAGGCAAATCTAGGGTATAATTCCCTAAAGACTTTTGAATATCATCCAGTTTTGCTGCTATGGTTTGCTCCCTAAACCCAGAAGCGTTTTGGTCACTGATAAGTCTCTGATTTTCTTCAGCCTGCTTATAGAAATTTACCAAGGATTTTTTGATTAACCGACTTTGGCTGTAAGCCCATAAAATTTTGTTTCTATAACTAAACATACCCATCCAATCCGTATACAACTCTGCTGCTTTTTCCATACTTGCTTGGTCAGGAAATATCATAATGATCACATGGCTGTTGCTCTGACTATGGGGTTGATATCGCCACAACTCAAAAACTTTACCACCAAACAAGCTGCCTTTTCCCTGTAAATCTTGTGACCAATTCGCCCCTTTATCGAAAACCTGAGCACCAGATTTTGCGTCTTTGTCCTGTTTTTTATAACTTTCTGGTGTTGATTCTCCCTGTAAATCTTGTGACCAATTGGCCGCTGTCTGGAAAACCTGATAACAGGATTGAGCAATGTATTCGTAGCTTTTGCTGGATGTTTTCGCTAACCATCCAGAAAGCATCCAAGTTTGCCCTAGGGTCGCTGTTTTACCTTGTAATCTCCATTCAATTTCGGCTCGGAGTCTGGCAAAACAGTCAGGGGTTTGAGGGTCGGTTTGATTGTTAATAGAACAATCAATTTGCAAGCCATAGGTATCATTTATGCGAACAGGGTAGTAGTACCCTTCTAGGGTATCGTTGGCTGTGGTAAAGTCATAGTACTTTTGCCTAGGGAGTAGTTCTAAATATTTGGTTTCTAGATCAGGATCGAATAATTTACTATCTGCTGGGAGTTTAGCTCGGAACTTAGCTTGCTTTTCTTGCTTCTCAGCTTCAGTGAGGTTGAGAGCATCTCGTAAGTCATATAAAAATAAATCGAGATTTGGATAGATTAGATCGCTCACTATAGCAAAGGGAATAGGGAACAGGGAGCAGGGAGCAGGGAGCAGGGAGTAGGGAACAGGGAACAGGGAACAGGGAGCAGCGTAAAAATCCTATGTACCTAATAGTTATGAAAAACGCTGTAATATGCCGTTGTAGTTTAGTTAAAGTCGCGAGAAGCCCCACGTCTCAATCCGTAGGATGAGCGTGGGATGAATCGCGACACTATGGTAGCTAGCCAGCAGGTCTATCCTGGTTTTCGATATATTTTTTGAGTTGGTTAATAGTAACTCCGCCACAACTCGCAATAAAATAAGAACTGTTCCATACGACATTTTTGCTATAAATATTATCAAGCTCTTCACTGAATTGCTGACGGATCTTTCGGGAACTAACTGATTTTAAATTATTGACTAAATTACTCAAAGGGACATCTGGGTGGTATTGAAACAGGAGATGTATGTGATCGGCTTCTCCATTGAATTCTACTAAGTCCCCGTCCCACTTCTCCATTAAATCAGCAAATATATCATGTAATTCATTTAACATATCGCTTGTAAAGACTTTACAGCGGTATTTTGTTGTTAAGACAAGGTGAGCTTTGAGATCGCTGACCGATCTACCTTTTGTGGCAAACTTTTTCTTCATGGAACTAGTTGACGCTTTTTTATGTCAGTGATACAATAATAGCATACACTGAATAGCAATAAATCGTGAGAGTCGCCTACCAGTATCGATTACGTCTAACAAAAGCACAGAAAGCATTGATAGACAACTGGCTGTCAATGCTTTGCGCGCAATACAATTATTTGTTGGCTGATCGGTTCAACTGGTACGAGCAAAATCGTTGTCCCATCAATGCTTGTCCCCTTGTTTGCCACTTTCCGGAGTTAAGGGAAAATCCTGACTATTACAGTCAGAAAAAGACCTTGCCAAATCTAAAAAAAACTCATCCTTGGTACAAAAAAATCCATTCTCAAGTACTTCAGGATGTGGTCAAAAGAGTTAAATTAGCCTTTGATAGGTTTATTAAAGGAGACAGTAATGGTAAACGAAGCGGAAGACCTAGATTTAAGAAGCGGTGCCGCTATCGTACTTTTACTTACCCACAAATGAAGGAAGGGTGCCTAGAAGGAAACCTGATCAACCTACCAAAGCTAGGAACGCTCAAGGTCATCCTTCATCGTCCCATTCCTGATGGATTCAAAATCAAGACGGCTTCTATAACCAAAAAATGTGATGGCTACTACTTGGTTCTGTCTCTAGAAGACAAAACTGTTCCGGAGGTTAAAGCTGATATTAATCCTGAATCAATAGTTGGTATTGATGTTGGGCTTAAAGAGTTTTTGACCACCTCCGAAGGAGAAACAATAGAGATGCCGCAATATTACCGAAAGTCTCAAAAAAGATTAAAGGTCATTCAGAAGCGAGTATCCCGACGGAAAAAAGGTGGCAATAATAGGCTCAAGGCTATCACGCAGCTTGCTAGGCAACACAAGAAAGTAGCGGATAAACGGAAAGATTTCCATTTGAAAACCGCTAATTATTTGCTTTCAAAGTACGATGTAATAGCTCATGAAAAATTAAATGTTAAGGGGCTAGCTAAATCCCGGTTGGCTAAATCTGTCCTAGATGCTGGGTGGGTAAGCTTTCTGACAATCCTGGCAAGCAAAGCCGAAAATGCTGGCTTGTTAGCGATTCCGGTAAGTGCTATGAATACTTCACAAAATTGTTCCAATTGCGGCAAAAAAGTCCCCAAAAAGCTACATATACGATGGCATAATTGTTCCCATTGTGGGTGTAGCCTTGATCGTGACCATAATGCGGCGATCAATATCAGAAATAGAGCGGCAGGGCAGTCCGTTCTTAAAGCCCAGCGCCTCCGTAAGCAATAGCTGGATTGGCTGGGAAGCCTACACTGAACCTGAAAGGTCAGTGTAGGAGCTGTCACT
>WTKN01000346.1 GCA_011524395.1 Moorena sp. SS36440bin_2
CTATAATGCACTGCTTCAGTTCCAAACTTTACTTTCTTCGTCCCTACGAAAAAGACATTAAGTCTACCGTCGATAAGATGGACAAGACAAACAAAACGTGATATACTTGACTTATGTAACTAAGACTGGCAATGCCCAAACCAAGGAAAACAGGAATAACAAGGAAGCTATCGACTCAGATCGTCCCCGTTATAGGGATAAATGCGTCGGTTAAAACTGAATTGCTGTCTACCATGAAAAAACTGGGTGTCGTTAGGTCTGAGTCCTACAACAAACTAGGAAGCATAAACCATTGGGGGATCGACTCGAAGAAGTCATTTAGAGAGATTAGGACTTTTAGAAGTCCTGAATCACTAGGGCTTCCTTCCAAGTTGATGGACTGGGCAGTTTGTGATGTCGCCAAAGCGATCTCAGCACAACAAGCTGCCTGCATTGAAGCGGTAGTAAAGAAAATCTACCGGAGATTTCCCGGTACAGAGCATAAAGCTAAACGGAAGGAGTTGTGCAAACAGCTTAAGACAAGAGCCTTCCTGGATAGCTCCCTACTTCACCGGTGGGTAAGAAAAGAAGATCAGCGTGGACACTCCTGGGTTAGAAATCAAATAGTCTACCAGCAACCTGGTTACAAGTGCAAAAGACTTTCTCGTAATACTTACCAGTTAGAACTAGCTGGACTCATCAAAGGGAAAAGAAACAAGGTTATTGTTAGGTCTAACCGCAAAATAAGGGGTCAGATCCGACTAATCTTTAATTTAGAATTGGGAATATTTGAAGTTCATTTCCTAGTAGATCATGGGACTGTTGAAATCCCCTCTGAACGTCGTAGTATTGGGGTGGATAAAGGTTACACGGAAGCTTTCTATGATTCAGACGGCCAGGCTCACGGCAAAGGATTGGGAAAAGTTACCACAAAGAAGTCAGATCGTATTTGTGCCAAAAACCGCCATAGAGGAAAACTCTGGGCACTTCACAGAAAACTAGAAAAAATCGATCCAGCTAAGTCAGATAGGATCCTCAAAAATAACCTAACTAGAAGAACAGAAAATCGCCGTTATAGACAAAACCAATCTGAACTGGCGGCGAGAATAGGAGCAGCTTCTAAGTCTCTTTTCAATGGAGAAGCTCTAAAAGTTTTTGCAGAAGATTTAACACAACCAATTAAGAATAAGCGCCAGTCCAAGGCTATGTCTCGCAAACTGAATAGTTGGATGAAAGGAAAAATCAGAGACTCCTTACAGAAGTGGGCTAATTGGACTGGTTCAGTTGTGACAGAAGTCCAGCCTAGTTACACGTCGCAAATTGACTCCAGGAATGGCACCCTATTGGGGCACAGAACTGGGGACAATTTTACCGGATATGATGGGGTCGTGTTGCAGGCTGACCACAATGCTGCAAAAAACATTCTTGCTCGTGGTACCGACAAGGATATTACTCGGCATATGAGCCGAGTAGAAGTTCAGGCAGTGTTGTTGCGTCGTACCGCGTGTTACTTGAGAGATATTGTGGGACTAGATTTACTTGATGCTGTTGCGATTGATCTTCTTGACAGTAAACATAGTAAATCTAAAGCTTTCAAGCAACTCCTCAGCGTGATCTGAGGATCGTCCAGACAGATGAGTGGCAGGTACTCCACCACCGCATTACCACTCCTCCCTCGGACCACAATAAATTGCACCTTGACCGTTTTGTGCGGGTTTATCCCAATTAATGACGGTTTAAGAGTATCACTGCGCTGCATCCCTGTTCCCTGTTCCCGACAACTGCCGCGAAGTCTAATGAATTGCTGTGTGTTCGCGCTCCTTCAAATCCTGCACCTTCAAATCCTGCACCTGTTGTTCCAAAGTAGCAATGCGGTCTATCAATGTCCGAATTAGCTTGGCCTCTACATCTGGCAGTTTGTGGTGTGCCAGAGGATCGGGGTTAGTTTTTTGTGAAACAATCCGACCTGGAATGCCCACTATCGTGGAGTTATCGGGCACATCTTTCAGTACAACTGAGCCAGCCCCAATGCGAGAGCGATCGCCAATTCGGATGTTGCCTAAAACACTGGCTCCAGTACCGACTACCACATTGTCACCTAAGGTAGGGTGACGCTTACCTTTATCCTTGCCCGTTCCCCCCAGAGTTACATTCTGGTAAATTAAGCAATAGTCACCCACGATGGCGGTTTCACCAATAACTACTCCCATACCGTGGTCGATAAATACACCTTTGCCAATGGTTGCCCCTGGATGAATTTCAATCCCCGTTAACCACCGCCCCAGATGGGACAAAAACCGAGGCAAGAAGGGAAGCTCACGAGAATACAACCAGTTACCAACTCGATGTAGCATTAAAGCATGCAAACCAGGATAGCAAAAGAGTACTTCTATCCAATTTCGGGCAGCTGGGTCTCGTGTGAAAATAACGTCGATATCTGCCCAAAGGGTTTGCCACCAACCAAAAGCAACAGAGGAAGTAGTAGACCGATAAGAAGCATCAGATCCTGCAGCGGGGTTTGTTGGTACATCACAGCTTTGGGATTTGGTACTGATGTCTTCGCTTCTAGTAAACGGAATAGGTTGTAACATTTAGATGTCTCCTGAATGACTATGACTTCCTGAGCCTTTGATAATTATTTCCAGACAAAAGCCGGGGTGATCGGCTCAAATCACGGTCTTTTTTGACTGAATAGTCAAAAAATGAGCAAAAAAAATTTTGCTACCTCTTAACCGATTATTCGAGTACAGACAAAGCTACCTCCAGAATGTCATCTAGATAAGAACAACTTGGATGTATTTTTCCTCGGACATTGAATCCCAATATAACATGATGCAGAAAGCGAGCTAGTTGACGTGGATTAGCCTCCCTTGGCAACTCCTGAGCGGCCACAGCCCTTTCCAATGTCCGCTCCAGGGCTTTGTCCACCTGCCAGGTTAGGCACTGAACCATCTTAGCCACGGCTGGGTCATGGGGAGCCAACTCCATCATAGTATTGGCCATCATACACCCACGATATTTGGGACAGATAGCCTCAGAAGCCAATCCTCTGATTAGATTACGGATGTTTTCTAAGGGAGAGCCCGGTTGATTCAACTGTTCCTCAATGCAGCAGACTACGGTTTGTCCATAGTGCTGTACTGCCTCCAAAAACAGAGCATGTTTACTACCAAAGGTGTTGTACAGGCTTTGGCGTTGGATGCCCATGTGCTTTAGCAGGTCATTGAGCCCCGTAGCATTATAGCCTTTAGACCAGAACAAGTCCATAGCTTTTTCTAGGGCTTCTTCCCGGTCGAACTCTAGCTTTCTTCCAACCATAGTTTTAACTTAGCAAAATCTTGACTGTTTAGTCAAGATTGCCAGGAAAAAAATTCCCTAATCCCACACACACTTAATTCGGGAGTCGGGAGTCGGGAGTCGGGAGTCGGGAGTCGGGAGTCGGGAGTCGGGA
>WTKN01000141.1 GCA_011524395.1 Moorena sp. SS36440bin_2
GAATGAAATTGTTGAAGTGATCAACGACCCAGATATGGTGGGTACAGCAGTCGAAGTTCAAGAGTATAATCGTGACTTATACGAACACGAGGTCGTCCTCGTAGAGTATGATGCTATGGTTGAAATGCCTAATCGCGTACGGGATTTGGACCACGACCACATGGTGCGCACTGCCGTTGGGATGCAAGACAATGGTTATGTTGCAAGTGCGGGACGGATGACCGTCACCATTCATCCAGAAGACGTACCACAGGGCGCGACCACTAGGAGCTTAATCACGGCGCCGACGGAACCAGGAGCGTTACATGTCTTACAGCCTGGTATTCGCGCAATCATTGTCGATGGTCATCATCGTCATGCGGCAATTGGTGAGGTGCGAGTAGACCAAAGCCCTGATCGTGACTGGTCCCGACGTCCTCTGCCTGTCTTTATGATTATGCGCAAGGATGGAAATGCCTTGACCACATTGGACATGACACTGAACAGCAATTTGCTCAACAATTGTTCTTCAACGGTTCTGTCGTGTACGTCGTTCTTAGCCATTCTTCGGTCCGTCCTGTCATACGCACGTGCATTCCAGGAAAACTACAATGTGCCGTTTGGTACCGCACGCGTTTCTGATATCCGCAAGCTCATGTTATCAGCAAGCTACATCCCCCATCAGTCCAACTCGTCGTACGATCGATATATCCGTGCGGCTCGTCTATGTCTGTCGGCACCAGACGACCTACTGCACCACATTACCGAGATAAACAAGAGAGAAGCATTGATTGGGAACAAGACCGTGACCACCCTCAACCTGTCGCATATCAGTACACCTCAGCTAGCAACTTTTGAAGGGGACGACCGCGCCATTGCCGTGGAGGCAATCTGGTACGCCATCAACGGTTCCAACATCAATCACACTGCGTTTTCTGTTGTTGGGTTTCTTCCTTTCGTGAGGAGAACACTGCAGGCGATGCGCGACTTTCTCCGGAGCGCAGAGGATCGGTGCCGTGATATGAATCAGTTGTTATCCACTGAAATTGAACTTACCCAAGGTTCCACTCAATCAGTCAAGGATGCAATGAACAACGTGTTTCGTCTGTTCAATGAGGCTTCCTACAAGACCGGAGCGGACAAAGCTGCAAAGGCGAACGAAAACCGCTTGGCTCGTTTCCTGACACGCCTGACCAACCATTTCTACCCGGAACGAACAAAGTCCACTACAAAGGGTAGAGTCGGTGCAAAGGTCCCCGTAGGCTCGAGTAAGATTCCGACTATCGAAATAGACGATGACGACGACGACGATGACGAAGTGCCCGAAGTGGAGGACGGCTCTGCCGGTGACGACGGCGCGGCCGGTGACGAAGACGACGAGATAGTGCCAGTTCGTCGAAGCACTAGGTCCCGTAATGCCAAGGACAAGTCCAAGGAGTTGACACCTGAACCTCCATTGAAGAAGCACAAAACTGGTAAGAATGCAAAAAGTCCCGGTAGCGGAAAGTCGAGTGGAAAAGGCAAGGGAAAGTCAACTACCACGAAAAAGACTAAGCCGACCGCCAAGAAGACAGGGAAACAGCCAGCTCCACCCCCCGTACCGAGACTCCGTTTCAAGAAGACGGAAGAGTTTGAGGACTTCGCGGATCCGATTCCAACCACAATCCCGGAGAACATCCGTGAGCGGTATCAGGAGCTAGAGGATCTCCCAGAACCCTTAATCGAGCCTGTTCATCGCTCGAACAGCTCGATACATGAGCGGTTCCGTGAGATAGCACCTGTGCCGGACTTCGAGTGTATCGATTTGACGGTCGCGCCTTCCGAACACGGTGGTGGACAGCAAGCAGGCCAACGTCGTCGTGTTGAGGACACTGACAATCGTCCTCTTCTGCGCTTGGCGCACATCCCGCGATACCACTTCGCAGAGTCTCTCTTCACAAAGGCCGTTGCACAGTGGACGAGAGATTTGGCCTGGCTTTGGGGAACGTATGGACAAATGAGGCTGAAGGGAATGGTGGGGCCTTGCCGGGGTGAGAATGCGAATGCGACACAAGTTATGGGAACAGTTTGCGATACAACTGAGAGCGGTTTGGGTATGTCGTACTTCGAAGGTCGCCATGTGGAGGTTCGGCAACGTGGGTACACCATCATGGAGGGTCTCGCTGATCCGATTAACCCACAATTCTTAAGGGATGTGCAACTACCGTTTGCCCAACCTGATATTGGGGAGCTGGCTAACCGTACTCAGTCGGCTTTCTACGCGGGCGTACTCGACACACTTGACCGAGAGGCGGCTCTGGAGGGTGACGAGACAACCGACTGGAAGACGATCTTCAACCACGACGTCAAAGCTTTGGATCAGGCCGACCTTCGCCGTGGTCATGCTAGGATTTCGAGCACGAGCCACCTTACGACTGTCACGCTCATGCGCTCGTGGCTGGGGAGGTACCGTTGCTTCTTTGACATGTACCTTGGACACCTCTGCTCACTCATCCGCCTTCATGACATCACGCGGGAAAGGCTGGAGTTGCCGAGGTCTGGAGGCCGGTTCTTGGTCACTGGGCGTAATTGTCCTGCGCAATGCGGGCACAACGACTTTGATCACACACAGCCAACGGGCCCAGGATTTTTCATCATCGCAACGGGAGACGAAGCTACGCAGCTGTGGATAGCGGATGCTTCCCATAACCATGTGCACTTGCCAGATGCGTCAAAGAGGATCCTGTGCCACTTCCTCGAAATGAAGCTCATCACAATCCCCCCCCATTCCGTTTTCGTTGGGCATGGCTATGTGCAGCATGCTGGCGCGGGCTGGAGTGGAACGGAGTCGCTGCGGTATCACATGTACGTCATCCCGCACGGGTATCATATGAGGGACAACGTGGCATTTGCGTACGGTTGGAGTCTGAGAAAGCCCGGGGATCCTCCAGCGAATCTGCGAGAGCTCTTCGATATTCCGGACCCTGCAGTCTTGCCGCCGGCAGCGCTACCAGCTGGTTCGCCAGCGGCGGGGAGTGCGGGTTCGCAGACAGCCGCCAAAACCACCGATGCTTCACAAGGAGAGCCCCAGAACGACGATGGGTCCCCTTGCGAAGATGAGTATCAAACTCCCACGGAGAGTGAGAATGAGGACGAAGAGGATGAAGATGACGGCGAGGACCCAGACTATGTCCAGGTCGCGATGAATGGACCAGAAGACGTCGGGGGCGGTTAGTTTATTTGCTATAGGCTTCTTTGTTTATCATTTTTATTATATTCTATCATTAAAGCGTTGTTGCGTGTTTTCTATTGTTTATAACGAGAGCAGACTCCAGATGATGCAAGTACTACTAGTTTGGGCTTTAACATCGTCTATCAATACTATTGAATTAGTTCTTGAAAAAACTTTTTTTTTAAAGTTGGTCACCAGACCAACTCATTTTGTACAATTATAATCCAATTGTAATTGT
>WTKN01000368.1 GCA_011524395.1 Moorena sp. SS36440bin_2
TGAAGCCGTGGCCAGCTTCTGTCCATCCGGGCTGAAGGCTACACTATTTACCGAGTCCTGATGCCCTCTGAGCACAGCGATTTGATTGCCCTGGTTGTCCCAAATTCTGGCAGTATTGTCTGCTGAAGCCGTGGCCAGCCTCTGTCCATCCGGGCTGAAGGCTACACTTAATACCGAGTCCTGATGCCCGGTGAGCACGACCATTTGATTGCCCTGGTTGTCCCAAATTCTGGCAGTATTGTCCATTGAAGCCGTGGCCAGCCTCTGTCCATCCGGGCTGAAGGCTACACTCGTTACCCAGTTCTGATGCCCGGTGAGCAGGGCAATTTCATTGCCCTGGTTGTCCCAAATTCTAGCAGTATTGTCCCATGAAGCCGTGGCCAGCGTCTTTCCATCCGGGCTGAAAGCTACACTCTCTACCGAGGACTGATGGCCGGTGAGCAGGGCGATTTCATTGCCCTGTAATTCCCAAATTCTGGCAGTATTGTCCCATGAAGCAGTGGCCAGCCTCTGTCCATCCGGGCTGAAGGCTACACTCTCTACCGAGTCCTGATGGCCGGTGAGCACAGTTAATTCATGTCCCTGTAAGTCCCAAATTCTGGCAGTTTTGTCGGATGAAGCCGTGGCCAGCCTCTGTCCATCCCGGCTGAAGGCTACACTATTTACCGAGAACTGATGCCCGGTGAGCACGGCGATTTGATTGCCCTGGTTGTCCCAAATTCTGGCAGTATTGTCCATTGAAGCCGTGGCCAGCTTCTGTCCATCCGGGCTGAAGGCTACACTTAATACCCCGTTCTGATGCCCGGTGAGCAGAGCGATTTGATTGCCCTGGTTGTCCCAAATTCTGGCAGTGCCGTCAACTGAAGCCGTGGCCAGGTTCTGTCCATCCGGGCTGAAGACTACACTATTTACCCTGAACTGATGCCGGGTGAGCAGGGCGATTTGATTGCCCTGGTTGTCCCAAATTCTGACAGTGCCGTCTGCTGAACCAGTAGCCAGCCTCTGTCCATTGGGGCTGAAGGCTACACTTGTTAGCCACTCCTGATGCCCTGTGAGCATGGCGATTTCATTGCCCTGTAAATTCCAAATTCTGGCAGTGCCGTCAACTGAAGCCGTGGCCAGCCTCTTTCCATCCGGGCTGAAGGCTACACTCCTTACCGAGTCCTGATGTCCGGTGAGCAGGGCGATTTGATTGCCCTGGTTGTCCCAAATTCTGGCAGTTTTGTCGGATGAAGCCGTGGCCAGCCTCTTTCCATCCGGGCTGAAGGCTACACTCCATAGCGAGTCCTGATGCCCGGTGAGCACAGCCCCTTTTCGGAATTGACTAATACTCTGCTGGAGAGCATATAGAGGACTAGTAGCAGGATAGTTATCTAGGGGGCGACCATCTGTTACTCTATCCAATAGCTCTTGCCCAGTCTCCATGGCCTCATACAAAAGCGTTTCCCCTCTTGTACTGGGGCCGTAGTAAACATTATTATCCGGTAACTGTCGTAAAATACCGAGGGCTTTCCGTTCTAGTCGTGTCCCTAATTTGGCTTCTGCTAGCAACGCTTCTGCTTCCTGTTTGGCCTTGGCTAATATCTCACTAGCCTCTTTCTCAGCCGCTAAAGCCTTTTGCACTTCTCTCTTATCTAAAACCTGACTTGCTCTCAAAAACTGGGAATCTAAATCGCTTAAGGCTTTTCCCCTAGACCATTGTTCCGCCTGCTCTAATGCTCCCCCCCGCAACAATCGAGAGTCATCCTTACACCCAGAATCAACCCAAGCGGTAAACGCCTCAGAGTAGGGACGTAGTCTAGCTAATTCTGTCTTAACCCAATCGCAATTGAAAACCTCCCCATAAATCCGGTTGTTAACTTCCAAACAACCATGGCGCTCAACCACTAGCCCCGATAATCTTAATTCCGTCTGTTCCTGACTCCCATCAGCACGTAGACTACCCTGATCCAACACGTGCTGATACAAACCCAACAGCATCCCAGCCCGTTGCTCATTCCTGAGAATGCGATCGCGTATGGTCTTCAAATGCTCCTGTTCATCCTGGGCTTCCCAATTGTCAATGATCTGGGTACGCACTATCTGGTCTAGGTAAACACTATTGCCCGATTCCCAGGTCTGGACTACCAAACGGCACAACCGCTGAGTCAGAAACGGTTGTCCTCCCGTCCAGTTTACTATCTCACCTAACATGTGTTCAGGATTATTAACTTTACCTACTAAACCCCGAACCAAAGGTTGTTTGGCCTCCTGAAAAGTAAACCCAGTCAACCGAATATCCTGACCAATATTAAACGGAGTGCGTTGTTTATCCTGAATTAAATCTGCAGCAGTTGCCACCCCTAGCAAACAAAAGGTTAGACGATTATAAGCTGGATTTTCCGCTCGTTGATTGTAACAGGCTCTAATGAACGCAAAGAAATCATCTTTAAAGGTAACTTTAATAATACTATCAATTTCATCCAGAAAAATAACAATCGGTTGACTTAGTTCGTTTAGGATAACCGACTCAATAAACTCATCTAACCACTGCACTGGGGAGAATATTTCACGCTGTTTTAACCAAGGGATTACCTGGACTTTTCCCTTTAATTCAAAACTCTTGACCAGACTTCTAATCAAACTGCCATACCACTGCTGGGAGGTGACGTCATTGCCAATCCTGGTAACATCAATAGAGGCACAAGCTACTCCCTCCTTTGTTAGCTTTTGTATGGTTCGTACCCGCAAACTGGACTTACCCATTTGTCGGGAATTCAGCACATAACAAAATTCCCCAGCCATCAATGCCTGAAAAAGCTCGTGATCCGCTTGTCGCGTCACATAAGTGGGTTCATCTTGAGGTAAACTACCTCCAACTTTGTAGATTGTAGATTGTTGATTGGTCATGGTTGCTCCCGACTCCCTAAAATGCGATCGCTAAAATACTGACGATACAAATTACATCTCAAACTACAATCATTCCCATGGCGCTTCACCAGCTTTTAGGGAGCAGAGAGCAGGGAGCAGGGAGCAGGTAAGAGGGAAAAGGCAAGAGGAAAGAGGTAAAAAATAATGTGTACCTCATGATTCCTATAAACGCTATTATTATAGTTTCAACCATCTGAATTGCTATGAAGTAACCTGAAGTTTTTTCCACACTCCACATACTTGCCTACTGCTCCGAAGTCCCTGCTCCCTACTCCCTTACATACAAAAAAATCGGTCAAGGTTTGGTTAACCAATTCTTGACCAATTTCTATTATATAAGCCATTACAAGTATTGCTTAAGTCAGCAACTGATCCAAAACAACAACATCCTAACTCAGTAGACTTCGCGGCAGTTGTCGGGAACAGGGAACAGCGGATCTGGGAACAGTGGACAAGAATTGACGCAAACACTATCAGAAAACT
>WTKN01000239.1:0-1468 GCA_011524395.1 Moorena sp. SS36440bin_2
GAACAGGGAACAGGGAACAGGGAACAGGGAACAGGGAACAGGGAACAGGGAACAGCCACTGCATCAAGACAAGGATTACAGTTTTTTCGATTACCAAAAATTTTTCTTGGCTCTTGGCTCTTGCCTCTTGCCTTATTGCTTATGCTTAATCCGATCACAAAGAGTGCGATCGCGTTTTTTTAGCTCAGCATTTGTGCTCAAATAATCCTGCAGCCAATCACAACTATAGGTTAGGACTTGCTCAAGAGCCAGGACTTGATCCACATTCCACAAAATCACCTTACTATCAGCACTAGCGGAGGCTAGGATTTCCCCATTTTGGCTGAAGGCAATTCCCTCTACCTCATCTTGATGTGCTGTAAGGGTAGTCAGCAAGGAACCATCCCGCTTCCAGAGTTTCACCGTCTTGTCTGCACTAGCAGACGCGATCATGTTGCTATCGGGGCTAAAGGTCACTCCCGTAATCCCGTCACTGTGTCCTGTCAGGGTATGTAGCAGTTTTGGTTGGGTCTGATACCGGTCTGTGCTGTCTCCTTGCCAAACTTTGACTGTCTTATCCTCACTACCGGAAGCAATCAGGTCACCATCAGGGCTAATTGCCACGGTTTTCACCTCATCCTCATGGCCTGTGAGAGTATAGAAACTATGGCTCCAGCATTCCGGTAGTAAATTGCTGTTCTTACTGGGTTTTGCTTCCTCTGTACAGGTACTATCTATCTTCCAGAGTTTAATGGTTTCATCTTCAGAGGCTGAAGCAATTATCGTACCATTGGGACTGAACGCTACTCCCTCCACCTCATTGCTATGACCTTCTAGGGTGGTTAACAAGGTACCATCCCGCTGCCAGAGTTTAATGGTTTTATCTTCAGAGGCTGAAGCAATTATCTTACCATCGGGACTAAACGCTACTCCTTCAACCCCAGCGGAATGATTATTTAGGGTAGCTAAGAAGGTACCATGTTTATCCCAGAGTTTTACTTTCTTGTCACTACTTGCCGAAGCAATCATGTCACCATCGGGACTGAATGCTAGGCCATTAACTATAGCGCTATGATTATCTCGGGTAAGTTTTAAGGTGCCGTCTGGTTGCCAGAGTTTGACAGTTTTGTCGCTACTTCCTGAAGCAATTGTCTGACCATCAGGGCTGAATGCCACTGCCCTTACCCCATTCCAATGACCAGTAAGGGTTGTGTACAAAGTACTGTTTTGTTTCCACAGCTTAATCGTACTGTCCTCACTAGCCGAAGCAATTATCTCACCATCAGGACTGAAGGCGATTCCCTCGACCTCATCCCGATGACCTTCTAGGATAGTGAGCAACCTGCCCTCTTTTGTCCAGAGTTTAATGGTATTATCCTCACTAGCCGAGGCAATTATCTTACCATTAGGACTAAAAGCAACTCCATAAACTTCGTCCCGATGTCCTGTTAAGGTTTTAAGCAACCTGCCATCTTTTGTCCAGAGCTTG
>WTKN01000239.1:1568-30846 GCA_011524395.1 Moorena sp. SS36440bin_2
ACAGTATTGTCTTCAGAGGCAGAAGCTATCATCTCACCATCGGGGCTAAAGGCTACTCCTTCAACTCCACTCCCATGGCCTATAAAGGTTCTAAGCAACCTGCCATCTTTTGTCCAGAGTTTGACAGTATTGTCTTCAGAGGCAGAAGCTATCATCTCACCATCGGGGCTAAAGGCTATTCCTTCAACTCCTGCACTATGCCCTGTCAGGAGTTTGTAGAACTTGCCCTCTTTTGTCCAGAGTTTGACAGTGTTGTCTTCACTAGCGGAGGCGATTAGGTTACCGTCCGGGCTGAAGGCTACTGCTTCAAAGCCAGCACTATGGTTAGTGAAGGTGTTTCGCAAAATGCCGTCTTTAGTCCAAAGTTTGACAGTCTTGTCACTACTAGCCGAGGCAATCATCTCACCATCCGGGCTAAACGCCACTCCCTTAACTTGGGAGCCATGGCCTTTTAGGGTGTTTAACAGAGTGCCGTCTCGCTGCCAAAGTTTGATGGTCTTGTCACCACTAGCCGAGGCAATCATCTCACCATCCGGGCTAAAAACCAGGTCGTAAACCGCAGCCTGATGTCCTGAGAAGCGATTGTACTCCTTAATCTCATAAATGATTCGCCAGAGCATTTTCTCAACTTGAGTCTGGGTATCTGCCTTTGCCCCAGCTAACTGTTGCAGTTTCTGCCAAGCCTTGATGGCGTAGATCAAGGCATCCAACTTGTGATTAGAGGCATAGAACGCTTCAGAGGATTTTGCGATCGCATTAATTTCGTTAATGACAGCTTTTTTGTACTCCCGGAAAGCCATCATACCTAAACTAGCGGACACTAAAAATCCTGTGCTCACTGTAGCCAGCAGGAGCTTTTGCAGTCGGGAAATTTCTTTTTCTTTGGTCAATTGTATTGCCACCGCTTGAGTTCGTGCGGCTTCAGCCCGTTGAGCCTCCCGTTTATCCAAAGCTTGACTAGCGGATAAGAACTGATAATCTTGGTCACTCAGGCTACGGGAATCTGCCCAAGCTAGGGCATCGAGTAAGGCTTGACCTCGCAATAGTCTCGATTCATCCTGACAATCACCATTGAACCAAGCTCTAAGACTTGTGTTATAGGGACGAAGATTTGATAGTTGCTTGCTGACCCAATCACAGTTGAAAACAGCAGCATAAATGGGGTTGCGGACTCTAACCTTGCCCTCACTCTTGACCACTAATCCTGACAGTAGCAATTCCATTTGTTCCCAACTGTCATCTGCTGCTACTGTTCCCTGTTGCAGAATTTGCTGATAAAGTCCTAATAACCGCCCAGCCCGTTGCTCATTGCTGAGAATGCGATCGCGTATAGTCCTGAGATGCTCTGGTTCATCTTGGACTTCCCATTTGTCGATAATTCGCCTACCCACAAGGTACTCAATCGATGTGGGATTCACAGTACACTTCTTGCCAGAGTAGTTTTTTAATACTGTTTTTGATACTGTAGTGGTGAATTCTTGTCCACTGTTCCCTGTTGCGGGATCCGAAGTTTCCTCTTCTGAAAGAAGTCTAGTACAATGCTCTATATCCTCTAGAATCAGCTGACATACCTTTTGAGTCAGTAAAGGCTGTCCTCCCGTAAACGCCAGGATTTCCGTAAGTAAAGCTTTGGGATTGTTAACCCTTCCGTTAAATCCTAGGGCTAGAGTTTCGGCTTCTTCCAGAGTAAATCCACATAACTCAATCCCCCGTCCGATATTAAAGGGAGTCCGTTGCTTATCTACGATCAAATCCGTGGGAGTGGCTACCCCTAACAACACAAAACTGAGGCGTTGATAGGCTTGGTTTTCTGTGCGCTTGTTGTAGCAGGCTCGGATTAGGGCAAAAAAATCTTCAATCGGGAACGATAAACCCAGAATGCTATCGATTTCATCAATAAAGATCACCAAATTTCCCTCAACAAGAGCCAGTAGCACCTCCTCAATAAAATCACTCAGACGTTTGACTGGGGATAGATAAGAGCGTGAGCGCCACCAAGCGCGTAAATTGACCTGGAGGTTGAAGCTGCTCACCAGACAGCGCAAGATACTTGCATACCACTGGTCTGGTGTCAAATCTTGGGTACCAATTTCTGTCAAATCAACGATCCCACAGTGGATGCCTATTGCTTGTAATCGCTGAGTAGTTTGCACCCTCAAAGAAGACTTACCCATTTGCCTAGAGGTAAGGACATAGCAAAATTCCCCCGCTACCAGAGCCTGATACAAATCCTGATCTGCTTTACGACGCACATAGCAGAGGGTATCAGGGGGTAAACTCCCGCCAACTTGATAGTTGTGGTTTTTCATAATGTCCAGGCATCCATCGGTTTTAGGCCAGGTGAGTACTAAAGTACTGACGATACAAATCACAACTAGGCACAGCTCCCTGTTTATGGAGCTGTACTAATCCTAAACTTTGCAACTTAAAGGCTAGCTTTTGTTCTAATTCCACTGGCTGGGATGACATCACTACGTTTCGATAAGCTGCGACCAGTTGTGGATAGTGTTGTAGATTCCACCATTGTCGTCGAAGGTCATCATGATAAATGCCCGATTCGCTTACTGCTGAATTCAATAACTCTTCAAAGGTAACGTCACCGCGCCTAAGATGATATAACGCTACCCTTAATAGACTTGGATTTCCTCCTACTTTGGCCATAATTAATGACACGTGATCGACGCTCGAATCATCACTACCCCAATGGATTCCGTGGCGACGGGCTAATTCTTGCACTTGGGTCTTAGTAAACTCTGGCAATTCAATCGATAATCCCACATTAAAAGGGGATTGGTGGATATGTAAGGTAATATAAACGTCCGTAGAATGTATAATAATTAAGCGTAATTTTTGCCAAATTGTGCTACCGGTTACACCGTATTTGGCTTTTTCATACCAAGCTCGCAACAAACCCAGGAAATCCGTGGCAATGGCAGGGTAATTAAACAACAGATTGACCTCATCTAATGCCAATACCATCGGTGTATCTATTTCTTTTAATAGATAATTCTCGAAGTAATCGGTGGTATTTCCACTGCTGCCAAAGATATCATCCCAATAATCACCCAGCCGATTCGGTAATTCTAGGCTACGAGTGACTGTAGCACAAAACCATTGTAAAAATCGTTCTAAATCCGTGAATACATTGGCATCAGCTTGCTGCAAACTCAGAGCGACTGTGCGCAAGCCAGATGCTCTAGCGTGATCGAGAATCCTCACCATCAACGAAGTTTTACCCATCTGTCTAGGGGCTTTAATTCGGATTAATGCCCCTGGCTGCAACACTGTTTCGTAACATAGAGAGTCATTGGGGGGACGCTCGATATAAAAGGAGGAATTGAGAGGCACCACACCTCTGGGTAATTCCATCTCTGTAGGTAATTCCAGCTCCACCTCTGGCAACTCCTCAAGCTCGACCTCTCGTAATCGGTCCCTGATCACAGAACGAATGTTATTTTTTGTGATCTTCTCTCCAAAAACCTCTGAGAGGATATGCCACAACCGGGAGCCAACCACCCGAATGTAATCGGCGTCGTAACCGGAACCGTCAGCAATCTCTTGATAAGTTTGTCCTGACCAACATTGGCGGAGCACCAGTTCTTGAACAGCATTTAAGCGTTCGGGTTTGATTACCGTATCCACCATCGCCAATGCTTCTTCAACACTCATTACTTTTTATTATGTAATTGATTAGAATTATTTATTACTTTTTCTCACAGACAAAGCCAAATTGCCGATTTACCTTAAAGATAGGGATCGCAAATCGTCCTTTAGGGTTAACGCCAAGCCAGCGATCAATAGCTGATCGCTGGCTACCTACTTCAAGGGGGATCAGCTTCCCTAGTAAACCAGGCTTACGCAATTAAGCCATCTAAAAACTACCTATACGGGTTAAAGGGTAACAGTTAAAACTACCTCGTAATTGTGGGCATCCAAGAATAGGGCATGGGATTTACCCCTACTCCATGCTCTATTTTGTTTTCCCTGGTTAACTAATGGTTAACTAAGAGGTTCCATCACTGATCCATGGTAGTGCTCCACGGTGGCTAGCGTTGTATTGAAGTTGGGTTTTCGACAGTTGACCGTTGCTTGTTTATCGTCCACATTCACTCAAAATTCAACAGTCCCACCTCTGATTTAAACGGTATAACCGCAACTTAGGATGATGCCAAACAGGGTTATTGATTTGCTGAGTAAAACCTTCAGGAAGGATGTTCATCGTTAATAACCATTAACAGAATTGAGCTTAAAGAATATGGCAAAACGTTTACTATACCACAGCTTTTGCCTTTCGGGTTTCCTTTTTGGCTCAATTATCAATAAGTAACTCAAATTGAGCTAATTCAGGGTGATAGAGAAAGTAGGTGTTCGCTAGAAGTAACAATGATCAGCAAGATCAACAACCTGTAGAAAGGTTTCAGGATACTACCTTTAATGACCTCCTGATTCCCTGGCTCAACCCAGATAGTTTTAGGAGACGGTTGAGGCAAGTAATCCAGAGGTCAAAGTGGTATAAGGGTTATCGATTCGCCGTCTTATTGGTGGGTTTGGAACGTTTCAAAGTCATTCAGTTTAGTATGGGACGGCAAGTGGGAGCAAAATTGCTAAAGGCTTTTGATTCTCGCTTGACTTATGCCCTTAATTCTACTGTTAACTATACCATTAACTATACTGTTACCTATACTGTTAACTATACCGTTAACTATACAGTGGCGCGGTGGTCCGAAGATGAATTAGCGGTCTTGCTTGAAGACATTAACGATGTCAGTGAAGCTAGCTTGGTAGCAGAACAAATTTGCGCTAGCCTGCGGACACCTTTTTCGATTGATGACCATGACATCTTTTTGAGTGCCAATATTGGAATTGCTAGCAATGACAGGGATGATTACCAAGCCTCTGCTCTTCTTGACAACGCCAGTCTAGCTCTTTATCGAGCCAAAATGGACAGTAACACGGGCTATCAGCTGTTTACCCCTGGCATGCGCACCCGGAGTATAGAGCGGTTGGAGTTAGAAGATAGTTTACGCTTGGGTATTAAGCGCCATGAATTACGGCTTTATTACCAGCCAATTGTGTCTCTTGAAACCCATACCCTGGCAGGCTTTGAGGCACTGGTACGCTGGGAGCATCCGGAAAGGGGACTGCTGTTGCCAGCAGAATTTATTCCAGTGGCAGAAGAAACAAAGCTGATTGTGCCACTGGGTTGGTGGGTACTACGGGAGGCTTGCCAACAAATGTGCCAGTGGCAACAACAGTTTCCCCACTATCGGGATTTAACCATCAGTGTTAATGTCTCTAGCTTACAATTATCCCAACCGGATCTAATCGGGAAAATCGACACAATTTTGTGGGATTCTGGTCTTGAGGCCAAGAGTTTGAAACTAGAAATCACAGAAAGTGTACTACTGGAAACCACTGCAGTAGTTCTGTTGGAGAAACTAAAACAGCGACAGATTCAGTTGTGCATTGATGATTTTGGGACTGGCTATTCTGCCTTAAGTTACTTGCCAAATTTACCAATAGATATACTAAAAATTGACCGCTCTTTTGTCAAAGGTATGAGTGATGATCACAAACATGGGGAAATTTTGCGGTGGATGGTAAAGTTGGCAAACGACCTCGGTATACATGTAGTGGCAGAGGGAGTGGAAACTGAAAAGCAATGGGGACAGCTTTGTGATTGGCGTTGTCAATATGGACAGGGGTATTGGTTTTCTAAGCCTTTAAATCCCGAAGCTATTGAAGCCTGCTTAGAGGGTTTAAGTTTGGGGAGATGGGGAGATGGGGAGATGGGGAGATAGGGAGATGGGGAGATGGAGATAGGGAATCGGGAATCGGGAATCGGGAATCGGGAATCGGGAACTTTGGATAAAGCAAGATTAGGAACAGTAGAGGATTTCTTGGTGTGAGGAGAAATCAGGATTGGGTTTGATGATCGACTGCCCGTTTATGATACTGTTTATGATACTTATGAGGTACATTCACTGTTTCCATAGGTCACTCCCGACTCCCGACCCTCGACTCCCGAATGATTCCCAACGCCGAACAATACTGGCTCACAAATGCCCATGTACCATTTTGTCTACTGGAAAACAGCAACGTTTGCGTCCGCAACGAGCAGGGTTTGTGCTTAGTTGATATTGAAATTAATCAGGGAGCCATTGCTGCGATAGTGCCAAAGGCGATTGTTCCCAAGCAGCAGCAAAAGGCTAAGCTGGAAAAAGACCGCTACGGGAATGCAAACAATAGTGTTGAAGCTAGCACAGATACCAGTAATATACCTAGTCATATCCCCAGTATAGATCTCAGGCAAGGACAAGTATGGCCGTGTTTTCTTGATATACACACCCATCTGGATAAAGGTCATATTTGGGAACGGTCTCCCAACCCTGATGGTACTTTTAATAGTGCCTGTCTGACCGGAGATGCTGATGCCCAAACCTATTGGCAACGGTCAGATTTATATCGGCGCATGGAATTTGGACTCAAATGTAGCTATGCTCATGGTACTAAAGCTATCCGCACCCACATTGACTGGGTTGGAGAACAAAGTGCGATTAGCCTAGGCGTTTTCCAAACCCTCCAGAAAGAATGGCTTGACAGAGTTACCCTACAACCAGTGTCTCTAGTTACTCTAGATTACTATCAAACTCCCGCTGCCATTACCTTAGCGGATCAAATTGCTGAAATCGGAGGCATACTTGGGGGGGTAGCCTATAGCAACCAAGACCTGGATGCTCAACTCGATACTGTTTTCTCTTTAGCTAAGGAGAGAAACCTCAACCTAGATTTCCATGCTGATGAAAATGGTAATCCCGATTCCCATTGTTTACGACAGATTGCCCAAGCCGCTATTCGTCATAAGTTTACCGGAAAAATTCTTTGTGGTCACTGTTGCAGTTTAGCAGTGCAACCCTTAGAGGAGGTTGCGGAAACTCTCAAGTTAGTCAAAGCAGCAGGAATTGCTATTGTTAGCTTACCCATGTGCAATCTTTATCTACAAGATCGACAGGCTAACTGTACACCCTCTTGGCGGGGAGTCACCAGGCTCCATGAAATTAAACAACAGGGTATTCCGGTAACCTTAGCTAGTGATAATTGTCGAGACCCCTTTTATGGATTTGGGGACCATGATGTCTTAGAAGTCTTTACCCAAGCGGTACGGATTGCCCATTTAGATATGCCCATCGGTGATTGGCCTTGTGCGGTAACCAAGACAGCTGCTGATTTAATGAGTTTACCCGAGATGGGTAGGATTGGGGTGGGACTCCCGGCAGATTTGATTTTGTTTAAGGGACGCCATTTCAGTGAACTTTTGTCCCGTCCCCAGCATGACCGAATTATCTTGCGTCAGGGTAAACCAATTGATACTACGTTGCCGGATTATTCTGAGTTGGATTAGTTATAGGGTAGGGAGCAGGGAGCAGGGAGCAGGGAGCAGGGAGCAGGGAGCAGGCAATAGGCAATAGGCAATAGGCAATAGGCAATAGGCAATAGGGCAAAAATAATGTGTACCTCATATATATGAGACCAAATTCGGTTATTATAGGTTACTTACCTAAATCATCAAATCAAGTCTAGGCAAAGACTTTGATTGTTTTTAATATAATCTTATTAAACCGGATTTATAGCGTTTTTCCTAGCTATGAGGTACACATACTTTTTTCCTCTTCCCACTTCTGACTTCCCACTTCTGACTTTCCTATTCTCTGCTCCCTATTCTCTGCTCCCTGCTCCCTGCTCCCTGCTCCCTGCTCCCTAAAACCAGAAATTTGTACCTCACAAGTCGTATAATTGCTATATACCAGTTTTCAACAATTCCTTAGCCCATATCCGATTTTTTTCCGAAAAAGCTGGTACTGGCTCTTGGTCATAATCGAGTTGGTAATCATAACCCCCTCGCTCATAAACACTATTAATTATAGCTTGTAAATCCACTATCGGTTCAGCATCGTCTGGACGTAAAGGTAGGGAAAAAGTTGGTAGTTGCTCTGGCAGATTACAAGTATACAACTCCGCTCGTGGGCGACGATCTTCTCGACTAAGCAAAACCCGATAATCGCTTTCGATAGTGTTATCTAAGAGTGGCATTAGTTTCCAGCCTCTGAGCAAATCAATCTCTACTAAATTAGTTAAACTTCCTAACACCCGTTGGCGTTTTTTCAGGTAAGTTTCTCTACCGTCACCAGAGCGCTTATTAACTGGAGATAAAACTTCGATAGCGGTTACCACAGCACCAGTAGTCATATCTCTTACTTCCAAATACCCTTGTTTGATTTCTTCAGGCATAGGAACCATTACTGTTACTGGTTTTGTGGTTGGTGGCGCAACAGCAACGTTAGAGGTCGGAGAATCTTCAGTATTGGGTTTACGTTTAACAGTAACATCAGGAATTCCAACTAATAAGACGTTATCTTCGTTAGTTGTATTAACCGGATAAATGCGCTTTTCAATAGCTACTTTATACTTCGGACGTACCTGAGGAATTAAACACTCAGCAATTAAACTAATCAACCAATGATGTACTTCTGGCCATAAATATGGATGCTCTAAATATGGATCCATACCGGGAAAGATTGACGGCATCCCTTAACCTCCCATCAGCTGTGTTTTCTAGGATAGCAGAGGGAGTAGGGGTAAGAGAGGGAAGTGTGGGAGGTGATCGCAGACTTCCCAAACACCCCACACCTCACACTATTCCCTATAATCCATTCCCAATTAAAATAAATGGTGCCCAATAATAGGGATGTGCCAGCAGGCCACGCCCTCCCTGGTTTTTAATTAAAGCAATTTGAGCTTGTCGGAGGGCTTCCGCTTTAGTAACCTTCTCCTGTTTCAAGACCTGATAAAATTTAGTCATCAAGGCTTGGGTACCTTCGTCATCCACTGTCCACAGGGATGCGATCGCAGCATCGGCACCAGCATTTTGCATCAGATAACCAAAACCGAGGATTTCTTTGCCATCCCCCAATTCTCCCCCTAAGCCAGTTTGACAGGCACTGAGCACTACTAAATCTACATTAGACAAATCCCATTTTTCTTCTACTTGGCTCAGGGTAACCCGACTGCCATCACCAAACAGAATAAATGAATCTTGTTTCGTTTTCTCGAAGACAGCATGGGTGGCTAGATGCACTACGGAATAGTCATTCATCTGATAAATAGTATCCCCATGAAACTGTTTATCGATGAATAGCTTAGTGTTGGGAAAGGAAGCGCCCAAAACACCATGTATCTTTTGGGAACATATCGGCTGAACGCACTACCCAGTAAGGGTTTTAGCTTGCATTTTACACCCCCAGCTATACTAAGCTACTCGTATCAGACTTTATAAGACTATTAGCCAAAATCCCGATATGTAGCATGAGTTTTTAGATATGTAGTATGAGGTTTTAGATGAGTTTTTAGATATGTAGCATGAGTTTTTAGATATGTAGCATGAGTTTTTAGATATGTAGCATGAGTTTTTAGATATGTAGCATGAGTTTTTATATGAGTTTTTATATGAGTTTTTATATGAGTTTTATAGGTTTACAAACACTTTTAATTAGATTTACATTTACAGATGTTAGAGGCACACCTGTCTCATGACAGTATTCACCGAAAAATTCTCGAAAACCCATACAATCTATCGAAATATGAAAATCAGACCGTTTCTCAAAGTGAGTCTGGCATGGGTTCTAGCGCTCCTGTTGAGCGTTATCTCATTGCCGAGGGATTATGCCCAAGCTGCTCCCATTTTCACATCGGAACCCACTTTCACTTTCACAGACCCCGACCCGGATCAGTATGACCATTTTGGTTACAGTGTGGCCATAGATGGTGAAAACGTTATCATTGGGGCATACAATAAGGATGTTGATGGTGTTAGTGATGCTGGGGAAGCGTATTTATTCAACGCCTCTACAGGAGAGAAGCTCCAAACCTTCACAAACCCCGACCTGAATATGAATGACTTACTTGGTTACAGTGTGGCCATAGATGGTGAAAACGTTATCATTGGGGCCTCCTATAAGGTTGTTGATGGTCTTCCTCGTGCTGGGGAAGCGTATTTATTCAACGCCTATACAGGAAAGAAGCTCCAAACCTTCTTTAACCCCGACCTGAATGACCAAGACTTATTTGGTTCCAGTGTGGCCATAGATGGTGAAAACGTTGTCATTGGGGCATTTGGTCACAATGGTTTTACTCGTGTTGGGGAAGCGTATTTATTCAACGCCTCTACAGGAGAGAAGCTCCAAACTTTCGAAAACCCCGACTGGAATTGGTTTGACTACTTTGGTTACAGTGTGGCCATAGATGGTGAAAACGTTATCATTGCGTCACCCAATAAGGATGTTCATGATGTTGATGATGTTGGGGAAGTCTATTTATTCAACGCCTCTACAGGAGAGAAGCTCCAAACCTTCTTTAACCCCGACCCGCATTCTGGTGACAGCTTTGGTTCCAGTGTGGCCATAGATGGTGAAAACGTTATCATTGGGGCAAACGGTAAGGATGTTAATCGTGTTAGTGCTGGGGCAGCATATTTATTCAACGCCTCTACAGGAGAGAACCTCCAAACCTTCTTTAACCCCGACCCGCATCAGTATGACTCCTTTGGTTCCAGTGTGGCCATAGATGGTGAAAACGTTATCATTGGGGCATACAATAAGGATGTTGATAGTGTTAGTGATGCTGGGGCAGCGTATTTATTCAACGCCTCTACAGGAGACTACCTCCAAACCTTCGAAAACCCCGACCCGGATTCTGGTGACTACTTTGGTTACAGTGTGGCCATAGATGGTGAAAACGTTATCATTGGGGCAGACTGGAAGGATGTTAATGATGTTGATGATGCTGGTAAAGCGTATTTATTCAAGAAAAATGTTGAAGAAATAGAGCAAAAAGGACTTCTCAGTATTAACTTTCGCAATTTAAAAGATGAAAGTGAATATTGTCTCAGGACTAATATTTTTGAGGTTAATGATGTTGACATTTGCAGTGATCAGCAGTATGTGAAAGTGGGAACCATACCCCAAGAAGATGAGATCAGTCAGCCTCTGACAGTAGAGATGGATGTCAAATATCCAACAGGCGGTGTTGTATCAGCAGAAACATTATATGCTTATGTCAAATTCGATGGAGAGAAAATAACTTTTGAGCCATGGGCGGGTCAACCAATCCCACCTGACCTTTGCTTGAGGGAAGATGGAGTTGACAATGAGTATGGTAATCGTTTCCTGGTCGATTACATGGCTGATGGAGAGCAATGTGTAGATTCTGTTCTAAACAATTAAAACTCTGTTTGATTTATCCGGTTAGGATGATATAGTGCGTAGGGTGCGTTAGGGGCGGACTTGCCCTTATTGTTAGCCTCGAGCGCCAGGGTTGGGATAGTCCGCACCGTAACGCACCACCGGGTCAAACTGAATTTTAACAGGATGCATGTTCAATCTTGTAAATTTTCCAAATCAGCTAAATCTTGGGGGTTGCTGAATTAAGGAATGAAGGCTCGATCATCTGGTTTTCATAAAGCCCCCTAAATCCCCCAATTCTGGGGGACTTTGAGAGTTTTTCCCCCCAAGCGAGGGATTGCTCGCTAGGGGGGCTAGGGGGGCGAAACCATACTCAGAATCAGCAACGCCAAATCTTGTAACCTTGCTGATGCTTGTTTATTTTTTATAAGATTGTCTAAATCAATAAAATTCACCGATATATCGTCAACCATTTACGGCTACTGCATAACCACCAATTACTAAATACTTTACTTGATTATCGTTTAATAATTGTATAAACTCTTTGAAGTCTTGGTTGAGCATTGTTGTATTGATAGTGGTGGTATTGGTTACGGATGATTTCTAGGGCTTCTAAGCGTTTTTTATAGGACTGTTTTCGCCAATAGATAAAATAGCTTTTTTGTTGCTTCATTTTTAGTTTATTAACTACTTTTTCCATGACACTAGTTTAGTGATTGTTAAAGATTACAAATTAGTTTAAACTATAAAAATTACCACCTCTGCCTAAAAATCTCTAATCGAGAGAGCTAGGTAATTATAACACTTCAAGAGGATGGCGTACTATGCTGGAAATTTACTCGGCTTTGGGGGATTGCTGCTCCCATGAACCCAAAAATCTGTACCTCACCCAATTGAAAACCGGTATATAGCAAGGCAAAAGGTATCCATACAAAAGTGCGTGGTGGACTGTCTCAGCTATGCTATAATCCCTTAAAATAGCTTATAGCGTTTCTAGGAATCATGAGGTACACATTATTTTTTACCTCTTTCCTCTTCCCCTCCTGGGAGGGGTTAGGGGTGGGTCACTCTTACCTGCTCCCTGCTCCCTGCTCCCTGCTCCCTAAAAACCAGAAATTTGTACCTCACAAGTCGTAGAATTGCTATATATTCGACATTTCCAAAAACCAATTTTTCAGCTAGCTGTCGAGAGGAATAAAATTAACTTATTAGTTTACGAACCAGAGCGGGAGGCTATTGTTAAATGGAGCGCTCACTAAGCTATGCAGATCTTCTGAAAAAAACCCTGCAAGAGGCAACTCGTGCGCAACCTCGCTTACAAGCAATTAAGCTTTATCCTGTTTGCGATCGCGATTCCGGTCATTTTCTGATTCTGGCTACAGGCTGGGATAAGCAACGCTGGATCAACTCCATTCTGTTTCATGCTCGCTTAGTCGATAGCCAAGTCATGATTGAAGAAGATAACTTCGAGGAAGGGTTAACCTCTGCACTGATTGCCGCAGGTATCCCAGTAGAAGATATTATTTGTCAATGGGTTTCAATCCCTGCACCTACTTCCCAGACCTCCTGAACCTCAGATGACAACCCCCCAAGCTATTGACTGGAATACGCTCGCCTCGGAACTTACCGGAATAGAAATTATTAATGACCCGACCCAAGTTGCTAAATTATCCCTAGACTACTACCACTTCAGTCCGGTACTGGAATCCCAGCTTAAGGATAAACGGGGTAATATCGTAGTTCGTCCGACTACGGTGGCGGAAGTCCTGGAAATAGCTAGGGTTTGCGTTAAGTACAAAGCTCCCCTAACCGTAAGAGGCTCAGGCACTGGTAATTATGGTCAGTGTATCCCCCTCAACGGTGGTCTGATTCTCGATACTACTCGCATGAATCAGATTAACTGGATTAAACCGGGTTTAGCCTCTGTTCAGCCAGGGGTGAAGCTAGCGGCCTTTGACAAAGAAGCTCATAAAATTGGCTGGGAATTGCGCATGGCTCCGTCTACCTATCGCACTGCTACCATTGGTGGGTTTATTGGTGGCGGAAGTGGCGGCATTGGTTCCATTACTTATGGAGTATTACGCGATCGCGGAAATATTAATGCTCTCCAAGTCGTCACCCTGGAAGACCAGCCCCGTGTGATCGAATTACGGTCAGATCAGGTGCAGAAGGTGAATCACGCCTATGGCACCAATGGCATTATCACTGAATTAGAAATACCCCTAGGACCAGTTTATCCTTGGGCTGAAGTCATTGTAGTCTTTGATGACTTTATGACTGCCGCTAGATTTGGTCAAGCCTTAGGTGATGCCGATGGCTTAATTAAGAAACTGATTAGCATTCACGCTTGGCCAATTCCATCCTACTTTGCCGCTCTCAGCAACTACCTTCCGGAAGCTAAGCACTGTGCCTTGCTGATGATAGCGGAATCTTCCCTAGAGCCATTCCAGGATTTAGTTCGGGAGTATGGTGGAGAGGTCACTTACCAGAAGACTGCCCTAGAAGCGACTAAGGGAGTCAGCCTAGCAGAGTTCACCTGGAATCATACCACCTTACACGCCCGTAGTGTTGATCCCAACCTCACCTATTTACAAACCTCATTTGTGAATCTGGAACAGGTGGAGCATATGTATCAGTACTTTGGGGATGAAGTGATCATGCATTTAGAATTTATGCGAGTGGCAGGACAACTCATACCAGTGGGACTACAAATCCTTCGGTATAGTTCCGAAGAGCGTTTAAATGAGATTATTCGCTATCACGAAGACTATGGCGCTATGATTGCTAATCCCCACACCTATATATTAGAAGATGGGGGTATGAAAACCGTTGATATGGAACAGTTGCGGTTTAAGGAAATAGTTGATCCCTATGGATTGATGAATCCCGGTAAAATGCGAGCCTGGGAGCATCGGTAGAGTAAGGGATTAAAGAAATATGGACACAACTGGATTCGAACCAGTGACCCCCACGATGTCAACGTGGTGCTCTAACCAACTGAGCTATGCGTCCAAACCATTCATTATGATAGCACATATTTACAATACATAGCAAGGGAAGTATGGTTTAGGAGATAGTCTTTTGCTTGAAAGGGAGCAGGGAGCAGGGAGCAGGGAGCAGGGAGCAAAAATTATCACAATTCCTAATATAGTGAAATTCTTTTGAAGGAGGACAGGAGGGATTAGTTCTGCTAAAATATCCTGGTCGTTCAGCCTTTACCAACATCTTTATCTTTGAGTCAACCAATAGAAACCGCCAGTATCGATACATTAGCCAAGGAACTCGCAGCCATACAACAAACTGGTTCTAAGCGAATTGCCTTGTTGGGGTCACGTCACGTTCCGATCACCCATCAGAATCTAATTGAAATGATGAGCTATGCCTTAGTGCAAGCGGGTAATCGTCTGATTACCTCTGGTGCGACCGGAACCAACTTAGCTGCCATTCGAGGTGCTATGCGAGCCGATCCGTCCTTGCTAACGGTAATTTTGCCCCAAAGTCTTCAGCGACAGCCACTGGAATCCCGAAAATACTTGGAGAAGGTAATGCATTTGGTGGAAAACCCCCAAAATGATACCTTGTCTCTCGCTGAAGCTAGTGCCTTGTGTAATTCCGAAATTGTTGCGAGGTGTCAGCAGTTAATTTGTTTCGCATTCCATGATAGCCGTACCCTCCTCAATACTTGTAAGGAGGCGGAACAGCAAAACAAGGTTGTTACTCTGTTCTATTTTGATTAGTTGTGATTAATTGTGATTAATTTTGATTAGTGTGAGCTAGACTATGCATCTATCCGGTTCGGTAATTTTACTTTACTGTATTGTGGGGGCAACGGTGTTAATCTATCTACCATTTCTGGTAGTTGGCTACAGCCGTTTCAAACTAGGCTATGACCAAAGTGCCCCTCGCGCCATGTTTGATCAGCTACCGCCCTATGCCCAACGAGCAACTTGGGCACATCAGAACTCCTTTGAAACTTTTATTATATTTAGCGCAGCCGCTTTGATGGCCTATGTTACGGGTCAGAATTCAACCCTCGCCATCGGGTGTGCGATCGCATTTGTAATTGCCCGAGTCTTCTACTCGGTGTTTTACATTCTCGATATTCCCTTGGCGCGATCGCTGATGTTTGGTATCGGCTCTCTTTCGAGTGGTACTCTGTTTGTTCTGAGTCTAAGCAGCGTCAGTGGCTAGACCAGATCAAGTCTACATGCTTCGAGCCTTGATAGTTTTGGTTGTTGGTAATTTGTCTTGAGAGCCACCAGGTTGAGCCACCTCCCCAAGACGATGGGCTTATCCAATACTGATGCTACCGGGCTTGATATCAATAGGTTTAAAAATTTTGTATAGGGTGCAACAAATTTCCATTTTGGTTTTAAGCTGTTAGGTAGTGAGTGACGATTGCTCACGGCCTACCGCTGACCGTTATTAATTATGCCTAGTACTTATTCTTTTGATATTGTTAGTGATTTTGATCGACAAGAGTTGGTCAATGCTGTGGATCAAACTATTCGTGAAATCAAAAGTCGTTACGACCTCAAAGATACTAAAACCACTGTTGAATTAGGAGAAGAATCTATCACCATCAATACTGATAGTGACTTTACCCTAGATGCTGTGCATACTGTTATTCGTACCAAAGCTGCGAAACGCGAACTTTCGCAAAAAATCTTCGAATATGGTAAAGTAGAAGCAGCTAGTGGTAATCGTGTTCGCCAAGAAATCACCCTAAAAAAAGGCATCAGCCAAGAATATAGTAAAAAAATAACCAAATTGATTCGAGATGAATTTAAAAAAGTGCAAGCCTCGATTCAAGGTGATTCAGTTAGAGTAACTAGCAAATCTAAGGATGACTTACAAAATATCATCCAGCGGTTGAAGCAAGAAGATTTGCCGATTGCTTTGCAATTTACTAACTATCGCTAAGAAGCTATCAGCCGAAGGCCTTTGGCCACGCTACGCGAACAGCCCTCAGCTGTCAGCTGTCAGCTTATTTTATTCAAAAGCACCTCAAGGTGGAACAGGCTTCTAGCCTGTGATGTTACCCATAAGCTAACTAATAGCTGATAGCTGATAGCTGAACGCGCACGCACCTCAAGTAGCGCTTAAGCTGATAACTGAACGCGCACGCACCTCAAGTAGCGCTTAAGCTGATAACTGAACGCGCACGCACCTCAAGTAGCGCTTAAGCTGATAGCTTAAACTCTACACTACTATCAAAACGTCCTGAAATTTGAGAACCCCGTGGCTTTAGCCCGGGGATGAAAAACAGAGACGGGGTTAACCCCCTTAAAGTGTCCTGGCTATTTCCCTTTCTGACTTTCTATATACTTCTTGACCACCTCTGTACTGACTTGACCTGTTGACGCCACGAAATAGGTCGGAGTCCATAATGAAGGTAATTTTTTGAGACTAGGGAACTCTTTACGTAAATGATGTGAAGCTCGACCTTTTACCCACCGAGCTATTTCAGCAGGAGATTCATGGGTTGGGGCGTTCAAGAACATGTGGACGTGATCTGGCATTATTTCTAGAGCAATTACTTTCCACCCATGTTCAGAGACCAGGTCAAATATTATTTCTTGAAGTCGGCGAGCTATATGCTCCACTAATACTGGTTTTCGACGTTTTGGAACAAATACGAAGTGATAATTTATTGACGAGACCGATCCCTCGGTGCGACGGTACTCGTAATCTTTGCTAGACAGCTTAGGCATTTCCCCGGATATCTGTTGACAATACTTGTAGTAGCAATAATAATAGTCAACAAGGAGGTGATGCAAGTTGTACAGGACGATACCAGTAAAAGCTACATTCTCGGACGAAGAAAAAGCGTTCTGGGAGTTTCAATGCAAGCAAGCCAATAGCCTGTTCAACTGTGCTATTTATTACGCAAAACAGAAACATTATCACTGGCTTGAGGAGCAAGAAGCTTACACTACTTATTGGCGTGATGATGAATTAAGATGTGGGTGGAAAACTTACAAATGCACCACCAAATATCCTGAAATAGATAAAGCTTTAAAAATGTCTCCCCATTACAAAGGGATGGCCGCTCAGTCTGCTCAACAAACCCTGAAAACCGTAGGGGAAGCAATTAATAGTTACAACAAGCTAGTCGGCTTATACTACCTTGGATTAGTAGACAGACCTAGATTTCCTCGTTACAGGAAATCCGGAGGTTTTGCTTCGGTTACTTTCCCTAGACAGGCTCTGACATATAAACAGGGTTTGTTTTACCCTTCTGTCAGCAAAGAAAGCAAGCCTGAATTGCTAACCCAGATCACACTGTTACCTCCAGATTTTGTTGATCCTGACTGGGTGAAGGAGGTTACTGTTCGTCCTTGTTATGGGCAGCTATGGATAGATTGGGTTATTGATGATGGAAAACAGCCTGTAACCAGTAATCCGAAACTTGATTACTCTCATGCAATCGGAATAGATCACGGCGGTGACAATTGGTTGACCTGCGTTTCAACATTGGGAAAAAGCTTCATCATAGATGGTCGAAAGCTTAAGTCAATGAATCAAGGTTATTGTCGCCTTGTAGCTAAACACAAATCTGGAAAACCGGAAAAATATTGGGATTCCCATCTCGATAAAATTCAACTTAAACGGAACAACCAGATGCGGGATGCCATAAATAAGGCAGCTCGGTTCCTTGTAAGTCGTTGCCTAAATGATGGGATAGGGAATATAGTATTTGGGTGGAATGAAGGGCAAAAAAGTAGTTCCAGTATGGGGAAGAAAGGGAATCAACAATTTGTTCCGATTCCCACAAAACGACTGATAGAAAGGTTAAAGCAGTTATGTCCTGAATATGGCATAAACCTGATTACAACTGAAGAATCTTACACGAGCAAAGCGTCTTTCTTAGATGGTGATTCATTACCAAAATATGGTGAAAAACCCAGCGGGTGGATCCCTTCAGGCAAGAGAGTCAGACGTGGCTTGTACAGAACTGCTTCTGGAATACTGATAAATGCTGACGCCAATGGCGCTGCCAACATTCTCAAAAAAGTAACCAAACAGTCTTTTAACATGACCAAGATGGTTAGGGGAGCTTTGACACTCCCACATCGTTATGATTTGTTCACTAACCTGTCTAAATCATACCGAAATAAAGGTGAAGCGGTACGGGTTCACCCTACCGCGTAACATCCTTATAGAATCCCCCTGTTTTAAGTGGGGGAGATGTCAAGGCTTGATACTAGATATGACTTCCTTCGCTGCTGCTAATGTGCGGTCAATATCCTCATCAGTGTGAGCTAGGGAAGTAAATCCTGCTTCAAATTGTGAGGGGGCTAGGTATATTCCACGCTCTAACATGCCCCGATGGAAAGCAGTGAATTTGGATGAATCAGAGGTTTTGGCATCATCGAAATTGTGAACAGGAACACCAGTAAAGAACATGCCAAACATAGCGCTGATGTAACCACCAGTAGTGGCATGACCAGCATCTTTAGCAATTTGCAGCAGTCCCTCGGAGAGCTTTTTAGTAATAGTCTCTAGCTGTTCATAGGTACCCGGTTTCTTGAGTAACTCCAGGGTTTTAATTCCTGCTGTCATGGCTAGAGGGTTCCCAGAGAGGGTTCCGGCCTGATACATTGGCCCAGCTGGTGCCACCATGGACATGATATCCTTTCGTCCGCCATAGGCTCCCACGGGCAAACCACCACCGATAATTTTACCTAGGGTAGTCAGGTCAGGAGTGATGCCAAATTTTTCTTGAGCACCACCGTAGGCAATCCGGAAGCCAGTCATCACTTCATCAAACACCAGTAAAGCACCATGGTTTTGAGTCAGTTCCCGCAAGCCTTCCAGAAAACCAGGCACAGGAGTGATGAAACCAGAATTCCCGACCACAGGCTCTAGGATCACCCCAGCAATCTCATTGGGATATTGCTCAAATAACGCTTTAACTTCGTCCAGGTTGTTATAGGTAGCGGTTAACGTATTAGCAGTGGCAGACTTAGGAACACCAGGGGAATCGGGTAAACCTAGAGTAGCCACCCCAGAACCAGCTTGTACCAGCAGCATATCAGCGTGACCATGGTAGCAGCCGGAAAATTTGATAATTTTGTCCCGTCCTGTGAAGGCACGCATCAGGCGCAGCACTGCCATACAGGCTTCGGTGCCAGAATTGACAAACCGCACCATTTCAATACTAGGAACGGCGTCAATCACCATTTCCGCTAGCACGTTCTCTAGGGCGGAGGGAGCTCCAAAACTGGTACCCTTGTCTAGAGCCTGGTGCAATGCCCCAATAACATCCGGATGAGCATGACCGCAAATGGCTGGTCCCCAGGTACCTACATAGTCAATGTACTGGTTGCCATCTACATCCCAGATGTATGCTCCTTCAACTCGGTCAAATACAATCGGTTCTCCCCCTACTGATTTAAACGCTCTGACTGGGGAGCTGACCCCTCCTGGCATTAGGTCCTTGGCGGCGCTGAAAATTTCTTGTGATTTGGTGGTTTTAAACGAGGTGGTAGTAACCAAAATAGTCTCCTTATATCAATAGTGTACGGGTTAGTTGAAAATAAGGTAAAAAACTCTAACCCCATTACCCCCCTTAAACAGGACAACAGGGAACTTCGGAATCAGGGAACTTCGGCTTAGGGGCAATACTGGACAAGAGATAATTATCCTATGGAGACTGATCCGTTTTCACTTTGTAAAGAAAGAATGCAGATTTACTGATCACTATTTAGTGATCAATTGGATGTCAGGGGTGGTATCTTGTAGGGTGTATCTCATTAAAGCTGTTTGACCCGCTGGGTGTTTCAATCTGTTGCCCTAAAACTATGTCAGCATCTGAACCGACTTCCATTAGCCAAGCTATACCAGTTGACCAAATTCGCTACAACGATCAAGGACTAGTGCCAGCCATTGTCCAAGATTACCTAGATGGTACGATATTAATGATGGCTTGGATGAATCGGGAGTCATTGCAAAAAACCCTGGATACAGGAGAAACCTGGTTTTGGAGTCGCTCTCGTCAGGAATTGTGGCACAAGGGTGCTACATCTGGGCATTTACAAAGGATAAAATCTATCCGCTACGACTGTGACAGTGATGCTTTACTCGTGACCGCAGAACAAATTGGTGATATTGCCTGCCATCTCGGTGAGCGTAGCTGTTTCCATCGAGTGGAGGGTAAGAAAGTAGCCCCTCCAGCAGATACCTTGTCTCAGTTGTTTGAGATAATTTGCGATCGCCGTGACCATCCCGTAGAAGGGTCCTATACCTGTAAATTGTTTAAGGGTGGGGATAATAAGATTCTTAAAAAAATTGGGGAAGAAGCTGCAGAAGTGGTAATGGCGTGTAAGGATGATGACCCGGATGCGATCGCATCTGAAGTAGCGGACTTGGTCTATCACACCCTAGTTGCTATGGCTTACCATCAGGTTGATGTACGGGATGTTTATCGCAAATTGCAACAGCGCCGTAGATAGTGTTGGTGATTGGGAAAAAGAGAATTGCTGATTGGAGGCGATTTTGATCACAGGGGGAAGCCAAAAGCATAATCGCGTAAGCTTTTTTTAACCAAATCCGGTAAACTTGGCCAGGTACTGTTAATCACAGATAACTACCTTGGCTTACGATAATATATGTAAATATCTCGCCGAAAACTACCCAGCTGATTTGGTCAGGTGGCTTCATGGTATTGAAGTTACTGAAATCTCGGTGCTAAAAACTGAGTTAAATAGCGAACCGATTCACGCCGATTCCTTGACACTGTTGCAAACGGCTAACCAAATCTTGCAATGGGAATTTCAAACCCTACCAGCTTCCAAGCCATCCCTACCATTGCGGATGCTCAAGTATTGGGTCAGACTCAGAGAAAAGTATAACTGTCCTGTTGAACAGGTCGTGATATTTCTGAAGTTCACCACCTCATCTAAAGTTTATACTAACCAGTTGCTGGAGAGTAACACCAACCATCGCTATCGAGTAATCAGGATGTGGGAGCAAGACCCATTACCATTTTTGGCAAATCCCGCCTTATTGCCCTTTGCAACTTTAGCATTTAGTGAATCTCCTACAAGATTATTAGAGCAAGTCGCAGCAGCAGTGGATAGGATTGAAGAACCACTAGCTTTTACTAACATATCCGCTTGTACCCAGTTACTAGCTGGTTTGCGGTTTGACCAACGGTTGATCACAGAATTATTTCCGGAGGACGTGATGCAAGAGTCTGTAATTTATCAGAAGATAATTCAAAAAGGACATAAACTTGGTTTACTGGAAGGAAAACGCGAAGGTTTACTGGAAGGAAAACAGGAAGGTTTACTGGAAGGAAAACGTGAAGGAAGGCAAGAGGAAGGGTACTCAATCGTGATACGTCAACTTACCCGTCGGTTTGGTAATGTTGAGAACCAGCTACTTGAGAGGATTCAAAAGCTTTCTATTACTCAATTGGAGGAGTTGAGCGAGGCGTTGTTGGATTTTGAGACCGTCACAGATCTAGCTGTGTGGTTGGCATCCCATCAGCAATAAACCGGATGGGTACACATCAAAGCTCAGTGCCATGCTCCCACACTTCCTACCCTAGTAAGTGTGGGCTTCTCGCCAAACCCAACCCTTGCTTATCCCTACTCCCTACTCCGATTATCCGCTGTTCCTTTTGCTATATAAATCCTATACATTGGCTTTTGGCTTCTGATTGAACCAATTAACAATCTAGTTTAATAATTGATCCAGTTTAATAATTGGGGGAAAAAACGTTTAATAACTGAGATACTTTTTCCCATTCCATCAGGACAAACTTCACGTTTATTATCAATAATTGCTTGAATCGTTTTCCCTATAACCTTAGCCGGATCAGTTATTATATAGTCCGGCAACTCCTCATTTTCTTTTTCCTTAGCAAGGGTTCCATACTGTTCGCACTGGAGAATGGGAGTACGGCTGTAAAAGGGATAAACAGCTGTAACCTTGACGTTATAAATTTTCACTTCATTGAACAGCCCTTCGCTGAATCCTCGCAACCCGAATTTACTAGCAGAATAATGAGCCATGCCAGCGGGTGCCACCCAGCCAGCAGTAGAGGAAATGTTAACGATGTGACCTTGGCGACGCCTAATCATATCAGCAGCAAATAGAGAACTTAATCGCATTGGTGCCAGCAGATTCACCTGCATCAGGCTTTCCCATATTTCTGCAGGCACTTCGTCCATGCGACCAAAAAGCCCAATGCCAGCATTGTTGATCAAAATATCGATTTCTATTCCTAGGTCTTTAACCTGCTGATAAAGGGTTTCGCATCCTTCACGTTCAGAAAGATTCATTTCCAAAAGGGCAAGTATATCCCCAGTTTTAACCTCCTTTTGAATAGCTTCGGCACGCTCTTTAAGAATAGTTTTATCAATATCCGTGAGGATCAAACGGCTACCAGCTTCTAATAATTGTCGAGTCAGTTCCTGACCGAATCCACCGGCAGCACCGGTGATCAGTACAACAGCTCCATGGAGATTGGTCATCTAATTGTTCTCAATTTTTGCTATCGGTTAAATTTTAGGAGATTGAAGGGTTCCCCATAGTAATAAAAACCAGGGTATATTAATGTTAGGTATCAGCGACGCATATTTTATTAATGGTGGCCACAACATTGGAGCTATAAAACGTAGAGAGCGTAGTGATACCGGACGTAACCCGTCTTTATCGATAATTCCATAGTGATCAGCCAGTTCTGCAACAACTCGAACACGGCCTGTAAAGCGCATTACAGTTGGGTCTGCAGCAAGGGCAGCAATAACGCGCCCTGTTAGTAAAGGAGTTTCCCAATTAAAGCCTTGAGATATCACTCGGCTTTGCTGATTACCTGGTTTATCTTCTCCCATTTGCAAAGCCAAACTGGAAATATGTTCGGTACCAACTATGCCTGGCCAAATCGAAAGGGACGTCACATTATATGGCTTGAGTTCAACAGCCATATCAGCAGCAAGTCGATCGCAAGCTGCTTTACCCGCTCCATAGGCAGCACCAAAGATGTAAGACATGCCGCCCCAAGATGAGATGGTGCAAATCAGCCCCTGCTTTCGTTGAATCATCAGTCGAGCTGCAAAAACACTGGCAATATAATGGCTGCGGAGACCGACATGATTAACAGCATCCCAAATATTTTCAGGGCATTCCCAAAATGGTTTTTCGTATCCATCCTTCAATGCCTGCACTCCTGAAAAGGCATTATTGACCAGCAAATCCAGTTGTCCCTTCTGCTCATCTTGAATCCGTTCAAAGAGTAAGCGCACTTGTTGGTCGTCGCTATGATCTACCATTACCGGAATACAAATCCCACCAGCATCTTCCACAGCTAATTGGGTTTCCCGAAGACTACCGGAAACTCCCTCTGTGACATTGGAACTGTCGAGACTACGACCAGTAATATATACTGTAGCACCGGCCTCGCCAAGGCCAATCGCAATTCCTTTACCAATACCACGGCTAGCACCCGTGACTAAGGTTATTTTACCTTCAAGGCTTCCCATAATTGCTTTTTTTAATATTGAAGTTAATATATATTACCATTAGATTAAAATTTTATGGGTTATATTTTATATATACCTCAATTAGTATGAAAGATCAGTATCAAAATAAATAAACAAAACAAATATTTGCCATTAAATATCCTCTTAAAATCGAAAAAATGCAAGTAATTATTATCGGTGCTGGCATGTCTGGTATCTGCATGGCTATTAAACTTAAAAAAGCCAAAATAAATTTCGTTATACTAGAAAAATCCTCTGGACTTGGAGGCACTTGGCGGGATAATAACTACCCAGGATGTGCCTGTGACATTCCCGCTCATTTATATTGTTACTCTTTTGAGATGAAACATGATTGGAACCAAGTTTATCCCTCTCAGCCAGAGATATTGAAATACTTACAACACTGCACACGTAAATACAATATTTATCCCCATATCCGTTTTAATCAAGAGGTGACTAGCGCCCATTTCAATACCCAAAATTGCCTCTGGTATGTTGACACAGCTGATAATAAAACTATAACAGCTAACATACTGATTAGTGCCTGGGGAGGTTTAAATTTACCCAAATTACCGAATTTACCTAGCTTGGAAACCTTCAAAGGAGTCTCGTTTCACTCAGCTAGATGGAATCACAGCTTTGATTTAACTGATAAAACTGTGGCAGTTGTAGGAACTGCAGCCAGTGCAGTTCAATTTATCCCAGAAGTTGCAAAAAAAGTGAAACAACTATTCATTTTTCAAAGAACTCCTAACTGGATTACTAACCGAGACGATGGTACTTATTCAGCCCAAATGCAATGGTATTTTAAGAAGTTTCCTATTCTGATGCAACTGTACCGGGGATTACTATACTTACGTAATGACTTAATCAGTTTTCCTCTATTCACTACTGGAAGTTTTATTAGTAAGTACCTACGAAAACAATTGGAAAAACGCATACACCAAGAAATTCATGACTACCAAGTAAGGGATGCGGTGATGCCTAGCTATCAACCAGGTTGTAAACGAATTTTAATTAATAACGACTTCTATCAAAGCCTAAATCGAAAAAATGTAGCATTGATTACAGATAATATAGATAAAATAACGGCTGATAGTTTGGTTACCGAACAAGGAAAAGATTATAAAGTTGATGCTATTATCTATGCTACAGGATTTAACTCTTTGTCCTAAAAAAAAATAGATATACGTGGTAAAAACCGAGAGAGTATAGCAGAGATATGGGGCAACGAACCAGAAGCGTATCTTGGTATTTCTGTTCCCAATTTTCCTAACTTTTTTAGTCTTTTAGGACCGAACACTGGTTTGGGTCATAGCTCAGTAATCTTAATGGTAGAGTGCCAAGTTAATTATATTATTGGCTGCTTGAATAAAATGCTCAGAGAAGACTGGAAATCTCTGGAAGTGAAGGAGGAAGCAATGAAACGTTATTATCAGGATTTATGGAAAACTATGGAAAAGAGGGTGTGGACAAAAGAAAACTGTATGAGTTGGTATCAAAATAAAGATGGCAGAGTATTCGCTTTGTGGCCTGGTAATACTATCCAATATTGGTGGGCGACAAGAAAACCAATTTTCGATGACTATATTTCTACCTAGCCTAGTTGCGTTCCCGTAGCCGCTACGCGAACGCTTTTTTTGACCAAATCCTGTAAACTCGGCCAGGTACTGTTAACCATAGATAACTACTTTGGCTTACGATAATATCTGTAAATATCTCGCCGAAAACTACCCAGGGGATTTGGTCAAGTGGCTTCATGATATTGAAGTTACTGAAATATCAGTCCTGAAAACTGAGTTAAATACTGAACCGATTCACGCGGATTCCTTGACGCTGCTGCAAACCCCTAATCAAATATTGCAGTGGGAATTTCAAACCCTACCAGCTTCCAAGCCATCCCTACCATTGCGAATGCTCAAGTATTGGGTCAGACTCAAAGAAAAGTATGATTGTCCCATAGAGCAGGTGGTGATATTTCTGAAATTCACTCGCTCTCAAAAAGTTTATACTAATCAGTTGGTCGATACTAACACCAGCCATCGCTATCAAGTAATCAGGATGTGGGAGCAAGACCCTGAGCAATTTTTGGCAAATCCCGCCTTATTGCCCTTTGCTCCTCTGGCATTGAGTGAGTCTCCAACAAGATTATTAGAGCAAGTGGCGGCAGCAGTGGATAGGATTGAAGAACCACTAGCTTTTACTAACATATCCGCTTGTACCCAGTTACTAGCTGGTTTGCGGTTTGACCAACGGTTGATCACAGAATTATTTCCGGAGGACGTGATGCAAGAGTCTGTAATTTATCAGAAGATCATTCAAAAAGGACATAAACTGGGTTTACTCGAAGGAAAACGTGAAGGAAGGCAAGAGGAAGGGTACTCAATCGTGATACGTCAACTGACCCGTCGGTTTGGGAGTGTTGAAAACCAGCTACAACAGGGGATCCAAAAGCTTTCTATTGCTCAATTGGAAGAGTTGAGCGAGGCGTTGTTGGATTTTGAAACCATCACAGATTTGACGGTATGGTTAGCTGAGCATCAGCAATAAATAGGATGCGTGGGAATTAAGAATGAAGAATTAAGAATGCATTCTACATTCTTAATTCTTCATTCTTACAAACAACCTTCAACTTCAAACAGACATTTGATATCTGCCCAAGGCCAACAAGGGGAAATATTGTTGATAGAAGTGGTACTTCAAATAAAAATGACTGGGAAAACCTGTGCCTGTAAACTCGGTTTCATCCCAACTGCCATCGGGCTCCTGAGTTGACACCAAGTAGTTTACTCCCTTCTCAATGGCATCCCTTGCCCAGTTACCAGTAGCCTCTCCTGCTGCCATTAAACCAATTAAAGCCCAAGCAGTTTGAGATGCGGTACTGATTCCTACTCCCTTAAGACTGGGATCATCGTAACTAAGACAGGTCTCACCCCAGCCACCATCAAGATTTTGGCATTTCACTAGCCAAGTCGCACCCCGTTCGATACTACTTTGGTGGGTGTGAGGCGCTATCTTTGACAAGGCTGAAAGAGCACTACTGGTGCCATAGATATAGTTAACCCCCCAACGACCAAACCAGCTGCCATCGGCTTCCTGTTCCTGAATCAAAAATGCGATCGCTTTTTCCAACGGCTGGGATTCTATGGATAAATTACAGGAACCCAGCATTTCCAGGACCCGTGCGGTCACATCCGCTGTATTAGGGTCAATCATAGCTTTCAGGTCAGCATAGGGCAGAGAATTGAGCCAGTGTTGATTATTATTAATATCAAAGGCCGCCCAACCCCCTTGGTTACACTGCATTGATGCTATCCAAGCCAAGCCACGAGCCATGGCTGCCTGCTTTAGTTTCTGATTAGGGAGTTTCAAGCTATTCAAGGCCATAATCACCACTGGGGAATCATCTAAATCGGGATAGAAACGGTTTTGAAACTCAAACGCCCATCCTCCTGGTTTCCCTTGGGGATTCTTGACCACCCAATCCCCATAGTCGAGTATTTGCTGCTGCAACAACCATTCTCCACCCCGAACTAAGGCTGGATGATCCGGTTGTAAACCAGATTCCACCATCGCTCGCAATACCCAAGCTGTATCCCAAACTGGGGAAACACAGGCTTGGACTCGGTAGCTGTCAGGGGTTTCAATGGCAAAGCGATCAACGGCTTCCAGTCCCCGTTGCACGACCGGATCAGCAAGATCATAGTTGAGACAACGCAACGCTAACAGGGAATTCAACATGGCTGGAATAATTCCACCCCAGTCTCCTGTGGCTTCTTGCCTCTCCAAGACCCATTTTTCTGCTGCTTCCAGTCCCTGCTTCCGAAATGGAACTAAATTCCAGTCTTCTGCTAACTTAAATCCATCATCAAGGAGTACAAATAAATCTGTCCAATCGGAATTGCGAGGTAGCTCAAACTTGGCGTGATCAGCTCCTTCGGTATATAACTCGTCTAGATTGATGCTTGGCTGACTATCAAATACTGGCTTCTGGTCAAAGACAATTAATAATGGAACTGTACTTCCCCTTGCCCAGCTAGACATTTCATAGATCGTAAAGGGAAACCATTCCGGAAACAACATTATCCAGGGGGGAATCGAGGGAATCCCGCGCCAGCTATAGCAGCCAATCAAGGCTAAATGAAATTTGGTGAAAATCCGGGTTTTGCTGATGCCACCCCGTCTGAGAATAAAATCCCTGGCTCGGAGCAAAGCTGAGTCGCTGGCGGGTACCCCCAAAAGGCGGAGTGCCATATAAGCTTCCACCGAACAACTCAAATGCCCACCATCACCATAGAAAAGTTCCCAGCCACCATGTTTCCGTTGTTGAGAACGCAGATAGGCTTCCGCTTTATGTAAAGGTCGTTGTTTGTCAGTTCCCCAAATTTTATGGAGTAGGATAATTTCCGCCGTTATGGTGACATTCGATTCTAGTTCTGCCCACCAGTAACCATCGGAATATTGCTGAGCGAGTAGATAGCTTTGGCTATTTGCGATCGCTTCTGTAACCCCTGAGTGTACAATCCTGTCTTGGATTTGCATGTTTTACCGTTCCACTTCACACACCAGATTCAAAGGTGCGCGCACCTTTGGTTACGTTATTTTGCTATTTGTAGTGGAGAATTGGCAATAGCTATCAATACCAATGGATACAATCGGATTAGCAATCACTGTTCTATCCTTAGGGATTTGGATCGGATTACTAGCATTTCGGGGTCAGTTTTGGCGAGCAGACCAACGGCTGGTTCTAGAGAAATTACCTACCAGGTCTCTAGGTCAAGGGGAATCCTTACCCAAGGTTTGTGCTGTAATTCCAGCTCGTAATGAAGCTGAGTTGCTCCCCACGACATTGCGATCGCTTTTGGCTCAAGACTATGCTGGCTGCTTGACGGTGATTGTAGTCGATGACCAAAGCACTGATCAAACTGCCACCATTGCTCAAGCCCTTGCCCAGGAAAGCAACCAATCTTCCCAACGATTCCAACTAGAAGTATTATCCGGTCAAGAGCTACCCCCTGGTTGGACTGGTAAACTCTGGGCCTTAGAACAGGGGATTCGTCATGGGCAGCAGCAAACCCCAGCCCCAGATTATTTTTTATTTACTGATGCTGATATTGAGCATGATCCAGCCAATCTCCGTCAACTGGTTACTAAAGCAGAGATAGAACACTTGGATCTAGTTTCCCTAATGGTGTTGCTCAGATGCCAAGACTTTTGGGAACGACTACTTATTCCTGCTTTTGTCTTCTTCTTTCAAAAACTCTATCCCTTTGCTTGGGTCAATAACCCCACAAAATCTACTGCGGCTGCCGCTGGAGGATGTATTTTAATTCGCCATCAAGCCTTAAATCGCATCGGTGGGATTGAGGTAGTGCGTCAAGCATTAATCGATGATTGCGCCCTCGCTCAAGCAGTTAAATCCACTAATACAAAAAGTTTCGCCCCCCTAGCCCCCCAACTTTGGGGGGTACAAAACTCTCAAAGTCCCCCAAAATTGATACCGCTGGCGAACTTAATATTTGTTTACAAAATAGTGAGCAGATGTGG
>WTKN01000041.1 GCA_011524395.1 Moorena sp. SS36440bin_2
ACTCCCGATTCCCGATTCCCGACTCCCGACTCCCGAGTCCCTATCTTCAAATCGACTATCCATTTAGAACACAACTTGCTATAACTTACTATGGGTAGGGGGGGGATGGAATAGATTTGACTAACTAAGTTAGTTAACTAACTTAGTCTAGTCGGTTGTCAAAAACCCTAAATAGCCATAGGCTATCCTGGGTCTATTCCTCCCTTACCGATATTTACAACGTGCTCTGACCACAAGCGAACTCTAAAAAATATGTTGAAAAAAGTTATTGCCCAGCTCAAAGACTGGTTCCCTGCTCCAGAAGTCCATGCCCACTGTGACGGACCTTGCGGTGTGTATGACCCAGCTGCTGCACGTATCACCGCTGAGGCAGTACTCTCCATGACCAAGAAGATCCTTGATCTTCAGCCAGCGAGTAATGATCCAGCGGCAGTAGTTGCTTACCAAAATACCCTATCCCGGTTCATTGCTATTAAAGAAGAGCAGGCTCAGAAGACCAAAGAGGAAATACTGATCCTGTGGACAGACTATTTCAAGCCAGTACACTTGGAGCAGTTCCCAGACCTACACGATACCTTCTGGAAAGCCGCAAAGTTATGCTCTGCCTGCAAAGTGGAAGTTAGCCTTGAGCACGCCAATGAGCTACTTGATGCAGTAGAGAATATCCACAAGATTTTCTGGGCAACCAAGAATCGCGATATTGTCTGGTATAAGGCTAGCTAAACCTCCGAATAGTGAATTAAGAATGTAGAATTTAGAATGTAGAATGTAAAATTTAGAATGTAGAAGGCAGAATGTAGTATTCTTAATTCTTAATTCTTAATTCTTAATTCTTAATTCTTAATTCTTAATTCTACATTCTTAACTCAAATGCTTTCTCTAAAAAACAGTATTCCTGAGCTAATACTGTGGATATCGCGAAAACGGTTGCGCTTCCGAGTTACAGGAGTATCGATGACTCCCCTGCTCAAACCAGGAGAGGAAATCTTAATTGATCCGAGAGCTTATCGGCACATTCCGCCCAAGGTTGGTGACATCGTTGTTGCTAGACACCCTTACCAAAAGCACTTGCGATTGGTGAAACGGGTAACTTTGGTGCTGGAAGATGGGCGTTGTTTCCTTAAAGGAGACAACCCAATAGAAAGTACCGATAGCCGCTCTTTTGGTTTAGTAGATTCTCAGCACATTATTGGTAAAGTAACCAGTCGTTTTTTTTAATCGTTTTCTGTAACATCCCAAAGTTATCCCTTGGAATGTCTTTTTGGTTTTACCCACGCAACTCGCCCAAGAATTAGCTAACCCGCGAGAAGCCCCGCGCCCTACTTGATAAAGTGAGCGTCGGGATGATAGCGGGGCAATGGAGTGAAACGTAATTGCCAACTAAGACTATTTTGGCTCAGGGAAACGAGCTATTAGGCTTCTAAGCAGTTCAGAACAGGTCATCCCTCTGCGATCAGCTTCCTGTTTTAGCTGCTTCTTTTCAAAATTAGTCAGCCTAATCATTAAATTTTTATCTTTCATTTTGCCTTGACATATGTAAATACAAGTGTTATTTTGATGATAGGTCGAAAAACAGGAAATGGCAATAATGAGGACAGCTTATCAATACCGCTTAAGATTAACCAAGTCACAAGAAGCAGAAGTAGAGAAATGGCTTGACATGCTTAGGTGTCAATACAACTACTTACTAGCTGACAGATTCAACTGGTATGAGCAAAATCGCTGTTTTCTCAACTCTTGCCCTCTTGTTTGCCACTTGCCAGAACTGAGAAGCAATCCTGATTACTTTTCCCAGAAAAAAACTTTACCTCAATTAAAGAAAAATAGACCCTGGTATGCTTCAGTGCAGTCTCAAGTTCTCCAAGACTGCGTCAAAAGAGTAGATCTGGCTTTTAAGCGGTTCTTAAAAGGAGATATCAACGGAAATAAGAGCGGGAGACCTCGTTTCAAGGGAAAGAATAGATACAAATCATTCACTTTCCCTTCTTTGGGTAAAACTCCTATAACTGGCAATGTCTTGACTCTTCCAAAATTTGGCAAGGTTAAGATGATCTATCATCGACCCATTCCAGAAGGATTTAAGATCAAGACAGCTACCATTACCCGGAAAGCTGACGGTTATTACGTCACGCTGTCTATTCAAGATGATACCGTACCGGAAATTATCCCCATAGACAAGGTGGCTAACCCTGTCGGGATAGACATGGGACTTAAATCTTTCCTGGTAAAGTCTGATGGTTCAGAGGTACCTATCCCCCAATACTATCGGAAAGCTCACAAACGATTAAAGAAAATCCAGAAAACTGTCAGCAGATCAAAGAAAGGAAGTAATAATAGGAAGAAAGCTGTTGGTAAGTTAGGAAAAGCTCACAAAAAAGTAGCGGACACTCGAAAAGACTTTCATTTTAAAACGGCAAAAGAGCTACTAGACAACCACGATCTAGTAGCTCATGAGAAACTCAACATTAAAGGTTTAGCCAAAACTAAATTAGCTAAATCTGTATTAGATGCTGGTTGGGGGCAATTCCTGTCTATTTTGTCAGTCAAAGCTGTTCGCGTAGCGTGGCCTACGGCCTTAAATGCTGGACTGATCGCAAAAGCAGTGAACCCCAGAAATACCAGCCAAAACTGTTCCAATTGTGGGGTAAAAGTTCCTAAAAAATTAAAAGACCGCATTCATTCTTGTCTTCACTGTGGATATACAGCCGATCGTGACGTGAATGCGGCAATAAACATATTAAATTTGGCGGTGGGACGTCCCGCTAGTAATAAAGCTTGCCGAGTAACCGAACCGTGGGGTGGTGTTGGCAAGAAGCCCGCTTTGTCCCGTTAGGGCAACGTCGGGAGTACGTCACTAAGCCAATCGCTGAAGGAGAACCGACGAACAAATGAAGCGCCTGCTCTCCGGTAACAATCAGGGCAATACCAAAACCAACGGCAATCAGATTTGCGAATAATGGGAATAGAAAAACTCGCTAGTCCCGCATAACTACACAAATATCCGGGAACGTGAGAGCCCCTATCTTTTAAGGAGGGGATGAAACGGACACGACGGGTTTTAACCCGCCGTGTCCCTCTGTTTAGGTTCGGGAAATTTTGCTATTAGACTCCTAAGCACCTACACAGAATTAATTTCCTACTGCCAATCTCTGTAACCTTTACCCTGCAAGGCTTTGAGTTTGGTAAAATGTGTAATTAATTTTGTGTACCTGCTTAACCAGCTCAGACGGAGTCATTCCACGCCGTTCCGCTTCTTGTTTTAGTTGCATTTTTTCAAATCTAGTGATTCGGATCATTAATCGCTCATCTTTCATCGTGGATTGCCATTTGCGCGTACACTTGCTAATATTATAGTAGGAGGCAATCGGATGTACAAGACAATTCCAGTAAAAGCTAATTTTACAGATGAAGAGGAAGTTTTTTGGGTTTTTCAATGTCAACAGGCAAATAATCTGATCAATTGTGCTATCTATTACTCCAAGCAAAAACATTACACCTGGTTAGAGCAGCAAGAGGAAGGTTTTTCGACTTATTGGCAAGAGGATATTCTTAGATATGGGTGGAAGACTTATAAATGTAACGTCAAGTATGCCGAACTCTGCAAGAATTTAAAAGATAATCCTCATTATAAGGCGATGGCAGCTCAGTCTGCGCAACAAACGCTCAAGACTGTAGCCGAATCAATCAATGGCTACAATCAGTTAGTCGGCCATTACTACAGCGGGAAAGTCGATAGGCCAAAACTGCCAAGATACAGAAAGAAAGGAGGACTAGCAGCTGTTACCTTTCCACGACAAGCCCTTAACTACAAAAAAGGTTTATTTTATCCATCTGTCAGCAAGGAAAGCAAGGGAGATCTGGTAACCGAAATCATACTAGAAGCACCAGATTTCATAGACCCGGACTGGGTTAAAGAAGTAACAATTCGCCCGTACCTGGGACAGTTATGGATTGACTGGGTGATCTCGGACGGGAAGCAACCAATCGAAAACAACCCCAATCTTGATTATTCACAAGCCTGGAGCTTTGACCATGGCGGCGACAACTGGCTTACCGGCGTTTCAACTCAGGGTAAAAGCCTAATTATTGACGGTCGCAAACTCAAATCACTGAATCAGGGTTACTGCCGGTTGGTTGCCAAATACAAACAAGGAAAGCCAGGATTTTACTGGGATCCCAACCTTGATTGGGTTCAGAGAAAACGAAACAACCAGATGAGGGACGCGATTCGGCGAAGCCGACGCTACGCGAACAATAAGGCTGCTCGGTTTATTGTCAATCGGTGTCTAAGTGATTCGGCAAAGCCGACGCTACGCGAACGTATTGGAAACCTCATTGTTGGTTGGAACGAAGGGCAAAAGACTCAGTCCAATATGGGGAAGCGGGGCAATCAGAATTTCGTAGTTATCCCAACAAAAAGACTAATTGAACGACTAAAACAACTCTGCTCAGAATATGGAATCAAACTAACAATTACTGAGGAAGCGTATACCAGTAAAGCGTCTTACCTTGACGACGACAGCCTCCCAAAACATGGTGAAAAACCCAAAGGATGGAAACCGTCGGGAAAAAGGATTAAACGTGGGCTATACAAGTCTTCTGAAGGGCACCTAGTTAATGCCGATTGTAATGGAGCAGGCAACATTGCTAGGAAAGTAGCTGTACAGTTAGGAATTGACCTAACCAAGGCAGGTAGGGGATCTATGACAGTCCCACACCGATATGACATTTTTAAATCCCTTAAAAAATCATATCGCACGAGAAGTGAAACCGCACGGGTTCACCCTGCGGTGTAATAACCTTGTAGAATTCTCCGTGTTTCAACCGGGGGAGATGTCAAGTACCAGTTATAGACAAAAATTATCGAAGGAACTAATTGCACCAACTGCATTAATTCTTTGCCCTCTTGAACACCATACAGTAGGGGAACAGCAACCATGCTGGCAACCAATATAAAATCCAGAAAGCGGGATTTTTTCAGTCCCAGAGCAATCAAGCACATGCCAGCAGTAATAAAGGTATAGAATAACCGATTGAGATCAGAAACTTGGCTGACATAAACCCAGTTATCCCCGATGTGTTCAGCAATTTCGTAGGAGTTAGCGATCGCAAAACAAGCGTAGCCACAGTAGATCAGTGGTAGCGATCGCACCTTGACAACAGAAGTATAGAATTGACTCCGATAAGAAAAAATCCAGATGTTAACCGCAGCAACCAGATAAACCAATAAATGGGCGGCAATTATTGCCAATTTCAACAACGTCGGCATTGATTAGAGTAGTGTGATATCGTCTCCATGAGCATAACGATAATAAAGGGTATATTTTTGGGAATTGCTAATAATTCGATAGTAGAGTTCTAAAACTTCACTGACGGTGAGATAACGCATTAAGCCAGTCGGCGATAAAGTTCAGCATTTTTCGGCAAAACGTATGCTGTAGCATCATTAAAAGACAGTTCTGACTGAGTTAAATATTGCTCAACACTCATCAACACTAACTCTTCTATAGAAACATTCAGGTTAGCTGCAATGTCTTGGAGTTGTTGCAAACGCTCATCCGGTATCGTAATCTGGATAGAACTCATAGCTATTAAAGCTTAATCGGGTATGGCAATTATAGCATTAATGAATAGGTGGGCAACATTGTCTTTCACAGATCTACCCCATACCTGGTCACCCTTTTTGCAGTTTTCGTACTTAATTTCCTGACTTCACAAATTGCAGTTCATAGAGATAAGCATACCTTCCCCCTTGAGCAATTAATTCCCTATGAGTTCCAGTTTCCACAATCTCACCTTGTTCCAGAACTACAATTAAATCAACATCAGCAATAGTAGACAGTCGATGAGCAATCACTAAGCTAGTGCGTCCTTTAAAAAGCTGTTTAATAGACTCTTGAATCAGTTGTTCTGATTCAGAATCTAGAGCCGAGGTAGCTTCATCTAAAATAACAATTTGGGGATTTTTGAGCAAAACTCGCGCGATCGCAATCCGTTGTCGCTGTCCTCCTGATAGTTTCACACCCTGCTCACCAATAATAGATTGATAACCATCAGGGAAACCCATAATAAAATCATGGGCATTGGCAGCTTTTGCTGCTGCTTCAATTTCCTCATCTGTGGCATCTAGCTTACCGTAAGCTATGTTCTCTCTTACTGTGCCGTAGAGCAGTAACGTTTCTTGGGGCACGATGCCAATATGCGATCGCAAGGAACTTAAAGTAATATCTTGTAGATCATGTCCATCAAGTAATACTCGTCCCTTTTGGGGATCGTAAAACCGAGCGGCTATTTTAGCAATAGTGCTTTTTCCCGAACCAGAAGAACCCACTAAAGCCACTGACATGCCTGGTTGAATGTCTAAATTGAAGTTTCTGATCACTGACTCGTTGTTGTGATAAGCAAACTCCATTTCTTCAAATTTGATATTGCCCTCTACCGAGGTCAATTTAATCGCATCTTCTTTCTCTTTAACCTCTACTTTAGTATCTAAAATCTGAAAAATTCTTTTGGCTGATACTCCTGCTCTTTGGATAATATTGACTAATCCATTAAACCGATTAATCGGTTTATTTAAAAGGGTGACATAGGTTAACAGAGCTGCTAATTCCCCAATAGTCAGATGGCTAACCATCACTCCCCAAGCACCGAAAACTAATGTCAGTAAATTCCCCAGCTCATTAAGGGTATTAATAATCGGTACGAATATAGACCAAAATCGAGTTGCCTTAAGATTTTCTTCCCGATAGTTACGACTAAATTCACTAAATCGGTTAATTTCATACTGCTCGTTACCAAAAGACTTGATAATTTTGATATTCGAGATAGTATCTTGTAAGTGATTACTAATTAAGTCAGCTTTATCGTTAGCCGATTGATATATTTTTTGTAGTCTTTTCTGAGAAAATTGTAAAAGATAAATGATTAAAGGCCAGGTAAGGGCAATCATGATTGCCAGCAGCCAGTTACTGACAAGGATATAAATAAAAACGACAATAAACGCGAAGCTATCGATTAATATCGCAATTAAATTAGAAGACAGTAATTCCCCGACTATCTCCACATCCCTTGCCAACCGTGACATTAGTTCGCCCGTGCGTTGGCCTTCAAAAAAACTAATGGATAGACTTTGAATATGTTGATATAAATCTAGGCGAATGCTCTCAATGGTTTTTTGTCCGAATACTTTTATTGCATAGAGTTGAAAAAAGAGCAAACCACCGGCTGCTAACGTCATAGATAGGATAATCACACCTACCCAAGGCAGCATATTAAATTGTTTTTCGGGAATAACTACATCTATGACATAGCGATTAACTTGGGGAATAAAGAAATTGATAAATGAAGCACAGATAGTTAATGCGATCGCGAATATAAATGGTGCTTTATGCTGCCAACCATAGTCAAATAGACGCCGGTATAAGTGCGTCTCTAGTTCTTCCGGTACTTTTTCTATTTCATTATCTGTCTTATTATCTGTATCTGTATCTTGAACATTATCTAGCTTTTCTTCAGATTTTTCTAGATTATTATCTAATTCTTGTTGTAACTTTTCTGCTTCATCATTAGTAACTTGAGGGATTTGATCAGTTTTCATTATGACCCATGGGTGAGGAGAATTTCAGCAATAGCTTGAGAAATGGGGAAGTGGGGTGAAAACGTCTCCATCCAGAAAAATTCCCCAACCGGGTTAACTTCTAGGAATACATACCGACCATCAGGGGTAACAATAATATCAATGGCTCCATAGTTTAAACCAAAATAAGCCATTAGTTTGAGCAACTTTTTCTCAATATCTTCGGGTAAATCATAGGCTTTCCAAGATTTAACTAAGGCTCGACCTTCCTTGCGCCAGTCGAAAGTAGAGCCTTCTAAGCTCTGGGAATCCACCGCAGCAGTAAATATACGGTGTCCCACGATCGTGGTTCGTAATTCTAGAGCCTTGGGCACTTTTTCCTGAAAGGTCATCGGACAGAAACGCAGTCCTTCCACATGCTCTAAATCCTCTGCTGTGACTGGGTTCGTGAAAACAACCTGTTCTTGCCCTTGCTCTCCATAGATAGCAAAGGAAGATAGCATTTTGGTAACAATACCCTGGTCTTGACATTCAGAGGCAAATTGCTTCACTGCCTCTGGATTGTTGGTACTCAGGGTACGGGGCGTAATCAAGCCCACCTCTCGTGCCACTTGGAGCTGTAGTTGCTTATTGTTAGCGACATCAACATTAGACATTTTGTCGAAGTGGAATGCCTTGATGCTGGCAATCATACCCCTAACAGTGACGCGACATTCCTTAATTGCAGCGTTTCGATACTGCTGATCCATGGTGTCAGGAATTTTGTTCCCATAGCGCATCCGTCGATACCAAACCGAGGACACTTCACTCAAATCTAGCTTCTGTTCCCCATCCGTAATCATTACTCCCTGAGAATTGCCCTCGTAAATATCTAGCTGCACTTCGGTAGGATATCTATCGGTATCAAAACGAAATGCTTTTCCTCCTTGAGCTTCAATGGCTTTGATAACTAGAGGAATACTCTCGTTGTCTTGGCTAAATGTAATGATTAATACTGTCATTTTATTTGATAAGGGAGTAGGGAGTAGGGAGTAGGGAGTAGGGAGTAGTAAGAGGATATCTGAAAAGTTTTTGTATACTGAGTTTTGCCCCCCTAGCCCCCCAACTTTGGGGGAAACAAGAGTCAATTTGCTTCTAAAAGTCCCCCAAAATTGGGGGATTTAGGGGGCTTAGATGTTGCAAATGAGACTTCTCAGACAACCTCTAAGAATGCTATAGGTTTTAGGAAATCAGAGCTTCTGCGATCGCATTAGAAATAGGGAGTTCCAAATCTCGTTCTAACATGCCCCATTCCCCTCCAGGGTTAACTTCTAAAAACACATAGTCTCCTGAGGGTGTCACGATAAAATCCAAGGCTCCATACAGTAAGCCAAAGTTGTCCATCAAGGCTTTTATTCGATCTACAATTTCATCAGGAATCTCGTGGTGTTGCCATGCTCCTACGTCAGCATTAGGTTTACGCCAATCAACCTTGGATTTTTCATAAATAGAGGCATCTAACGCTCCTACAAATACCTTGCCCTGAACAAATATCACTCGCAGTTCCAACTGCTTAGGAATTTGCTCTTGAAACACCATCGGACAATAGCGCAATGATTCAGCATCCATCAAATCGTCTTCTTTGACAATACTGGTATAAAGGAAAAAAGGAGTATATTCCATACTGTAGGATAAAGCCTTTAACAGCTTTGTTACCATTTTCCCCTTAACTTGTTGGAAAAACTCTCTTACCGCTTCTGGATCATTGGTGATTAAAGTCTTAGGAATCACAAGACCCACCTCAGAGGCTACCCGCAATTGCCGCTGTTTATTGTTGGCAGCTTCGGCTTTTGCTAAATCATCAATCCATCGCACTCCTCTGAGACTATCCCAAAGTCCTGATAATGTCGCTGATGATTCCCGAATACAACTTTCTTGGAACTGGGGATCAAGATTTTCACCTAGGTTAGGTTGCCAAATACGGCGCATCCAAACTGCTTTTACGTCCTTGCTACTGATCACTTCAGCGCCATATTTCAGCCTATAGCTGCTCTGGGATTGATCAAACTGTGCTCTTAGTTGTACGTCTAGGGGAAACTTATCTGTGTCGAAGCGAAATGGTCGCGCCCCTTTTTTTGACAAGGCTTCTGCTACTCGATCTATTGTGAAAAAGTCACCACTGTGGGTAAGTAATAAAATTAAGTCACCGGACGAAGACATAAAACTTTTTCTTTTCCATTGGGAAAGCGCAATCGTTATATTTTTATGATTTTAATTAGATTAAGTAAGTGGTCGTGCATTTATTCACTACACACGACCACTGCTGATAGATTATTCAGTCCTTTGTTGAGGGTGCTACCTCTTCAAAAGAACCTCTTAATCTTCCTTATTAATCTTCCTGATCAGAAGGATACTTCACGGTCATAGGATCTGGAGATTTATCAGCAGCGGGTTGTTGCTCTTGTAAGAACCGAGCGAAGAAGGGCTTGACTTGAGTATTGGATTCTTGATTTTGCATATCGAATCATCCTTTATCGTTAAAAGTTTAGTGGCTGTCAATTTTTTAAATCAACACATCCACCCTAATTAGATTACCAAACTTTTTTTGTTCAGCACTTCTTGTTTACAATTCTTTACTTTTTTGGTTGCAAAAATAGTGCCTAACAAGTCAAATAACTATTTGTCAATATTTTTTTATTAATTTTTTCTAAAACTTAAATCTATTGCTGTGATTGGCATTATAGAGGCTCAGCTTCTTGAATACATACATAAAAGTATTTGTCAAGTTTTTTTATTACTAGTTACCAACGCTTGAAGCTCTTGCTGTGATTGACTAGGTTTTTTTCTCTAAAGGAAGACTATCTAATTTAAAGGCAAAACGGCTTAACTTCAACCTTGGCCAAAAGGCCACGCGTTCGCGTTCAACCTGACAACCTTCAACCTGAAAACCTTCAACCTGAAAACCTTCAACCTAACAACCTTGGCCTTTGGCCACGCGTGCGCGTTCAACTATTCTCTATTCCCGGTCATCCCTAGATTCTTCACCCATAGAATCATTGCCAATATCAAAGCCAATATCAAACACAATCACAAATTCAGCATCCGGCATCAACCGTTTCAGAGCCTTTAAGTGCCCTTCTGCATTAGACCGATTGCGGAACCGAGCAACAACGACCCGTTGCATCTGCGGCAATAGCCGAACAACAGCCCACGGGTGTAGGCGGTGGTAGTAAGTCATAATAAATCTTGTCTCTTTTGATGAGGGATCTAGAGCCAGCCTTGGGACCTTGGAGAATCTGTCGGCTGGCTCTTACCATGGAACGTTTTAACGTTCATGGCATGATTATATTATAGCACAAAAAATATTTTATTATAGCATATTTTAAAAACTTTTGTAACAAATGTTTGGGGTTGCTGAATTTTAAAATGTTAAGCAACCCCAAAATAGGAACAGGCAAGATGCCAAAAAAGATTAGAAACAGGCAAGATGCCTATTCTACAAAGCTTTTCAATTCATTCCATTATTAAGCAACACTAAAATAGTAACAGGCAAGATGCCTATTCCACAAAGCTTTTCAATTCATTCTATTATTAAGCAAGACCAGCTCTACCATTTCTAGGACTCATGAGGTACACAGGATTTTCTCTTTCTTCCCTGCTCCCTGCTCCCTAAAACCTAGATATTTGTACCTCACAAGTCGTAGAATTGCTATAACTAACACCAACTATAGGATGAAACACTCTGCTTGATCAAGTTCCACTCTCGAATTAGCTGGGTTTCGCTTGGTTTAATCTTACGACCTTTTAACTCAGGGTGACGGGCATAGAACACCGCATCTATTAATGCTGTAATTGTTTCCTGGTTATCATTCACGAAATAACTATAGTTTAGATCATCAGCATGGTTTTTCTGATCAGTATAACTCTCACAGCTAGGTAATTTCCTCCAGACAATCCTGTTTTTCAACGTTTCTTTAATAGCTAACCACTCTTGGTTGTACTGTGTTTGGTCAGACTTAAGACTATTGTTTGACATTTCTGGATTAACCTGCCAAAAATAAAAGTCAGTAAAATCCTTGACTACAAACTCGGGCACAGAGGCAAGTGCTTGACTATGCAAAACAACTGATGCGGCAAGAATAGATAAGCCTAGAGATTTAAGTTTTAGCATTGTCCGAAACCGTTACACTCCTTTCTTTAGTTTTTCCTATCAATAGGAAAATGATTTAGCGATATCCAAGGGACTTATTTCAACCAATATAGAACTGAAGGATAAGTTTTACTTCCGTAATTTCCATTAAAATAGTGTTTGTTTTTTTAAAAAATACTAATTAAATATTCCTGATTTTTGTTATGTTTTTTTGTCATCTAGCCTAAGTCTGAAACAAATGGAAGCCTTACTTAAACTACTTTGATATAAGTCATAGGATTCCCAAAAAAAACTAAGGAACTTCAAATCATCAAATAGTGCAATGCTCCTTGGCCTTGGCCAATGCTGTTCCTATTCCCATTCCACAGGCAATCACCACATCACTAGAGAGTACATTAATGCTATTGCGAGCATTGCCCATATCCGTAACGATGGCAATATCGACCGCATCAGACATGGCTCTAGTGTCGTTGCTGGGTAAAATACCAATAGTTAACCCACCAACCATTTTGGCTCCCCGACTGGCAGCATCCATTACTCCCACATTTCTGCCACCGGTCAGCAGTACCCAGCCATTATCAGCAATGAGTTGACCGAGATGATAGGCACGATTAATGTCACTAGTAGTCGCCTTGTCACCAGGCCCCATTACCCCAACCACTATTTTTATCATGGCTTACTTAAGTATCAGAGATTGTTTATAAAGTAACTCTTTTGAAAAATATAGTATGAAGCGTCTGTAAAAGTTGTGTGAAAATTCGGTAAACCGCTGCTTAATAGTTAAACCAATAACAGCTATAATAGCGACTGATATGCTAATTATTTCCTTTGCTAATAATGTTGTTAATAAAACCAAGTTATCAATAACTGATTAACCCATTTTTTAAAAATTATTAGATATAATTCATAGCGATATCTAATAATTAGTTCTTGACTAAGCTGTCGCGCATTTAAATTGGGATTTTTGAAGCCTAGACCTCTTACAGCAAGGCTTGTGAGCGATCAAAATAAATGCCGAACAGCTTACTACTCCCGACTCCCGACCAGATCAGCTGTTCTCTGTTGCCTTTGGAAATGTTCCATCGACTCAAACGATACTTTCTGATTAGTTCGCCATCTCCCAAACATCATCTGTTGCCCTCAATGGCAGAAGATACCTTGCTCACTCCCCATCGACTCCATTATCCCCATTGGCATGGGAATAATGGTCATCTCCCCCCTGTTGGGTTAGTTAACTGGTTATCGACATCAGAAGCATCTAGAGAACAAAACAATAATCAAAATAATAATCAGCGTGCGCTTAGGGGCTCCACAGGAGCATCACCACTAGAAAATATTCCCCTAGCAGGAGAACAGAAAACAGCGGAATCATTTATAAATCATGGGGATTACCTGTGGGCAAAAGGTCAACTAAATCAAGCAGTGACCCAGTATCACCAGGCAATTGCACTAGACCCTAAATCGAGTTTGGGTTACCAACGTCTAGGAGCAACGTTGAAGCAACAAGGTCAATTAGAGCAAGCCACTGCTTACTATCGCAAAGCAATTAAATTGGCTGGACTAGAAACCATCGAGTTAGATCACTCACAATCAAGAAAATTATCTATAGGTCAATCTGTTCCTAGCTCTAGTGAGCGCCACTGTAAACAATATCAGTCAGGAGGTCTTTTGGAAGCAGTCACGGTTTATCTACAACAGGCGCAGACTTACTTGAAGCAAAGACAATGGCAACAGGCGATCGCGGCCTGTGAGCGAGCCATTAAAATTGCCCCAGATACAGCCCAGGCTTACAAGATTTGGGGAAATGCGCTACAGTTCATGGGTCAGACTACTCAAGCTATGGGTTACTATGGCCAAGCTTTGGAAATTGAGCCGGATTTTGCGGAAGTTTATGCTAATCTCGGTAGCTTGTATGCTGGTAAGCAGAAGTGGGAAGATGCGATCGCTTATTATCAAAAGGCGATTAACCTAAAACCCGATTTGGTTGGGGCTTATCGCAACTTAGCTAAAGTATGGACTGAGCTGGGAAACCAACAGGAAGTCCTTAAATGCTGTTATCATCAGCTGATGCTAGAGTTGGATAAATCTAAACCAGAGGACTTCCTTAATCTAGGAAATCAGTTATTTAAGGAAGGTCTGGTAACAGAAGCGATCGCTTGTTATCGCCAGGTAATTGACCGGAATCCCCAGTCGGTGATAGCTTACCAAAACCTGGCAGAAGCCTTGAATCGCCAGGGGAAATGGCAAGAGGCAAATGCTTACTATCGTAAATTACTCCAATTCTATCGGAACGGTTCTAAGTTAACAGCTTCTAAGATAAATGGTCAAATAAATGGTCAGTTAAATGGTCAGTTAAATGGTCACACCCACAATCAAGCTAACTCGTCTGATGCCCTGAAACAAGCTATTGTGCCTCAATTGGTAGACAACCAGAAGGTAGACAACCAGAAGCAGCAGCAGGTGTCCATCAATCCACCATTACGTTACAGAGGAGGGGCGATAAAAGCGTCAACTGTTGCCATCGTGCCTAGCCCATCTCAAATTACCGTTAATCCCAGCAATGAAACGGTAAAGCCTATCCCTACTGCTCCAGAACGATTAGACTCAGAGCAATTAAAGCCAGACCAATTAGACCGAGAGCCATTAGACCAAGAGCCATTAGACCGAGAGCCATTAGACAAAATCCGCGATCGCACACCACGACTCTGCGGCGGCAATCATTTCCTGCAACTTCCTAACTCTAGAGCCTCCCAGTCTAATCTAGACCGAGATCAAAGCCTTGAATCGTTTATAAAAGCAGCTCAACAAAATCCAGATTCAGCTAAAATCCAGGCAAATTTAGGCAGTGCTTATGCTCAGCGGCAGCAGTGGCTTGATGCGATCGCATGTTATCAAAAAGCGATCGCAATTAATCCCAGCTTTGCTGGAGCTTACCGTAACTTAGCAAAAGTTCTAACTCAAACCAATCAATCAGAGGCAGCAGCAGATTATTGGTATCAAGCTCTGACATTGGAACCGAATACGGTATCGGCTGAAGAACACTTCAATCTCGGTCATACCTTAACAAGCCTTGGGAAATTAGCCCAAGGGATCGCGTGTTATCGTCAGGCAATTGAATTGAAACCTAATTTATCTGAGGCTTACCATCGACTAGGGGATTTGCTAAAAAACCAAGGAAAAGAGCAAGAGCTGCTAACCCTTTATCAACAGGCAGTTCAAAACAATCCCCAAGATGCTAAAGCTTACTTCTATTTAGGAAACTTGTTCACAGACCAGGAAGCATGGGAGCAAGCTTACTCTTGTTATCTCAAAGCCACTCAACTGCAACCGAGTCTTGGACAAGCCCATCATAATTTAGGAGATACCTTAGTTAAGCAGCAACGGTGGCAAGAAGCAGTAACAGCTTACCGTCGAGCCATTGAGATACAGCCAGAATTTTCCTGGTCTTATAACAACATGGGCGATGCTTTGCTTAAATTGGAACGGTGGCAAGAAGCAGCCGATCTGTTCCGACAAGCCATTGAACTCAAGCCAGATTTCCCGTGGTCTTATCAAAATTTAGGTGATGCTCTACAAGCCTTGGAGCAGTGGGATGAAGCAATTATTGCCTATCGCCATGGGATTGAGGTGAAATCCGATTGGCCTTGGTCTTATTACAACTTGGGACAAGCCTTAGCAAAAACTGGACAGTGGCTTGATGCGATCGCATCCTATCGTAAAGCTATCGAACTTGACCCGAATTTTGCTAAGGCCTATAGTCATCTCGGTGAAGCCTTAGCCAGAATTGGCGAGTGGGATGAAGCAATTATCTGTTACGAACAAGCCATTGATATTGACCCCAGTCTTCATGTTTCCGTATACCAGAATTTAGGGGAAGCCTTAGAACGAAAAGGATATAGTAATTCAGAAGATAATAATTCAGAGCTTAATAATTCAGAGCGATTGACAAAAGACGATAGCTCTAGGTGGCTCTTGGAACCAATCAATTCAAAGCGATTGACAAAAGACGATAGCTCTAAGTGGCCTCACGTTTTCCTTCAACCCTATCATCCCCCTCAAACTCTCCCCGATGGCAGCCCCTGGCCAAAGATATCGATTGTTACCCCTTCGATGAATCAAGGTGAGTTTATCGAAGAAACTATATTATCAGTGATTCATCAGCACTATCCCAATGTCGAACACATCCTGATTGATGGGGGCTCTACTGATGAAACCATGACCATTGTTAATCAATATCGAGACCACCTTACCTATGTGGTTAGTGAACCGGATAGTGGCCAAAGTGAAGCCTTGAACAAAGGATTTGCGATCGCATCTGGAGAAATCTTGACGTGGCTTAATAGTGATGACCGATTAGCCCCAGGAGCCTTATATAGGGTAGCCCTAGGGTTTTATACCAGTGGTGCTGATGTCGTAGCCGGTGTCTGTCAACTGTTTAAGGATGGCGTAGCCCTAGAGCAACACTTGACATCCTGTGCTAATGGACTGATGTCCCTTGAAGAAATCTTAGATGTAGAAAGGAATTGGCTAACAGGGAAATTCTTCTATCAGCCAGAAGTCATGTTTACCCGCACCATTTGGGAAAAGTGTGGTGCATCAGTAGATCAATCTCTCTTCTACAGTATGGATTACGAGTTGTGGGCGCGATTTGCAGCCAAGGGAGCCACCTTACAGGTAATTGGTTATCCAGTGGCTCAATACCGTATCCATGACAACCAAAAGACTAGCACTAAAGATAAGTATGAGCCGGAATTACTATTAGTATCAGAGGCTCTACGAACTAAATTTAACTGTCCTAAGTCTGAAGCGACAGAAGAGCCTGGGCAACGCCACAGCCTGCGCATTGTGTGCTTCAACGATACCGGATTTCTCGGAGGGGCTGGCATTGCTCACCAACGCATTGCCAAATCCTTAGCCTTAGCAGGACATCAAGTAATTCCCGTTGCTGGCACATTAGACTGGTCATTGACTCCCGTAGACTGCACAGGGTCAGAGGTATATGAATTAATTGCTAGTCTCAATCCAGATTTAGTCGTAGTGGGCAATATCCATAATATGACTAATCCCTTGGATATTTTGGAAATACTTACCAGTAATTTCCCCACCATCTTTGTGATGCACGACCAGTGGTTACTTACCGGACGCTGTGCTTATGTAGGGGATTGTGAAAATTACACCACCCTATGTGATCACGAATGTCCCACTAGCCATGAGTACCCGAGCTTAGCATCAGAGAAAATAGCCGATGCTTTTCGTAAAAAACATCGGCTTTTAGGGAGCTATAAATCTGTGTTAGTGCTAGGGGATAGTCACTGGACCACTAATTGGGCTCGTTATGCCTTTGACTATCACCAGCCTCGGCGGAATTTTCAAGAATGCGAAAGTAAATTTCAGAGCATTTACTATGGCATCGATTTAGATATCTTTAGGCCCTTAGACCAAGATGAATGTCGGAGCCAGCTGAATTTACCTCACGACAAATTTATTATACTCACTGGTAGTCAATCTGTAAAGGATCAGCGCAAAGGGGTTAAGTATTTACTAAAAGCCCTAGACATTGCCAATCTAGATAATATCCTACTTGTTACTTTTGGTCATGGCTCTGCGATCGCAGAAAACCTTAATGTTTGGAGTACAGGATATATCGATAACCCCTTTATACTAGCATGTTACTACAGCGCTGCCGATGTATTTATTGGGCCATCCCTTCAAGAAGCATTTGGTCAAACCTTTATAGAAGCAGCAGCCTGTGGCACACCAGCCATTGGCTATGGAGTAGGTGGTGTCAAAGAAGCCATCTTGAATCGAGTGTCAGGACGAGTAGTGACCCAAAAAACCCCAGAAGCCTTAGCTAAGGTAATCAAAGAACTATACTATGACCCCCACAAATTAGACCTGTTGGGGAAAACCGCAGCTATGTATATTGCCAACCACTTCTCCTTACAGTCGAGCTATCACAGTTTTATGGTGGCCTTAGACCAAAGCGGTTGGGTCGATCAGCTCCAAATTCCCAGGGCAAGTAAATTTTTAGTAGACTCTCCGAAACTTACTCAACCCCTAGCGATTAAAAGCGGCATTCCCAAAAACAACAGTAGTATTATCTCTGGGGTTGGTATTCAAGGTTATACCCGTCAGGGTTTTGGAGCATTAGAGCAACCAATACCAGAAATTGGTCTTTTTCGTCCCAGTCAGTGGTTACTGTGGCCAGAGGGGGAGTTTGCCATCATTGCCGATAATTCCAGGAAAGGTCAGCTAGTCATGGCCTGCCGTAATGTGTCCCAGGGTCAGTTCCTTGAAGTTTGGCAACAGGGTAAGTTAGGATTGCGGGTAGCAGTGCATCACTCTGGGATCGATCAAGTTAATGTATTTACCCTACCCATTTCGTTACTTGAAGGCTTCAATTTATTTTCCCTGAAGACCGAGACCTATCATGTTGATCAGTCCAATCGTCATTTAGGGGTACTGATTGAGGGAATTACATTTACAGAGCAACTCGATTGGGAACCGTTGCGCGAACGCCATGAATTATCCATCCTCATGGATAAGCATCTTAACGGGATCGGTTGGTTATCACCTGAGACATTAAATGGAACACCAGTTCGCTGGATGGAGAAGGTAGGTAGTGTGATTATTGACGGTATTAATACTATCAAGCCGCTGCAAGTGCGAGTTTCAGGAATAATGGCGGTTGAGAAACGGTTTATTAGCGATATGCTAGTTAAGGTAAATGGCAACGCTATTGATGGAGAGGTTCAAGAACAATCCGATAAATCTTGGGTGTTTGAAGGAATTATTCCCTCTGGCCGCGTAACCTTAAACGCTCCATTTGTGCTATCGATCGAATCACCAGGGGTAGGTAAGTTATCATCTATTGATTCGAGATTAGCTAGCCTATTAGTAAAATCGGTTACCATTGGACCAGCTGAAGGCTAATGGGAGATTATTCAGTAGCTAGTTGCGTAGGGTGCCTTAGGGACGGGCTCGCCCTAATTTTTCGCTTCAACGCCTGGGTTTAAAAAGTCCGTCCCGTAAGGCACCACCGAGTCAAACAGCAAATATGAGATGCAACCGTAGGGAGTAAGGAATAGGGAACCGTTTTTGAAGAGGGTTAATGGAAAAAATTATATATACACGAGACAATCAGAAAGTTTCTCTTGAGGTACCTCCCCCTGGTGATCTTCCTAGTTTTTTCGTCTTCGCGCTCCACAAATCAGGGAGTGTGATGCAGGACAAAATTATTGAAGATATCTGTTTTACCCTAAAAATACCACTGATTAGTGTTGCCAAAACTTCCTTTAATCAAGGAGTAGAAGAAAGTGCCTTTGGTAAGGATATATGTGACCTTTTTGTCAAAACTGGATATGGCTTTTACGGCTCTCGATATCTCCCTACCTATCTTAATGATTTCGATTTGAGCGGCTTTAAAAAGATCTTACTAATCCGCGATCCTAGGGATATTGTAGTATCCCATTATTTTTCCATGAAGAACAGTCATGTTATTCCCCCAGGTAAGATAGGTGATACCCTTTCAAAAAATCGCCAGCGACTACAAGACATGGATATAGACCAGTATGCGATTGAACAAGCACCTATATTTCGCAAAATAATTCAAAGGTACAGCAAGATTGAAGATCAGTTATTCAAACTATTTAGGTATGAAGATATCGTTTTCAATAAGCGTCAGTGGGTTGGGGATATTATCGGGTTTTTAGACTTAGATATTGAGGATAGTAAACTAGAGGAAATAGCTAAGAAGCACGATATTTTTCCAACTAAAGAAAATCCCGCATCACACATCCGTAAGGTTACCCCAGGGGATTATAAGGAAAAATTGCAACCTGCCACTATTGATAAGCTTAATGAATGTTTTGAAGCTATCTTGATTAAGTATGGGTATGAGAATTAAGAATGTAGAATGCAGAATGGTGAATTAAGAATGTAGAATGCAGAATGGTGAATTAAGAATGTAGAATGGTGAAGGCATAATTCTAAATTCGCGCATTCTAAATTCGCGCATTCTTAATTCCCGATTCCCTACTCCCTACTCCCTACTCCCTACTCCCTTAGGATAGGCTCTAGCTTTTAATTTTTGCATCCATCCCTTGACTGTTGGTTGCTTAAAGATACTATCAATCACCTCTTTCATATCTTCAGCAACTGGAGTAGACTGTTTCTCAATAGTATTACTTTGCCCAGAATAGCTACAAGTTGCTTCTGGCAACCAGAGGGCTCGACTTCCTCTCAAAAATACTAAATTTAATATTATTTCTACCATGGCAGCGTCTTGATTTAAGTCCGTATTGAAGCCTCCTACTAGGTCTAAACGACTGCGACGAAACATACTATTACTTTGACGCAACGGTTGCCACAGTTTCCCTAACTTCCAGATGTGTAAGTCTTCTAAATCTGGTAAGTCTTGCCATGGCGTCACGTGGGTGATCTTGTCTCCCTCAACCAGTTGCCACCCACTCAATAGTAAATCCAGGGTAGAGGATTCCCGATCAAATGCTGCTACTTGTTTCTCTAGGGCATCTGGTAGTAAAACACTGTCACTATCGAGAAAGGTGACAAATTCCCCTTGAGCCATCTCAAGACCGCGTTCGCGTAGCGTGGCCGTAGGCCGATCGCATTCCCCTACACTTACTGATTTATACCGCTTCTGATAGTAACGATTCCCCCCCTGATTAACAATTCCCCCCTTATTAAGGGGGGCTAGGGGGGATCTATTACCAGCCCCATCCACCACAATAATTTCATAGTCGGAATAGTTTTGAGCCAGCACACTCTCCACTGCTCGCTCAACTATCGCGCTATTGTTTTGAAGAATAATAGACCTCTTGCCAAAGTAGTTTTTTGATACTGTTTCCCTGAATTCTTGTCCACTGTTCCCTGTTCCCTGTTCCCTGTTCCCAACGTCTGAAAGACGTCTAATAATAATTACACTAACTCGTGGTGAATCGTGATGATGCCAGGGTTTTAGCTGCCAGGTGCTGTCAGCAATGGTGCCTTGTGCTTGGACATTGCCAATGGTTTTATTCTGTTGCGCTTCCTTGCCCATATGGGCCTCATTTTTGCCCCCCATCAGATGACCGTAGCTATGATTTTGATGCACTGCCATCACTACTTCGCTGGCATCGACTATGGGATAACCCTTCATAGCAGCAGTAGTTACCATCCAGGTATCCCAATATCCCCGTCCTACCGCAAACTTAGGGATAGTAGGGAATAAATTTTTAGGAAAGATAAAGTAATCCTTAGCATCATGAGCACCTAAACAACCGGTTTGATTGACCTGTTGACACAGGGTGTCTTCCCAGTTGGGAGACTGAAATTCTATGGGATTGGACAAGTCAAGATTCCAGCGTCTTCCAGTGATTAAAAATGTATCTAGGTGTTGGTAGACCTGTTGAATAGCTTGGGAAAAATCCTTCAGTAAAATAATATCAGCATTGATGTAAGTGATGATATCGTAAGTTGCTTGTTCCTGGACTTGAGCAAATACACTATCCAGTAGAGGAGTGCCATAGCTATTGCACTCGATATCAGGAACATGATCAAGTCCTAACTCCTGAGCAATCGCATATGTACCAATTTCATCACCAAATAAAATGATTTGTGGCTTGGGTTTGAGCAAAGTCCAGCTGGTAATGGCGTTGTGCTGGATGATACCAATCTTACCTAGAAAAGGCTTAGGCACCGTGAAAATGCTGATGCCTAGGGTTGCTGGAATCTCGGGCTTGATATACAACGGTTGAGCCATGGTGCTGCTTGCTAATCCTTGATATTGATGGTATTGTTATTAGAGAAAAAAATAGAATTGATAACTTATAAGCGATTAGCTAAAATATAGTTTTGGCGAAATTGTTAAAATACCATAATCAATTCGATCAGAAACTGTTATATCGAACACAATTTTTTAAGCATCGTTCAATAACAGTTTTTAAAAACACTATTAGGATGCCGCCGCAAAAACTAGCTATGGTTGAGACTTCTGTAAGTATTGCGAACCAATTGAGACAGCAAGGACAACAGAGTGAAGCAATTGCAGCATACCAGGAAGCAATTGAGTTACAGCCAGATAATCCAGGAATTTATCACCTCTTAGGACAATCTCAGGCTCAGCAGGGGGATTTAGAAGGGGCGATCGCAAGCTACCAAAAATCAATTGCCCTCAATCCTCAACAGTCGTTTTGGGTATACAAACATCTCGGGGATGCTCTGACGGCTCAAGGAAAACTGGATGAGGGGATGGTGGCTTACCAGGAGGCGATGCAGTTCGAGCCAGACCATCCAGACTTTTATCACAATTTAGGACAAGCTCAAGCACGACAGGGCAATTTGAACGACGCGATCGCATCCTACCAAAATGCGATCGCACTCAATCCTAGCCATCCGTTTTGGATCTACAAAAATCTCGGAGATGCTCTGAGGCAGACCAATCTAATTGATGAAGCGGTTTCTGCTTACCAGCAAGCAAGTCAGTGTGACCCGGAAAATGGGATAATAGTATATGGTAACTTGGGACAATGTCAGCAGCAACAGGGAAATGTAGACGATGCCATCGGCTCTTACCAAAATGCGATCGCACTCAATCAAGACCAGCCAGCTTGGGTTTACCGAAATCTCGGGGATAGTCTGAGCTCGCAAACTCGATGGTATGAGGCCATTACCGCTTACCGTCAGGCTATAACCATTAACCCCACCATCAATGGGGTTAAAGAGAGCTTAGCCGATGCTCTGCGAGAAACCAAACAATTGGAAGAAGCGATCGCAGCCTATTGCGATGCGATTGAAAGCAATCCCGACCGCTTTGAGTCTCACCATTGGCTAGGGGATTTATATCGAGAAAACAAGAATTGGGATCAAGCTGCAGCCGCTTACCAATCTGCCATAGAACTCAATGCCTACAATCCTTGGACTCACCATAATTTAGGCTTAGCCTTAGCCCAACAAGGGAAGCTAGAAGAAGCTGTAGCCACTTATCAACAAGCCATAGCCCTATCCCCCAATCAGTACTTTGAGTTTTACCAAAAATTAGGGGAGGCTCTAACCCAACTCCAGCACTGGGAGGAAGCAGTTACCGCTTATGGTCGTGCCATTGACCTCAGTCCAGAAAATCCTGATTTATACTACCCCTTGCGCAAAGCATTGGAAGCATTGGGACAGTGGCAAGAACCAGACTATGAACCTCCATCAGAAGACCCTTGGCTAGCCGCTCACCAATGGGCAGATAGTTTGCGAGAACAGGGAAAAATAGCAGAAGCGATCGCAGCCTATCGCTATGCTCTCGATATCAATCCCAACTGTTGTGAATCTTACCATTGGTTAGGGGATTTACTCTTAACCCAACAGAATTGGCATGAAGCAGCAACAGCTTACCAGCGAGCCATAGAACTAAATCCTTACAATCCCTGGTCTCACCATAATTTAGGGCTAGCCTTAACCGAATACGGCAAATTAGACGAAGCAGTAGCAGCCTTAAACCAAGCCATAGCCCTATGCTCCAATCAGTACTTTGAATTTTACCAAAACTTAGGAAACGCCCTCAGCAAACTCCAGCGTTGGGATGAATCCCTTAGCGCCTATGGCAGTGCTATTGAATTAAATCCAGGCCATCCTCAGTTACACAGTAGTGTAGGAAGTGTATTGCTTCAATTGGGAAAATCCGATCAGGCGGTAGCCTCCTACCGCCGCTCCATACAGTTAAACCCACATGACCCCGAGATACACGAAAAATTAGGAAATGTGCTTCGAGAAAGAGTCCAGGTAGATTTAGATCAAGCAATGAGCTGTTATCGTCGAGCCATTCGGACTAATCCAGATAATCTCGATAATTATCACAAAGCATTAGGGATAAAATCCAACGATCCTGAACTGTATCTACAGTTAGGCAATACATTAGTTAAACAAAATCAGTTAGACCAAGCCATCATTTTCTACCAAATCGCCCTCCAGATTCAACCCGAAAATTATGAAGTAAACGCTCAGTTGACCAGGGTTTTGGAAAAACAAGGCAAACTAGGGAATAGGGAATAGGGAGTAGGGAATAGGGAACAGCGGATCTGGGAATAGGGAATAGGGAATAGGGAATAGGGAACAGCGGATCTGGGAATAGGGAGTAGGGAACAGGCACCCACTCCTAACCCCTCCCAGGAGGGGAAGGCAAGAGGCAAGAGCCAAGAGGAAAAAGACCATAGTCAATCTTAAACCTTAAACCTTGATCTAGCGTTTCTAATACTTATAAAGTAAAGTCAATTTTCTTCCCCTTGCTCCCGATTCCCGACTCCCGATTCCCGATTCCCGATTCCCGATTCCCGACTCCCGACTCCCCAAGACAAAACTACCTCACCAAATTGATAACTGCTATCAAAAATGAAAACTGAAAAATCCTATAACGGAATGTTCCTATACTTCAATTATCCCATAAATCAAAAATCGAGATATGGGTATGGTAAGCCTCCTCATCCCAAACTGTATGAAATAATTAATCGAGGGAGAGAGACTTATAAAACTTATCTAAATAGCTTTTTGCAATACCAGGAAAATCTGCTAAAATTCGCCAATAAATCAATAAAAGAGCACTCTACCGAGCCATCACTCTTCAATCCCTGGCTCCCTGGTCTTGATGCCGTATCCCTTTATAGTTTTATTCGCTTGAATAAGCCTAAACTCTATTTGGAAGTTGGGTCAGGAAACTCTACAAAATTCGCTAGACAAGCGATCAAAGATGGTGGACTAAACACTAAGATTATATCTATCGATCCTCAGCCGAGAGCAGAAATTGATTTAATCTGTGATGAAGTGATTAGAAATCCCGTCGAAAATGTCGATATTTCTCTGTTCGACCAACTAGAATCTGGGGATATATTATTTGTAGATAATTCCCATAGAATATTTATGAATTCCGATGCTACAGTAGTATTTTTAGATATTTTGTACAAATTAAAGCCAGGTGTAATTGTCGAGTTTCATGATATATTTTTGCCCTATGATTATCCTCAAAAATGGGACAAACGCCATTATTCTGAACAGTATGTATTAGCCGCCTACATCTTGGCAGAAGGCAGTAAATTTGATATTATTTTGCCAAACACTTTCATCGCTTACGATCCCTACTTAAAACTGATACTTTCATCCCTTTGGCAATCCCCAAAAATGACTGGTGTTGATAAAGGAGGAGCTTCCTTTTGGCTTAAAATGAGAGAAGTATCTTGAGTATTATAGGGAATAGGGAATAGGGAATAGGAAATAGGGAATAGCGGATATGGAAAAAGTTTGAAGGCAAGAGGCAAAAGGCAAGAGGCATACATGCTAAACTTTGAAGGCAAGAAGTGTGTTTAAAACCCAGATAAAACGCTATCTCATAACTACTCTATAAAAGTCCAGGATTTTTTCCCTATTCCCCACTCCCTACTCCCTATTCCCTATTCCCCACTCCCTACTCCCCACTCCCTATTCCCTGTTCCCTTTAAAACCTAACTATGGCAATCAAATTTTGGAATGGTATTGCATTAATTGCAGATGATACCTATAGGACTCAATTAATCCCAAAAGTAGGACGCTTAGATCACGATCAATCACTGCTGAAGGAGATTTTACCCCATATACCAAGGGGTGGTGTTGCCATCGATGTTGGTACTAACATTGGCGATCACACCATTGCTTACTTGAATAAAGTTGGGATAACTGGTCGAGTGTTAGGATTTGAACCCCTCCCAGAAGCTTATGAATGTCTTAGGTTAAATGTACCAGGGGCAGAATCCTATAACTATGCTCTTTCAGACCAAGAAGAAACCCTGAATTTGGTGATTAGACCGAATACAGGAGAGAGTTTTTGCTCCTATTCAGAGAACTCACAAACCATTCGAGCTGTTCCATTAGATTCCTTTGAGTTTACCCAGCTAGACTTGATCAAGTTTGATGTAGAAGGTTGGGAGTTAAAAGCCCTCAAAGGAGGGGAAGAGACCATATATCAACATCAACCTCGGATGGTGATTGAGATTAACGAGAATGTATTTAAACGAACCCTCGGGAATCGACAAGAGATTTACGATTTTCTGAGGCGACATGATTACGAGTTACAACCAATACAACCAAAGACTAGCCTCAACACTCAGAGAATTGATGTACTGGCCATACCCGCAAAAGCACAATACTTCTGCGGCTTTCAGCATAAATTAGCGGAAGCTTATACAGCAAATAGTCAGCTTGATCAAGCTATCATTGCTTACCGTCGTGGGATTGGGCTTAACCCCACCATATCTTCCTCTCATCACAACTTGGGGGAAGTCTTGGAGAAACAAGGTCATCTCGAAGCTGCGATCGCATCTTACCGTAAAGCGATTGAACTTAACCGAGATCACCATCAGTATCATATCACCTTAGGAAAAGCCCTAGCCCGAAAAGGAATGGCCGCTGAAGCAGTAGCTGAGTATCGCTTAGGGATGTCCCTTAACCCTAACTTCCAGTGGTCAGAAGATAATTTTGCCGAAGCTTTATTAGAAGGTGTGTATAAACACCATAGTAAAGGTTTCCCTGGAAACCCTAGTCAAAAGAATGACACAAGCCACGACTGTGGTGTCATTTATTTAGCCATTGGTGAAAAATTTAAACAAGAATTTATTAACGCTTATAAGTTTTTGAAGAAATCCAATCCTACTCTTCCCATCTCTCTATTTACCGATTGCCCTATAGGAGAGTTAGATGGTTGTACAGTTTATCCCTTAAAGGATCAGAAAAATCCTCATAAACTAAAAGTTGAAATCTTAAAAAAGAGCCCTTATCAAAAAACTATATTTCTTGATACAGACACTTTGGTCGTTGGAGATATTTCTGAAATCTTTTCCTTTCTAAATGACTGTGATTTCTGTATAGCAAAAACTCCTAATATCGACTATAGTAAGCCACCCTATAAATATCTTGGCTATGAATCCCCTAAAACCATGAATACAGGAGTATTCGCCTTTAAAAAAAGCCAATTCATTACTAAAATGATAGATGGCTGGATCACTCTGATGTCAGAACAAGATGACTCAGATATGAGAGCCGGACATTTTGCTGACCAGTACTATTTTAACCAGTTATTACAATCGGGTTTCTTCGAGCAAGAAGAAGGCAAAGTAAAAGTGATAGACAACAAGATTTATAATGTCAGACCTCAGCCTCTGTCTCACCTAATCAAAGATGGCTTGTTTAATCAAGCAAAGATAATTCATCTACGACTTCCTGCTTTTGTACCATCATTAATTTCTATTAAAAAGAATTGACATCTCCCCCGGTTAAAACACGGGGGATTCTCACAGGATGTTACGCGGTAGGGTGAATCCGTACCGCTCCACCCTTATTTCGATATGATCTAGACAGGTCAGTGAATAAATCATATCTATGTGGGACTGTCAAAATCCCTCTACCCACCTTGGCTAGGTCGATTAGCTGTGTAGTTACTTTCCTGATAATATTGGCTGCACCGTTGCAGTCTGCGTTGATCAGGTTTCCGTTTGATGTCTTATAAAGACCACGTCTAACTCGTTTTCCTGATGGCTTCCATCCTTGGGGTTTTTCACCGTGTTTCGGTAATAGATCGCTATCTAAGAAAGACGCTTTACTCGTATAATACTCCTCAATAATTATTAATTTAATTCCGTATTCAGGACAGAGTTGTTTCAGTCTTTCAATTAATCTATTAGTGGGAATTACCACAAACTTTTGATTGCTGCTTTTCCCCATATTGGGACGACTTTTTTGTCCTTCATTCCAACCTATTACTATATTCCCAATGCCATCATTTAGACAGCGATTAATTATGAATCGAGCCGCCTTATTAATGGCATCCCGCATCTGATTATTTCGTTTAAGTTGAATTTTGTCTAGATGGGAATCCCAATACTTTTCCGGTTTTCCAGATTTGTATTTAGCGACAAGGCGACAATACCCCTGATTCATTGATTTGAGCTTTCGACCGTCGATAATAAAGCTTTTTCCTAACGTTGAAACGCAGGTTAGCCAGTTATCGCCACCGTGATCTATTCCGATAGCTTGAGAGTAATCAAGTCTTGGATTATCGGTTATTGGTTGTTTCCTATCATCAATGACCCAGTCTATCCACAACTGTCCGTAACAAGGACGAACAGTGACCTCTTTGACCCAGTCAGGGTCAATAAAATCTGGTGGCGAGAGTGTTATTTGAGTTAACAACTCAGGCTTACTTTCTTTGCTAACGGAAGGGTAAAATAGCCCTTCTTTGTATGTTAAAGCTTGCCTAGGAAAAGTCACAGAGGCAAAACCTCCAGACTTTCTGTAACGAGGAAATCTAGGTCTGTCTACTTTTCCTTGATAGTACAATCCCACTAGTTTGTTATAACTAGAGATCGCTTCTCCCACTGTTTTAAGAGTTTGTTGGGCAGACTGAGCTGCCATTGCTTTGTAGTGGGGCGACATTTTTAAAGCCTTGTCTATTTCTGGGTACTTAGTAGAGCACTTATACGTTTTCCAGCCAGCTTTTAATTCATCTCCATACCAATAAGTAGTGTAAGCTTCCTGCTCTTCTAACCATTTATAATGGTTCTGTTTCGCGTAATAAATAGCGGAATTGAACAAGCTATTAGCTTGCTGGCACTGAAACTCCCAGAACACTTTCTCTTCGTCTGAGAAATTGGATTTTACTGGTATTGTCTTGTACACTTGATAACCTCGAATTTTTTGGCTATCTTATATTTAGAATATACGTAGGCTCTAGCAATGTCAAGTAAAAACGCAAATAAATCTCAAAAAAGAATGAGAGGAGTTCCTGTCTACTATAACGAAATCAAGAAACCACACACCATCATGTTCACGGATACTGTGTGGAAGTGGTTGCAACTTTCTGCAAAAGACTCGAATACTAGCGCAGGAGAACTTATAGAGCGTTGGGTTAGAAGTCAAATAGAGGACACGACTGGATAAATCCAGTCTCTGTTTTTCATCCCGGAGACGCGCGCCTGTTTATTAAGGCAGCCTTAATCATAAAGTTTTAACCCTGGGACGAGTAACCGATCAACCATAAAGGCTGCCCCAGCGAGGGATTGCTCGCTGGGGTAACTTCTTACCCCGGCTAAAAGCGCGGGGGTTCTCAAATTTCAGGACGTTTTGATAGGGAGTCGCGAGTGGGGTGGGGAGTAGGTAATAAAGCGATGGTAACCATTAACGCTAGTTGGTATGCAACAATCCGTAATCACTTTTTTCAGATTCTCTTGCTTATAACTACGGATTCTGTGACTATAGGAAGATCAGGGTTGTTTTGAGAGTTGTTTTGAGTTATTGCCCAAGCCATGGGTAAGTCTTGTTTGGTGCGAACGCACGAAGCTTGTTGGAATGCTTCAATAGCAAGTTCTAGATTTTTAGCCCTGTCCCCAAGGATTCTGTTTCTGTAAGCAATACCTAGCTTGGTTTGAGTCTGTGCCCACTCGATGGGGAAGTCTTCTTTAGTGTAAACTTCCAAAGCTAGTTGGTATTCTTCAATGGCAAATTCTAAATTCTCAGCCCTGTCGCCACAGATTCTATCACTGTAGGCATTGCCCAGGTTGGTTTGAGTCTGTGCCCGCTCAATGGGGAAGTCTTCTTGGGTGTAAACTTCTAAAGCTAGTTGGTATGCGTCAATGGTAAGTTCGAGATTATAAGCCCTGCCCCCAAGCATTCTCTCACTGTAGGCTTCCGCCAGGTTGGTTTGAATCTCTGCCCAATAGTAGGGGAAGTTTGATTCAGTGTAAACTGACAAGGCTAGTAGGTATCGGGCAATTGCTTTTTCCAGATTCTCAGCCCTGTGGTCGTCGATTCTATTTCTGTAGGCATCCCCCAGGTTGGTTTGAGTCATTGCCCAATAGATAGGGAAATCTGATTTGGTGTAAACCGACAATGCTCGTTGGTATTGGGTAATGGCAAGTTCTAAATTCAATGCCCTGTCCCCACGGATTCTGTTTCTGTAGACTTGCCCCAGGTTGGTTTGAATCGCTGCCCAACTTTCCCGCTTACTCTCACGGGTAAACACCGTTAGCACCTGTTTGTAACCAGCAATGGCGATTTCCATGTTATTGGCTTGATTGCCTAGAGGACACTGCTGGATTAGGTTGCTGAATTCCCAAATAAGTTTAGCGATGTATTCTGCTTCAGCTTCTGAAAATTTAGCACTTGCCCAGGTTTGCAGGATATCAATAAAGTTATCATCCAGTTTGTCTAGGTTGGCTGCCAGGAGTGGGTAGACTACTTTGGGGTTGCTATCGCTGTTGTCAGTTGCCAGCAATACCTCTATCAATAATTCCAGATAGTCTTGGCACGAGAGATTAGCTGAGGTAGGGGTTTCTGAGATTCCCAGGATATCTAAAAGCTCACTCCTCAGACCCAGTAAAACCTCAGCACGGTTTTGCTTGCCCTCTGCTGTCAGTTGTTCTGCTACTTGTGCCATTACCTGCAAGAACTCTGCATCAACTAACTCACGGTTGCTCTCAAGAATTTTAAATTCTTCACCGCTGGCACAAGTTAGCACTTGCTCGATCAGCTTCAGGTATGCTCGTAGTCTTGCTTCGTCCATTCTTGCTGGTTTGTTCGGGTGCATCTGAGCTTTGGCAACAATACGACCATTGAAGGCTAAAACACTTATCCCGTTCCCTTCTTGATGCAGTCGCTCATGGGGGGAACCACGGCAGTCGCTCATGGGGGAAACCCCCAAGACCGCGCTGCCTCCCCAAGACCGCGCTGCATCGCTGAATTATAGAGTTATAACATAGAGTTACAATCTTGAGATGCACCAGTTTGTTCTTACCCCTACTCCCGACTCCCTACCCTTCTATATAATAAATGGGATAATGCGATTAGCCCGAAGGGCGTTGGCTAGCGATGAAGCGTTCGCGTTCGCGCAGCGTCGCCTACGGCGAAAGCGTGGCCAAAGGCCTCAGCTTCCGCGCTTATGCGATCGCGCTGCTGATCAATCCCAACCACAGAACCGTAGGGTGGGCAGTGCTGCCGAGAAATTTTCCTGGTTGGGATTGCTTTAATCGGCACTGCCCACCAACAGCAAATTAATTCAAATAATCCTCAGGTGGGCAGAATCGTAGGGTGGGCAGTGCAAACGATAAATTTTCAAGGTTGGGATAGGTTTA
>WTKN01000084.1 GCA_011524395.1 Moorena sp. SS36440bin_2
TTAGTGGCATGGCTGTTGCTGCTATGGAAGAGGGTTTGTTGCCCCTTAACCAAATGTCAATGCGATTTTATAATCGGGTTGCCTACCATGACTATGAGGGGATATCACTCGACCTTGATGAGCACGAACGGCTTGTGGCATCCCTGGGAGACAAGAAATGTTTAATCCTCCGGAACCACGGTCTTTTAACTATAGGTCAAACAGTAGCGGAAGCATTTTTATACATGTACTACCTGAATAAGGCGTGCGAGATTCAGGTTAACGTGCTAAGTAGTAACGCCAAGGTAATCATACCAGCACCTGAGATTTGCGAACATACAGCACGCCAATTTGAAGGCTCCTTCCGAAATATAAACGAAGAATTCCAGACCTTATGGGAAGCTAATCGCCGTTTGCTCGATCGACTCGATCCCTCTTATAGTGACATACTTCCACCCAAGTTACCCTAGGACAAATTAGGCTATTTTAAAATACAAAAAAAACGACGGGGAATCCTGACTGCTTCACTCCATTTGATAAAAAAGGTGCGCGCCTCCAGGTCGCACCTCTATAGCGTTTCTCATAGCTATGAGATACACAAGATTTTTTTACTCTTGCCTGCTTTTCAGTCCCTGCTCCGTTCGCTTAGCTTGGCCTACGGCCTCAGTCCCTGCTCCCTAAAAACCGATAATTTTGTAGCTAACTCAATTGCAAACCGCTGTAAGTCCTTTTTAAGGGAATTCCACCACAAACAAGAAGCCAAAATGGCGAGACAGAAAGAATTTATTTAGATAGAGTAATCCTGTCAAAGATTTTACAAGGTTACCTAATTAGGTAATCAGAATCATTCACTTTTTTGAATAGGAGATTGTTCCAATGGATAACTATCTAACCAGTGATTTGGAGTTCATGGCACATTTGTCAGAGGATGAACTCAATGAGATTGCAGGAAGCCAAGGCAGCTCTCAAGACTTCGGCAAGGGCACAGATGATGATGCTCGAGACGATGATCGTAATGATGACTTTGAGTTTAAATTTGATGACGATGGCTTTGACTTTAACTTTAAGTTCACAATACCTCAGCGCTTTGTGCCTAAGAATCCCTCCTTTGCGATTAAAACGTTTCCCGTTAACTTTAATCGCGTTTTTGTCTTTAAGGAAGTTTTTACCATTAAGACTCACTAATATAGCGCTACGGGCAATGGCATTGGCAACAGGCAACAGGCAACAGGCAACCGGTAACCGGCAACCGGCAACAGAGGAAACAGATCCTCACTTTTATTGTCCAATAAAACAAGACCATACAGGTTTACATCTCAAATACAAACGCTTTAGTTCAGGTTATGGATACTAGACTTTAGCTATTTGGGATAAGAGAAGATTACTCAGAAGGCGTAATAGTGGCGTAGTTTGCTAAGGTTGGATTTGAATGAAAATTAGATCAAATCCAGTGTCTTGATGCAGTCTCTCATGGGGAGGGGCTGCATCTATAGTTGATTAACTCTAGCATGCATGCCGGAAGCATCCCATTTTTGCACATAACACTTTAACTTATGGTTTTAAAGCATAGTATTCTGGTTAGTTTGAGCCATAAATTTGCCAAATTGTGATGCTCCCTATTAGTTGAAAATACCTACTCGATATGAGAGTGACAAGATAATTTTTTTTGAATTATTTTTTTTTAATTTTTGTATGAGTAATGCTGATCTAATTTAGATGCGTTTAGATGCGTTTGCCCTGCTCATTATTCCTATTCTGGTTAAACTACAAGGTAGCACTACTATGCTTTGGTTGATATTCGCTAGTCTAACAGCTCTTTTTGCTTCTGGCAAGGATTTAGCCAGTAAGCGAGGGCTAAACAATGTTGATGGTTACATTGTATCTTGGGCACTATTCTTTTTTTCTTTGCCTGTTTTAATACCCCTTATTTTTGTGATTTAAATTCCCGAACTAGGCAGATTTTTTTGGTTAGCATTACTGTTCGGAGGGTCTCTCTATGTGCTGGAAATGAGATTGTATATCCAAGCCTTGAGTCGGTCTGACTTATCCATTGCCCTTCCCTTTATGACCTTGACCCCGTTATTTTTATTAGTGACATCTCCCATCATTGTTGGGGAATATCCCACTCCCTTAGATGTCTTAGGGATTATCATTATTGTGGTTGGGTCTTATAGCTTGAATTTGAAAGAAAAAAGAAACGGTTACCTCGCCCCTTTTAAAGGGCTACTCAAGCAACAAGGTTCTAAGTTAATGTTAACCGCTGCTGTAATTAATAGTATTAAATCAAACATTGATAAGGTAGGGGTACAAAATTCTTCCCCAATATTTTGGGCAATTGTGATGAATACCTTTCTTGCTACAGGTATGGGAGTGATTATGCTGTATAAATCAAAAATTAAATTAAACCAAATCCCAAAAAACTTAGTGTCTATAGTTCCTATTGGTTTCTTTCAGGCTGGAGTAATTTTGTGCCAAATGACAGCTCTGGAAATGACCTTTGTTAGTAACATTATTGCTGTTAAACGGATGAGTGTTTTAATTAGTGTCATCTTAGGATGTCTAATTTTTAAAGAACCGGGAATTCAGGAAAGAGCAGTTGGAGCAGCAATTATGGTATTGGGAGTTTTACTGATTAGTCTATCGGGACATTAGGATTGAGGTTTAGGGAACAGGCACTGAGGCCGTGGGCCACGCTACGCGAACGGAGCAGGGAACAGCAATAGATGTAGGGTGGGCAGTGCTTACCAAAACGATTGTTAGCAAAAGATGTAGGTTTGGGAGTGCCGATAAAACCGATTATAAGTTGATAGTATCGGTATGCTCTACTGCTCACCCTACGATTAATATTGTCGGTGGGCAGTGCCGACAAAACCGATTATAAGTTGATAATATCCGTGTTTTAATAGATTGGGTAAATAGTCAAAAACTTCTCAACCCGTTCTTTTGTACAGGTGATGGTCATCAAGGAATTTGGAATATATTTGAAGAACTGGGAGAACAGGCTCAAAGAAGCGATGCAGCGCCTTCACGCGGGGGTCTCCCCCCGGAGACGAAACCTGATTACGTTGAGCCTTTATGGTTGGTCGGCTCAAAGACGAAACCTTAGAATAAGGCAGCCTTTATGGTTGTTCGGCTATGCAGAAAAGGGGTAAAACTTAGCCGATTTTGGCTGCCTTATTCTTACGGTAACTTCAAATGCAGAAAAGGGGTAAAACTTATTGATTAGCGTGATTTGCGCGGTCTTGGGAAGGCAGCGCGGTCTTGGGGAGGCAGCGCGGTCTTGGGGGTTTCCCCCATGAGCGACTGCCGTGGTCCCCCCCGGAGACGAAACCTGTTTATTGTGGAGCCTTTATAGTTAGCAGGTTATGCA
>WTKN01000059.1 GCA_011524395.1 Moorena sp. SS36440bin_2
ACCTATGTGTAAACAAATATTAATTTGGCCAGCGGTATCAATTCTGGGGGACTTTGACATCATTACCCCCCAAAATTGGGGGGCAGGGGGGCAAAAACAACTAAATTCCGTAAGTCCTATAGTTTTAACAAAATTATGCTTAAATCAAGGCGAGCATCTAAGATATGAAGAAATCAGTCGTCCGTTAGCAGTCCAGTTAATCAATTTGTGATGTTGGATGTCGATCAGCGTCTCCCAAAAGCTCCTCCGTCCTCCCTTACCAAGTGGGCTTATTGTGCCATTAAGCAACCTGGGTTATCCATACGAATCCGTTTGCGAGGGAACAATTTGCACATTCTGTGTGAACACCGTCAGGGAGTAGAAGCCAATAAGGTAGTCAACCGCCTTATCAAAGCCCTGAAACTGCAACAGGGAGAACTTCAGTTTCCCCTAGACTTAGCAAACCCGATCTATCAAATAATTGTTTATGGGCGTCGAGTGGGCCAGAAACGTCCAGACTGGATTAAGCAAATCGCTATCAAACTACCAACCGATAATACTACTCATGCTTCTAACCAATCTTCTCAGACGTCTTTCGACGCCATAACCACTGATGCGGACTTAACTGTCTCAAACGAAAGTCTTGCCCGTTCTGGAGAACCAGATGCGATCGCTCGTTATCTGAGTGAATCCCTCAGTTACCTAGGTGTCAGTGTTAAAGTCCGGATCCAAAACCAAGATTCCAAAGCTAGAAGATTCTCAGGAGCAAGTTCTAACCTTCACCCTTCACCCCCTAACCGACGGCTCTGGATAATTTGTAATTCTAACTACAGCCCAGATCCCTCCTTACTATCTGAGCCCATCATCGACCGGTTACATTCCTTGCAACTCCAAGGGTTTCGAGATGCCGTGATTTGCTTTCAGGTAAGTGGCGAAGCCACTCCTGATTGGAAACTGCGAGTAGATTTGACCCCTCCAGAACAAGTCCTGAAGGAATGGGGTCGTTGGGGAGATGTAGAAGCAATCCAGCGGTTATTAAATCAGGGGTTGGCAGCGGTAGGAATAACCGTTCGAGCCATTCTTAAAGAAAGCACCCTACATGTATTTTGTAGCTTCATCCACCGCCGGAAAACTATTGCCCCAGAAAAAGAAACTGTAGTCAGTGCCATTGCCTCAGTACTGGATTTAATCGCTCCTCAAGGAATCCATGGTGCAACTATTTATGGTGTAGAGTCAAGTCAGTTTCCTAGTCAAACATTACTTTCTCAGCAAGCTGACTCTCTCCAACCCCCCTTTGGAAACAATGGTCAACCTGCCAACAATTCCTTACTGCCAGAAACCGAATCCCCAGCTTGGATTCACTGGCTCAACTTACCAGCAGGAGACCACCAGAGTTTAGGAGAATCCACCTATTCCTTAGCCCAAACAGGGCATCACGATGCCTTGAGCTTTTTGTTGGAACGCTTACTTAATCCCGACATTGACCAACGATTGGTAACAGGTGGAATAAGGGTTAAAATTCGCCGTAAACAAGACTTGTTGCACATCATGAGCGAGGCAACGGTCTGTCCTCGAAAATCTCAGGTCACTCGAAAAATTAGCCGCTTCCTAGAGCAGCTGGCTATGTCAGAAATTACTGGGTTGCGGCTATATGGACGTCGGGCTGGTGCTACCTCTCCCTCCTGGAACTATGGAGTTGATTTTGTTCATCGACAGCGTCTAGTCCCAGAAGCTACCCCAGAGTTTGCTGCCTCAGATGCCTACCTGAGTGATTTGGTAACTCCCACTGGGGAACCAATACTGCGTCGTGATTTAACCCACGACGATCTCAACCAGGGTTTAAAAGGAGCAGTTGATGGTGTAGCTTACATACTCCAGCGTTTACTATGCTACTCTCAGCTATTTGTACCCACTGTAGAAAACCAAGACATGGCAGCCTTCTCAGACAAGAGACAGGCAAAGGGCAAATTATCTATCCAAGGCGTAGGAGTAGCCATGGTATGGGGCGTAGCAGGATTACTACTAACACTGATCACAGATTGGCGTTTCAGTGAGCTCCTACAGTCTCAAGCCTCACCGTCAGCGGAAGTAAAGGCAGTGACTAACTCATCACCCAAACCGATTGCTTTGCCCCAAATATCTTTGCAAAAAGGGGCGGGTCTCGGGACTGAAAACTTCAACACCTCTGGGTTTACTGCTCCTGGGGATACCATGGTAATTGTGAATGAAAACGGCAATGCCACCATGGCAGCCATGCTGGCTGCAGCGCGATCGCCCAATCCTTCATTCAATAACCAGATGTTAGATGAAAAGCTAGCTCTGTACCAACAACGCCTGCTTCAGAGTGGTATCCCTGATGTATTGATTATGGGGAGTTCCAGGGCCATGCGGGGAATCGATCCCATTGCCCTCCAAGATGCCTTAGAAGAACAGGGCTATCCTGACATTGATGTGTTTAACTTTGGAGTTAATGGTGCCACAGCTCAGGTAGTAGACTTCATGGTTCGGCGCGTCTTAACTCCGGAGCAACTGCCTAAATTGATAATTTGGGCTGATGGGGTCAGAGCCTTTAACAATGGTCGAGTTGATGCTACCTACAACTCAATTATCGCATCACCAGGCTACCAAGCTCTAATGGCAGGAGTGTTTCCGAACCGCACTCAACAACCACCATTACCCACAGATGCCACAGACCAACCTCTAGAGGTTTTGAATGATAGTTATCAGTTCATCAGTGAATGGCTAAATCAGTCAATAGCAAAAATTTCGTTAACTTATCCTCACCGAACCCAGCTCAAATCTCTGTTACAGGAAAAGTTAGTTGACCTAGAAAAGTTCCTGCAACCATACACAACCGAGACTGCCAAAAAGCCTGAAAATACATTATCCCCAACCTGGAAAATTGACTTTGATGGCTTCCTGCCCCTGTCAACTCGTTTTAACACCGCTACCTACTACCAGAAACATCCTAAAGTTCCCGGTATTTATGATGGTGATTATCGGTATTTTCAGCTAGGAGGTCAGCAAGACAAAGCCCTAAGAAATTTGATGGAATTTGCCCAGAAGCATGACCTTAGTATCGTTATGCTCAACCTACCCCTCACTAAAGAATATTTAGATCCAGTTCGGACAAAATATGAGGAAAAATTTCAGCGATACATGTACAATTTCGATTTAGAAGGGAGATTGATTTTCCGAGATTTCAATAAAATGTTGCTAACTAAACATGACTACTTTTCCGACCCCAGCCATCTCAACCGCTATGGTGCTTACCAAGTTTCTAACCAGTTGGCTAAAGATCCAATGATGCCTTGGTCATTAGTGATTAGTGATTAATGATTAATCACTAATTATTAATCAGTTTTAAATTGACAAACACCCAATAAGTACATAGCGGTTTGCAACCTTCCTTAATTACAAATCTCTTGGTGCGCGTTCACCCTTGTCGGGAAACCCGACCGAGGTCGCACCGCTATGCAAACTGCCATAAGTATTCAAACTGAAACGATATTAACCCTTCAGCCTACCCTACCGTAAGGGTATCAGGGTAACATCCTTCATCCTTTATCTTTATGTCATTTATTTCGATTACCTACAGCTGTTTCTTGCTAGCAGTGTTGGGAATCTACTGGTTGCTGCAACGTTCTACAGCTGCCACAGGTTCTCCCAAACTCAAACTTTTGGTTTTAGTAATTAGCAGTCTAATCTTTTATGCTTCATTACAAATCCAATACATTCCCCTGTTGGTATTGATTACCCTAATTAATTTTTACTTTGGACAATCACTAGGGACGAATACAGTTGCTGGTTCCCATGCTACTAATTATCATCTCTCCAATGAAGAATGGCTATTAGCTGATAGTTTTTGGAATAACCGAAGATTAAGAATACTGTGGCTAGGTATTTTCCTAAATGTGATATTTTTGCTAGGCTTCAAGTATCTTCCTTTCTTCTTGTCCAACTTAGCAGTAATTCCCAACTTTACCATTGCCCAAGATGGGGCTAATTGGATTAGGGATAACTTAATTGTTCCTCTAGGAATATCATTCTTTATATTTGAGGGCATTGCTTATCTGATTGATGTCTATCGTGGGGCTCCTGCCACTCGTAATCTACTCCAGTTTTCTGCTTATAAGTTGTTTTTTCCTAAACTTATTTCTGGCCCAATTACTCGTTATCATCCGTTTGCCCTTGAACTTAAAACCTTACAATTTCCGAGTCTTGACCGAGCAACAGAAGGATTTTGGTTGATTACATCTGGTGCGATTAAAAAGGCACTGTTAGCGGACCACATTGGGATTTTTGTGGATTTGTGTTTTGGCAATATAGAACGGGCTGGTAGTGGAGATTTATGGTTAGCTATCTTTGCCTACGGTTTACAACTCTATTTCGATTTCAGCGGCTATGTAGACATTGCCCGTGGTAGTGCAGTGTTACTGGGCATTAATCTTCCAGAAAACTTTGATTTTCCCTATTTCAGTATCAGCATTGCAGATTTCTGGCGTCGCTGGCACATCACTCTAGGAGATTGGATCCGTAACTATCTCTACTTTCCCTTGGGCGGTTCCCGTAAAGGGGTTGCTCGTACCTGCCTTAACCTATTCATTGTAATGGTCATTATTGGTATCTGGCATGGAGCAGCTTGGGGATTTGTAGCCTGGGGTGGCTTGCATGGTCTAGCCTTAGTTATCCATCGCTTGACCGAAGCTTTCTGTGAAAATAGAGATGGGATAAAACGTTGGTGGCAAAGTTGGCCAGGGGTCTTGGTAAGCTGGTTTTTGACCCAATTTATGGTGTTTACTGCCTGGATTTTTTTCCGCATCCCCAATCTCAAAGAAGCCAGTTTAGTCATCCAGAATCTCTGGGGTCACCCAGCTGACATCCAATTTGGTCAAAAAGTATACTTAACCGCTATTGGTATGGAACGCTTCTGGGTGCTTCTCCTTTTAGTTAGCTTAGCAGCCTCAATGGCTGGGGTTTACAGTATCCGAAGGGGTCTGAAATTACAACTCAACTGGCCGGTGAAGTTGTTGTTGGTACCAGTAGGTCTCTACGTAGTTTGGTTGTTTGCTCCTCAGAGTGGTCTGCCTTACATTTATTTCGATTTTTGAACTTAAACCATTTTTCCCCTAAGGACGAACTGACACACTAATACACGAGCACTCTATCAAAAGGGACACATCGAACCGATAGGATAGTGGTAATGCTTCAGTAATATAAGCTTTATACAAGACTTAAGAGAGAACGCTTTATGGATCTGGTTACACTCCAGAACAAATTAGATAATATTGCCTTTTTCGTCCTGTTTGTGACGATGTTAATTTACTGGGTAGGAGCCGCTTTTCCTAAAATTCCTTATTTGTCACCCTTAGGAACATCAGGGATGGCAACCGCCAACCTGTGCACTGCTACCTTACTCGGAGCAAGGTGGCTAGAGGCGGGCTACTTCCCGATCAGTAATCTCTATGAATCCCTGTTTTTCTTAACCTGGGGCATTACCACAGTTCATCTAATTGCTGAAAACATGAGTCGCAGCCGATTGGTAGGGGTGGCTACTGCACCAGTCGCCATGGGAATTACCGCGTTTGCGGCTCTATCCCTACCACCAGATATGCAGGAAAGTGCTCCATTGGTACCTGCTCTGAAATCCAATTGGTTAATGATGCATGTTAGCATCATGATGCTCAGTTACGCCACCCTGATGGTCGGTTCCCTGGTAGCGATCGCATTTTTAGTAATTACCCGTGGTCAGAACGTTGAACTGCGAGGAAGTTCTGTCGGCACTGGTGGCTATCGCGGCAAGACTAACGTACCGAATAACTTACCAGGGAATTCCACTTTTAAACTACAGCGCAACGGTAATCAACCAATTTATCAGCCTGTAGTTACCTCTGATACCTCATCCCCTTTAGCTGAACTGGGACAGAGTAATGCAGCTAGTACTACAGCAGTGCTGGATTTAGTAACTACCCCCGACTCACCCGTAGCATCAGTATCCACAGCACCCACCCTCTCACCCCAGAGGCTTAATATTGCCGACACTCTCGATAATATCAGCTATCGTATTATTGGGCTGGGGTTTCCTCTGCTCACCATTGGGATTATTGCCGGTGCCGTTTGGGCAAACGAGGCTTGGGGTTCATACTGGAGTTGGGACCCAAAAGAAACCTGGGCATTAATTACTTGGCTAGTGTTTGCTGCCTATCTCCATGCCCGCATTACCCGTGGCTGGCAAGGACGCCGACCAGCAATTTTGGCAGGGACAGGACTTCTAGTTGTCTGGGTTTGCTATCTAGGAGTCAATCTATTGGGTAAAGGCTTACATTCCTACGGCTGGTTCTTCTAAGAACTCTATATTTCCGTGATTGAGTGCATGCCCTAAATTGCTTCTACTGAAAACCTGCTTTAATGCCTAGAGGCATCGGAGAATTAACCCTAGGAAAACTACCTTTGACTCAAAGGAATAGTTGCGTCTATGGTTGGAAAGCGATGCAGTCGCTAATGCGGGGGAAACCCCGCATTAGCGACTGCATCAAGATAATGAAACTCCTGCCCTCTAGGCATGGAAGCTTATCGAAAAGTTTGATCGGGGAAAATAGTTGTGGATAATCAGTTCAAGCCACTTGCTGTTGGTGAAGTACTATCAGTAGATGAATCTGCTCAAATCTTTATTGGTAACCGTACCTTTAGGGTCGGTGAATTCTTAGTTGCTATCAAAAAGAAATTGGTAGAAGTTTTAGGGGATGAATGGACTCCAGAACAGGAAAGTTGGTTTAGCGAATCGGGTATTCCCTGTGAAGTGTTGCAATTTTCTGCAAATAACTGGCAGCAAGGCAAGGTAAGACTTAATCTAGAATTTTGCGTTGTCGAAGCTCAGGATAAAGTTGATGAGATATCAGCTATTGGTGGTGAAACATTACAAAGCACATCAACCCAGGTAGCAGAAAAGCCAGACCTCACAGAGCCAGAAACTAGTAATGATTCTGGATTGGAGCTTGGAGTTGGAGCAGCCGCAGTTGCTGTGAGTGCTCCTGAAATATCACTAGCTGAAGAACTGGAGGAAGATGCCTCAACTGCTATCTCTGATGAGATTACACTGGAACCTACACTTGATGCAGATGAAGACATTCCTCTCGAACAAACCCCAACCAGTACTGAAGATGAGTTTGATTTAGGAGACTTTTCCGATACTGAGTCGGAAAATGAGGAAGATATTAGTTTTGAACAAACCCCAACCAGTACTGAAGATGAATTTGATTTAGGAGACTTTTCCGATACTGAGTCGGAAAGTGAGGAAGATATTAGTTTTGAACAAACCCCAACCAGTACTGAAGATGAGTTTGATTTAGGAGACTTTTCCAATAGTGAGGAAGATATTGGTTTCGAACAAACCACAACCAATACTGAAGATGAGTTTGATTTAGGAGACTTTTCCGATAGTGAAGAAGATATAGAGTTCGTAGAATCACCGACAGCAGAGGAAGAAGATTTGCTGGATTTGTCAGCAGTATCAACAGACAGTAGTAATGATTTTGATCTGGGTGATATGTCTGATGATAGTGATGAAGACATGTTTAAACTGGACGATATTTCCTTTGATGAGGAATCAGACAACGGTGATGATAATTCCCTAATGGATGATGTCTGGCAAGAAATGAATGAACTTAAATAAGCTGAACTAATCGTCTATTGGTAAATGTTGACATGGGAGCATCGAGCGTGAACATTCTGATTTCAAGGCTTTTAAGAACCTTGATCGTTTAGGATTTATAGGATTATAGGGTATCCATGACCTACAAAATTCAAAATGTCAAAGTTTTGGATAACCATTCATAGCAACTCTAATGTCTGAGATACCGAGTTGGACACCTCTTCATGCACGGCTACATAGAACCTTGCGGCAAAAAAAGCTACTACCAAAGAATCAGCAGGTTTTAGTAGCCGTATCCGGTGGGCAAGATTCCCTTTGCCTAAGCAAACTACTGCTAGATTTACAGCCCAAGTGGAAATGGCAGCTAGGAATCGCCCACTGTGACCACCGTTGGCCCTATGATGAGGGAATTTCCCTTCATGTACAGCAAATTGCTCAGAGTTGGGGGCTTCCATTTCATCTACGAAGCGCCCCTGAAGTGAAAAAGAGCGAATCAGCAGCGCGCCAGTGGCGCTATCAAGCGCTGATTGACATTGCCCAAACTCAAGGTTATCCCACTGTTGTCACAGGTCACACAAAAAGCGATCGCGCTGAAACAGTCCTCTATAACCTAATCAGAGGTTCAGGCACTGATGGCTTGCAAGCTCTGACCTGGGAACGACCTCTCGCTCCTGGAATAAGTCTGGTGCGTCCCCTACTTGACACATCCCGTAGCGAAACTCTCCAGTTTTGCGAGCAGCACCAATTGTCCATTTGGGTAGATGCTTACAATCAAGACCTTAACTATGCCCGTAACCGCATCCGCCAAGAGCTAATACCCTATATAAAAACCCATTTCAACCCACAAGTTGAGACAGCCTTGTCCCAAATTGCTGAAATCTTGCGAGCAGACGTGGAATATCTGGAAAACACTGCTGAGCAAATTCAAAAGCAAGCCATGGCAGTACCTACGGTCGAGGAAGATCCTGGTAGCAATAGCCCTCCACGATTGAATCGTCTGGTATTACAGCAAGCTCCCCTAGCTCTGCAACGTCGTGTGATTCGGAAGTTCCTTCAGGAAAACCAAACCAAAGCGATCAGCTTTGAACAAATCGAAGCCGTGACTGGTTTAATTGCTGCTCCCAACCGTTCTCGAACGTCATCCTTTCCTGGTGGAGTAACAGCCTTGGTAGAAGAGGAATGGATTATACTGAAGTATGAAGTATGAAAGATTAAACCTTAAACCTAAGAAGCTGCCAACTCTGGAGATTGGCTTAAGCTACTGATGATTTGAGATATTTGAGCGATCGCTTGTTGTTGAGAATCACCTGTTTTTTGGATGTTATTCAGAGCATTTGCGATCGCTTCGAGGTTCTGTCGAATTTTATTGAGACCATCTTGCAATGGCTGTAGGGTTTCTTCATAGAGATTAACTTTGCCCCAAAGTTGAGCTACCTTCACCTGATTGGAGAGCCAACTTTCCTCCAAATTTTTTACCTGAGCCAGCTTAGCATCCTTTTCTTCGGTTTGTTGATTCATCAATTCTTCAGCTTCGCTAACCCTAAGGCGCATCTGTTCAATTTCTCGTTCTAGTTGTTGCAATTGATCTGAGTGTTGTTTGCACTGTGCTTCTAGTTCGATCAAAATTGGTCCTAAGTCAATTTTCTGGTTTTGTTGACCATTACTATCCACAATTCCTTGGCGCAGTCGCAACACTCGTAGATGCTGATTTAGAATTTCTTCTCGTTCCCATAGAGTCCGGCGTTGACCCACCAAGGTTCTATCCAGCATCTGGTAACGGTCTTGCTCATCTGCTAACTGGGTTTCTAAACTAATACGATCGTACTCACTAGCGACCCTAATCTGTTCTTGTAGTTCTTCAATCCCTTGGTGTTGGAGTGTTAGTTCTTCTTCTTGGTCATTGACGAAGCGTACAACTTTTTCCAAATCCTGCTGCAAATTTTGAACTATATCCTGTAGCTCACCCAAGGGCATTTTTTCCAATGCTGCAATATCAACCATTTGGCTAATCTTGACATCCCCTGATGTTGCTGCCATTCGAGCCAGTTCTTGGTATAATTTTTCCTGAGCTTGGAGTTGCAGACTTACCATCCTAGCTGATTCGAGCTTGATATCTAGATTAGTTTGCTGCAGTTGCCTTTCCCGGTTTGCCTGTTCACAGGATGCTTGTAATTGTTGTAACTGTTGGGTGTGATGTTGGACTTCCTGGCCTTGCCCCTTAACATCTGCTTCCAATTTTTGAGCTAATAGACGCTGTTCATTTAACTGCTGCCAGTGAGTATCCAACACCGAATGCTGATGCTTGACTACTTCCAAGGCTTGATTCAGTGGTTCCCAGACAGATTGTGTTGATTCTGCTCCTCCTGATAAGCGATTGAGCAATTGCTGAATCACACCAGCCTGCTGAGCATCTAAACCAGCAGAGTATTGACCCTCTGAAACTTGCTCTTCTAAGCGTAGCTGCTGTCCCCGGAGTTGTTCCCAAGCACCTTCAAGCTCCTTACTTTTACGCTCCAATTCTTGGTTGAGTTTAGCAGTTTCTGCCTGATTACTTTCCAGTTCTTGGCGTTGTTGCTCTATTCTAGAAAAATCCTCCTCCATCGTTTGCATCTGCTCAAGCCGTGCTTCCATTTCCATCTCGCGACGGTTGAGTTCTTGACTTTGATAGGTCAAAGATTGCTTCCACTGCTCAATTTCTTCTTCCTGGTTTTTTGACTTTTCTAGCAAGCGAGAAAAATTTTGCAATAGATTGACTAACCTTCCCCCCGCTGCCTCGATTGTCCCCTGTATTTGTCGATTCCCACTCAGGTTAACAATCACCAACGCACCATCACCAAAGTTATTGGCTTGTTCTGTCGGAAGCACTTCCTCCCCAGACACCTTATTCCAACTCTGGTCAGTCCGCTGAAAAGCCAGCAGTTTCAGTTCGGCCTGAGCTCTACCCATAAACCCAGTTTTCTGCTTTCTTACCTCTGCGAGATACAGCACACTGATCGTCCTCTTTTACTTGTATTGTGCCCAATTCTTGATTAACACATTTGAACGCTTAACCACTTTAGGGTTGCAGGGTGGTAATTTTCGGAGATTATTGGTCAACCGACCTATTTTTGATCCTTTTGGCTATTAGTCCTCTAAAGGATGACGGCAGTCAGTATATTTAGACACTTAACCTATTTTAAGGTATTTTCCAGACTTAATCTGCCAGTGGATAAAAGTGAGCAGAATAGAAATAGATTGATGAGGATAGTCTTAGAAATATTTCCACATAGGGGGTCTAGTTTCCCCAACCCGTCTAGTTTCCCCAACCGTTGAATTTTTTAGATTTAACATAATATCTTACCCTATCACCTTCTTCCCTTGTGCCTAATCCCTATTCAAATAAATATACTTAATTTATATGCTTATATGTTATCCAATGGTGTTTAAAGTCCTAACCTAGAACCTTGGACATCTTAGCTTAATTTTCCAGTAACCGTCAAAATCCCAGTCTTACCGCTAATCAGTTACTTCGCGCTTTCCTTAGCTGTCAGAAGCCATGCTAAGCTTCCACCAGTTGGCTTATAGAAGTGATTCCTTACCAACTCTCCTAGCCTCACCCAATTTTTGGGGATATTCTCATTGTACAGTTAACCCATTTCTTGAGCAAAGATAGATCAGTACCAGTTTATGGGCATCCTTGAACTCAATGACAGGTCATAATCTCAGATTCATCAACAGGTTGTTAGGAGCACATTGTCTTTAAATGCAGGGAACTTTGAGTGAAATTGATATCCGTAGCATCCTGCAACTGATCGAGCTAGGTCAGCGAACCGGGGAACTTTTAGTCGAGGCATATAGCCCTCACCCTAGTAGCAAGGCTGGCAATAGTGGCAGCAATCGTTTTACCTCAGGTAGACTTTACCAGCAGCCAAAACTACCAAGTCAGCGTCCTTCTTGGTTTGTCTTCTTCTTCAATGGGCAGATTGCCTATGCTGCCGACAGCGATGGGAGCTTGTCGCGCCTGCATGATTATCTACGCCGCTATAAAGCCAATGATGCTCTCGATCAATTGGAAAGTTTGTCGATTGCGGCTACCAATGCTCTAGAGTATGGTTACCTTTGGGCTTTGTTAGAAAATCATGTTATCACACCAAACCAAGGGCGAAGCATTATTCAAAGCATGGTTCATGAAACCCTTTTTGATTTGCTGAGCCTTCACCATGGCTACTTTGTATTTGAAATTGGTCCGGCATTAGCACCGCAACTTACTACCTTAGAAATAGGACCATTGCTCAGAGAGATTATGAAGCAGGTGCAGGAGTGGAAGCAATTGTGCCCTCATATTCAATCTCCCCATCAGTGTCCAATGATTACTGCCCATGACCAGTTACAGGCTACACTGCCCGAAAAATCCTTTAGACTCATAAGCAGTTGGGTAGATGGCAAAACTTCTCTACGCCAGTTGTCCCGTTATCTCCATCGCGACCTGATCACCGTAGCTCGGGCTATTTATCCCTATGTACAACAGGGGTCAATCCAAATGGTAACCCCCAAAGAAGCAGATACGCCAGCTATTGACGATCAATGGGAGTTGAAGAAACTTACACGATCTGTTGTCTGTGTTGATGATGATCTCGCAGTTGGAAAAGCTGTGGAATATACCCTAGAAGCCAAAGGTTATAAAGTTACAGCAATTCAGAAGCCCCTAAAGGCTCTGAGTCAGGTTTTTCAACTCCAACCAGATCTCATCCTCTGTGACCTAGTCATGCCTGACCTAGATGGTTATGAGCTTTGTGGCATGTTACGCCAATCCAGAGCATTTCGGCAAACCCCCATCATCATGCTCACAGGCAAAGATGGCTTTATCGATCGCGTCAGAGCCCGGATGGTAGGCGCAACTGACTACTTAACCAAGCCCTTTGGAGATCATGAGTTATTGATGCTTTTGGAGAAATACATTTGGTCAAGGTGACCAACGAACAATGCCAAGATAGTAATGCCCTGACCAAAGAATTATATCAAGGGGAGAATATTGCTGTGTCAGCCTTTGAGTTATTAATACAGGCGTCTAACCCATCACTTCATTAACCAACACTATCGTAATTAAACCCACTGTTCAAGCTAGGGGCTTCCACAAATTCAAGAAAAATCTAGTCTTTCTTGGTATCACCACCAATAGATGAGCGATACTGTAATCATGATTCAGTTTATAGACCCAAATCGGGCTATGGTTTAATTTCACGACCTTTCCCGAGGGTCGAGCTAGGAGTTATGAGTAAAGTTTTAGTTGTAGAAGACAGCCTTGCTCAACGGCAGATGATCTCAGACCTCCTCAAAGGTAGTGGTTTGAAGGTGGATGTTGCCAGTGATGGTGTTGAGGCTTTAGAACATATTTTAGAGTATTGTCCAGATGTAGTTGTCTTGGATATAGTGATGCCACGGATGAATGGCTATGAGGTCTGTCGGCGTCTTAAGGCTGACCCAAAAACTCAGAATGTGCCAGTGGTGATGTGTTCTTCAAAAGGTGAAGAATTTGACCGCTATTGGGGCATGAGGCAAGGTGCAGATGCATACATTGCTAAGCCTTTTCAGCCAACGGAGTTGATTGGAACAGTTAGACAGCTACTCAGAAGATAAATATATTGGTATTTGACGGTAATGGTTGCTAATCCGGACTTTGTAACTGACTCGGCTCTTGAACAAGCCCCAGAATTGCAGGAATTGGAAAGTCCTGAAGGCGAACTATACCTGCGGTTTTATCTGCCATCTGGTGATGAATTTGCTCTGCCCGCTACTGGTATCAAAGAGGTAATTGACCCGTCCCCTGAACAAATTACTCCTATTCCTAATGCTTCCCCTTTATTGTTGGGGACGTTCAATCGACGTGGACGGGTAATTTGGGTCTCAGATCTGGGTCAGTTTCTGGGGGATAAAACGGTTTTAAATACAGACCGTATGGAAATCCCCGTTATTGCTATTGAAGATCAAGACACTATGCTGGGGTTGGCAGTTCAAAAAATTGTTTGTACAGACTGGCTGGATGTGGAAAAGTTACATATGCCTACCAATGTTGCCGATAGTATGGCTCCTTTCTTACGCGGTGAGTGGTTGCTAGACATTGAGTCTAATCAGGTTTTGCGACTACTTGATCATGTGGCGATTATACGCTCAGCAAGGTGGGCAGCCTAAAACTAATTATTAAAAATTGAACATTAAAAATTAGTTGGATTAATTATTATTAAATATTAATTTTTAATGCTTCGGGAGGAGGTAAATGGCATCCAGTATAAATTACCCCCAGCAGTATGGGGAAGCCGAAAAAGCCTATATGCAGGGCAAATACCAAGAAGCGGCAACAATTGTTGATCGTTTGATTGAGGATTTCCCTAATGAACCCAGTGCGCTGCTACTGCGGGGTCATATATACTGCTATGGTCTACAGCAGTATGATGTGGCGCGCCAACAGTATCAATCAGTACTCAATCTGACCTCTGAACCAGATTTTGTTAGTTATGCCAACAACGGTCTAGAGTATGCCCAGCGATCCACAAATGGTAATGAGGCTGCTGGGTTATCAGCTGATGATGATGTCAATACATCACAGCTAAAACTAGATGAGACTGAGGAGTTGAGTGCAGAACCCACAGAAGGAAATTGGCAAGACTTCGCTGATTTTAATGATATCAGTGAATTTGACCCGGAAAGCTTAAGTTTTGAAAACACAGGGTTTGATGATTTTGCTTCAGAATCCACCTCACCCTTTAACGATTCTTTTCAAGATTCCACTAGTGATGAAGCAAGCATAGAGTTACAGCAGTCGCCTTCTAATCTAGACCCCTTTAGTATGGTCAGTGACCTAGAAGAAGACAGTGATGATTTAGAGAGTTGGGAAATTGCCTCTGAGGATTTAGAACTTGATGTTAACGCTGTCAGTAGTCAGACTTCTTACAATGGCACAGAAGGAGACTTTCCTGAACTCTCTCAAGAGGAGGGTCTACAAACATTTATGGTGTCTCCTGAGGCGAATTTAGACCAAGAAGACTCAGATTACGCTCTCTCTTATGGTTCAGAAGAGTTAAATAGTGAATCTAGCACAGTTGAGTTTAATATCCTGGCTGAAGAAGAATTAGAGTCTCTGGCAGATTACGAGTTTAGCGATCTCGAGGACCAATCAAAGAATTCCTTTGTTGAAGCCGCAACCCTGTTAATGAATTCAGCAGAGCTTGAGGGAAATTTTTACCCGAGTCCAAGTTCTGAGCCTACCCCGAAACCCCATGAAAATTCTTCCAGCACCGAGCAGTCTTTGGAAACTGAGCAACCAATGTCTGGGGATACTCAAGCCTATGCTGACAATCAAGAGGACTTAGAATATCTCAATGATGAGGCGGTTGACTCTACTGAACCCTATTTATCGGGAAACTATGACTCGGATGAGGAACTTTTGGACTCAGCTTACGAACAAAATGGGTTCAACTCTACAAGCCCAGACCAAATTAATTTGGAATCCTTTGATGATGATTCTTGGACAATGGATGATGTAACGGAATCAGAAGAGGAAATCTTGTCAGGAATTGAAGCACATCAAGGGGTAAAAGAGGGCTTTTTAGATGAGTTTGACCTATTTGATGATGATTTAGATTCAATCCCTGATTTCTCTGTTGATGATCAGCAACCACTGTCCAATGAGAGTGATGACAATAGTGATTTTGATGTATTAAGTACTACTGGCTCAACACTGGGAAGTACTGGGTCAATGGAGATGAACACCAGTGGTGCTAGTCCTGTAGCCAGTCATGATTATCCGTCAGCCACTGGGAATGAGGAGCTATTTAGCCTGAGTAGTGCCACCGAGCCAATCCCTATTTATAATCCTACTAAAGACATTGACAAAGAGCTGGTTGTTAGTATTGACCAAGGTCCACTAGCTCCCATAGAAAACGCTCCTGTCAACAAGAAGAATTGGATGACTGCCTTGATTACTGGTGCCGTCTCAATGGTGGTGGTAGCGGTGGTTAGTGCTGGAGCACAATACATGGTTCGAGATCAGCCATCCTTCAAAAACCACGTGCGAAATACTAGTATTATGATGACCCTAGCTGCTGGTGTTGCCAGTTTTGGTACAACTCTGGCTGTGGGGAATATTACAGCTAGGCAGATTAGACGTAGTATCGAAAACCTGAAAACCCAGTTTGAAGGAGTCTCTCAGGGTAATCTCAATGCCCATGCTACGATTTATTCTCAGGACGAATTGGGTCAATTAGCCCATAGTTTCAACCAAATGGCTAGAGTCATCTTGACAACGATGACTGAAGCACAACGAAAGGCAGAAGAGCAAGAACAGGCCAAAGAAGACCTCCAACGCCAGGTAATTCGATTGCTTGATGATGTGGAAGGGGCAGCACGAGGGGATTTAACGGTACAAGCAGAAGTCACTGCTGATGTTTTGGGGGCAGTTGCTGATTCGTTCAACCTGACCATTCAAAACCTACGGGAAATTGTACAACAAGTTAAGCAGGCAGTCCGTCAGGTGACCAAATCTTCCACCGATAGTGAATCCTTTGCCCGTAGCTTGTCTTCTGATGCTTTACGGCAAGCTGAAGAACTGGCGGTGACCCTGAACTCTGTACAGGTGATGACCGATGCTATTCAGCGGGTAGCAGAGAGTGCACGAGAAGCTGAGGAAGTTGCCCGCTCAGCCTCAGCTACTGCTCTCAAAGGTGGTGAGGCTGTGGAGCGCACTGTGGCCGGAATTTTGCAAATTAGAGAAACAGTAGCAGAAACGACTCGTAAAGTCAAGCGTTTGGCAGAATCTTCCCAGGAAATTTCTAAAATTGTGACATCGATTTCTACGATTGCTTCCCGAACAAATTTGTTAGCACTCAATGCTAGTATTGAGGCGGCAAGAGCTGGAGAAGCTGGTCGAGGCTTTGCTGTTGTTGCCGATGAGGTACGACAGCTCGCTGATAAGTCAGCCAAGGCACTCAAGGATATTGAACAAATTGTGTTGCAAATCCAGAGTGAAACTGGTTCAGTGATGACAGCTATGGAAGAAGGCACCCAACAGGTGATAGAAGGTACTAAACGAGCAGAACAAGCCAAGCAATCCCTAGAAGATATTGTGCAAGTGGCAAACCGGATCGATGCTTTAGTACGTGCCATCACTGCGGATACTATCGAGCAAACGGAAACATCCCGTGCTGTTGCCCAAGTGATGCAATCCGTTGAGTTAACCGCTCAAGAAACTTCTCAAGAAGCCCAAAGGGTTTCTGGAGCTTTGCAAAACCTGGTCGGTGTGGCGGGAGAGTTGCGGACATTTGTTGAGCGTTTCCGTGTGGAAGCGAATGATGGGAAATGATCGACTAATGGCTAAAACTACCAGCCTCGGGTTATGGAGTCAGCGTTTACTGGCGGCGATTTTCTTAGCTGGGCAAGTGATACTTCATATACTGAGTGGGAAGATTCACCGCCGCAATACTATCGAGCAAATGGTAACCGTTGGACCAGAGTCTCTGATAATTGCTCTGCTCACTGCTACTGTAATCGGTATGGTGTTTACCATTCAGGTAACACGAGAGTTCATTAATTTTGGTGCCACCAATGCCATTGGGGGAGTCTTGGCTCTAGCTTTGGCTAGGGAATTGGCTCCGGTGTTGACTGCTGTGGTTTTAGCAGGACGAGTTGGTTCGGCATTTGCTGCTGAAATTGGTACGATGCGTGTTTCAGAGCAAATTGATGCTTTGTATATGCTCAAGACTGACCCGATTGATTACTTAGTGATTCCTCGGGTTATTGCTTGTTGTCTGATGCTGCCAGTGTTGACCATTCTAGCTATTGTGACTGGTATGCTAGGAGGATTGGTGCTGGCTCAAAATCTTTATGGTATTCCCCAGTCTGTGTTTCTTGATTCGGCTCGTAACTTCTTAGGACTTTGGGACTTGTTCTCTGCTGCTATTAAATCTCTAGTATTTGGGATGTTGATTGCTGTGATTGGTTGTAGCTGGGGGTTAACCACGACAGGAGGGGCTAAAGGTGTCGGTCAATCTACCACCACTGCCGTGGTTACTGCTTTGCTAGCAATTTTTATTACCAACTTTTTCTTATCATGGTTGATGTTCCAAGGGATGGGTAGTGCGGTGATCAGGTGACATATTCCCACACTGACCTTACAGGTTCAGTGTGGGCTTCTTGCCAACTCCACCCAACGGTATCGGCTTTCGCCGACGCTGCGCGAACGGATACAAGGCCTTTGGCCACGCTACGCGAACGGTAAGCTTTATTAACGACACGGTCAGAAGTTACCGCATTCAGAGGGTCGCCTTTATGGTTAGCAGGCTATGCATAAAAGGGTTAAAACTTTATGATTAAGGCGACCCTCTGATCAGGTTTCGTCTCCGGGATGCCCCTCCGCGCCGGAACAATACAAAAATTCGATAGTTAAAAACTGACTTGCCCAGCATTTAAGGCCTTTGGCCACGCTTTCGCCGTAGGCGACGCTGCGCGAACGCGAACGGCTTTGTTTATCAGTACATATATTATAGCAATTCCATACATACTCTGTGCAAAATTCATCCCACACCTATGCTAAGCATTAGGATGTGGGATGAATTTTGCCGGACAGCTAAATAGATGAGTTAACTTAAAATAGAGCAATCGACCGCTACAGGAAGGGCGATTCCATTTCCTTTCGGAAACTTCCGATAGCTCCACTTAACTCTATTGTCCACACTTTTCAGTTTTACAACTTCACTAATGTCCCAGTCGTATTTTGATACCGAAAGCAAAACTCACAAGTCCTTTGAATTACCTGGTGCTAAACCCCAATACAATCCTGACCGCCCAGGACAAGTGGAGCATATTTTCCTGGATTTAACTCTGGATATCCCCCTCGAAAGGGTTAGCGGTACCTGCACTATCACCCTCAACCCAATACGCGGCATTAAACAGCTAGTACTTGATGCGGTTAACTTGACTATCGCTTCAGTGCAGGTTGACCAAATCCCCCAACCCTTTGACTATGATGGGGAACAACTAAACATTCAGCTACTTAACCCGGTTGTTGTTGGAAAAGCGATTAAGATTGCGATCGCATACAGTGTAGACAACCCCCAGCGGGGTATTTACTTCATTCATCCAAACCAACACTACCCCAACAAACCCACCCAAGTTTGGACCCAAGGAGAAGATGAAGACTCTCGCTTCTGGTTCCCTTGTTTCGATTATCCTGGTCAACTTGCTACCTCTGAAATCCGGGTTAGAGTGCCAAAACCCCTAATTGCTATCTCCAACGGAGAACTAATTGCTACAGAAGAAGACGGGGATGAAACCATTTACCACTGGCGGCAACAGGAAGTTCATCCCACTTACCTGATGACTCTAGCAGTAGGGGACTTTGCGGAAATTCGGGATGAATGGCAGGGCAAACCAGTCAACTACTACGTGGAGAAGGGGCGAGAAGAGGATGCTCGCCGCAGCATGGGCAAAACCCCTGGAATGATAGAGTTCTTAAGTGAAACCTTTGGCTATCCCTACCCCTATCCGAAATACGCCCAAGTCTGTGTAGATGACTTCATCTTTGGTGGTATGGAAAACACCTCCACCACTCTGTTAACAGACCGTTGCTTGCTTGATGAACGAGCAGCTACCGATAACCAACGGACTGAAAGCCTGGTGGTTCACGAACTTGCTCATCAGTGGTTTGGGGACTTAGTGGTGATTAAACACTGGTCTCATGCCTGGATTAAGGAAGGCATGGCATCCTACACAGAAGTATTTTGGACTGAACATGAGTATGGTAAAGATGATGCTGCCTACTACCTACTCAATGAAGCACGCAGTTATATCTCAGAAGATAGTTCTCGTTACCGCCGCCCCATGGTTACCAATGTCTATCGAGAAGCTATTGAACTCTACGATAGGCACCTTTATGAAAAAGGTGCTTGTGTCTATCATATGATTTGGGCAGAGTTAGGGGAAGACTTGTTCTGGAAAGCAATCCAAACCTTTGTTCAAGATAATGCTCACAAAACCGTAGAAACCATTGACCTGCTAAGGGCGATTGAAAAAGCTACCGGTCGTAATCTGTTGTTCCTATTTGACCAGTACGTCTTCCGGGGGGGTCATCCTGAATACAAAGTTGCCTATTCCTGGGATGGGGATAGCCAATTAGCTAAACTTACAGTAACCCAAACTCAGGCAAAAGATAGTAACACCGGTAGCGATAGTGAGCTATTTGACCTCAAAATCCCGATTGCCTTTGGTTACACCAACCTCGAAGATGATTCTCCTGTCAAAACGTCTAATGAAACCTGTATACAGACATTTACGGTCAGGATTCATGAACGGGAACAAAGTTTCTATTTTCCACTGGCGAAAAAACCTAACTTGATTAGCTTCGACCACGGGAATAATTACCTCAAAACCGTTTCCCTAGAATACCCAATAGCCGAACTCAAAGCCCAGCTGAAATTTGACCCAGACCCCATCTCCCGTATCTATGCAGGGAAAGCCTTGGCGAAAAAGGGAGGATTAGAAGCAGTTAAAGCATTGTCTGATGCCCTAAAGAGTGATTCATTCTGGGGTGTTCGTTTAGAAGTAGCCAAACAATTAGCTAAGGTAAAACTAGATCAAGCCGAAACCGCTTTAATTGCTGGCTTGTCCGATCAAAATCCCCGTGTGCGTCGTGCCGTTGTCCAAGCCTTGGGTGACGTGAAAACTCCAGAAAGCTACAATGCTCTCAAGCAATTACTAGAAAAAGGGGATGCCAGCTACTACGTAGAAGCCTTAGCAGCCAGGTCACTTGGGGGAATGGTTTCGGCAAGCCTTAAGGATAGAGAAGATGAAGTCATCCAATTGCTGAAAAAAGTACTCCAAGAACGGAGTGGTTGGAATGAAGTAGTACGTGGCGGTGCCATTGCTGGCTTAAGTCAAATTAAATCCTCACCCATTGCCCTAGACGTAATTTTAGAATATACCACTCCTGGCATACCTCAACCCCTTCGTCTAGCAGCGATTCGATCTTTAGGAGACATTTCTAAAGGTCAGACTCCCAATAAAATAGAGTCGATCCTGCAGCAATTAGAAGAAATGTCCCGTGAAACCTTCTATTTGACTCAAGTCACCATAGTTGGGGCTCTAGGAAAAATGGAAACCCCGAAAGCCATGGATATTTTGCGATCGCTTTTAGAGAATACGCCTGATGGGCGAATTCGTCGGATTGCAGAAGAAGCCATTCAGAAAGTTCAGAAAACCATTGGCTCTGACAAAGCCATTAAACAGCTACGAGAGGAACTTAACAAACTTAAAAAAGATAATCAGGAACTCAAAAGCCGCCTGGAAAACCTGGAAGCCAAATCTAATTAAGATTGATAATTAAATTTCTACAGTGAACACTGACCCTGATGGTTGATTATTTTCTACAAATATTCTACCACCATGGGCTTCAACTGCCATTTTACAGAACGTTAATCCCAGACCAGTTTGAGAAATTCCAGTCATTAAATTTCCCACATCATACTTATCAAAAATACGTTTTCGCAATTCTTCTTCAATCCCAGGTCCAGAATCAGCAATGCGAATTCGAGCTTGGGGTTTGGGATCTACTGGATAATCTACTTGCAGTATAATTTTACTTTGTGAAGGAGAAAATTTGATGGCATTTGAGAGCAAGTTATCTAAGACACGGCGGATTAAATTGGCATCAATTAAAAGAGTCTTACTGGATTCTGGTAGATTGCTAACTAGCTCAATGTTTTTCTCGTGAGCAATGGCTTGGAAATCTAATACTACCTCTTTTTCCAGTTCATTGAGATCCACCAAGTCTCGATTAAGGGTAAGTTTTCCCGATTGTAACTTCGCCATCATCAATAAGTTATCCGTCATTGATCGCAGCTGGAGAGCTGATTTCAATATTTGTTCAGTCTTTCTGTGCTGTTTTTTTTGGAGATCAGTTTGCTTCAAAATCTCACAAGATATGATAATATTCGCCAAAGGATGCCTCAAATCATGCACGATCATATGAGACATATCTTCCCTCATCTGTAGAGTAGCAGCTAGCTCATCATGTTGTTTTTTAATCCGCAGCATCGAACGCACTCTAGACCGCAGTTCGATTCCACTAACAGGTTTACCTAGGAAATCATCGGCTCCTGCATCCAGGCATCGAGCAAGATCTTCTTTAGAATTGAGGGCCGTTACGATAATAATTGGGATATGTTGCCAGTTTAGATCAGACTTGATCCGACGGCAAACCTCTATACCATCAAGTTCTGGCATCATCACGTCCAATAAGATTACGTCCGGCTGAATTTCCTCGAGACAGTTCAATGCCTCTTGACCACAAGAAGCATAGCTCAATTTGTAACCTTCCTTGAACAGGAGAGCCTCAATGACATCAAACCCACTGGGTTCATCATCAACTACTAGTATAGAGTTTTGACTATCCATCAATAACACCCTTTATGCGCTGGAATAGTTCACCATATTAAATAGAACAGATTTCTGGGATTCATTTGGCTTAATATTAATTAATATACCATTAATATATATACCATGAATTAGTAAGTTTCAACCTACTTGGGACTTATAACTAATGACTAATCACGGTAATCACGAATAACTAATGAAAATAACTAATTACTCACTAATTGTAAATCTTTAACCTCTACATGAACATAGTGTTGAATAGTACTGACCAAGTTTTTCAGACTCACTGGTTTAGAGATGTATTCGTCCGCGCCAGCTCCTAGACATTTCTCCTTATCCCCTGGCATCGCCAGTGCTGTTACGGCAATAATGGGAATTTTGCTAGTTTCCTGGTTGTCTCGAATTCGCTTAATCGCTTCAATACCGTCCATATCTGGCATCTGAATATCCATCATAATCAGCTGTGGGTGGTACTCTTTAGCCTGGCTAATTGCTTCCCAGCCATTCTTGGCTAATATCAACCGATAGCCTTTGTTGAGCAAGTAATCCCAAATCGTCTTAATGTTAGTCTCATTATCCTCTGCAATTAAGATTAACGGTGACTCTGGAGCTGTTTGAGGCATAACCACCAGAGCAGTGTCGGCATGGTTGACTGACTCTGGTGTTTCTAAACGACCCAAAATTTTGCTAATTGTTGAGCGCAACAGTTGGCGGGAAACCGGTTTAACCAGATATTCAGACGCACCCATCTCCAACGCTTGCGATCGCTCATCCACTACAGAAAGAATAATCACTGGAATGTGTTGGGTTTGGGGATGAGCTTTGAGCTGAGCCAAAACCTTCCAGCCAGACACCTTCGGCAATTGCAAATCTAGGATAATCACCCCTGGGTTGACCTGTATAACCTGCTCGAGAGCACCTTCTCCTTCAGGGTAAGTCAAGGTTTGTAGCCCTATTTCCCTGATATAGCGAGAAATGACTTCAGCTGCAGTAATAGAGTCTTCGATGATCAGCACTTGGGGATTGGAGATGCCAGATTGAGTAAATTGGCTTAGGTCTGACAAATCACTCTGGTATTCTCCGTTTGCCTCACTGTTTTGTTTAATCGGCAGAGTTACTGTGAAGCAACTACCTTTACCCACTTCACTCTCGACATCTACCCTACCCCCGTGAATTTCTATGGTTCGTTGGACCAAAGCCAAACCCAATCCTGTACCAGCGTAGCGACGGGACAGACGGCTGTCAATTTGGACGAAGGATTGGAATAGCTTAGGCATATTTTCTTGAGCGATGCCAATACCAGTATCAATGACACTAAAACAAATAGTATTTCTTAATAAGTTTTCCTCAGCTTTTAAAATAACGCTTCCTCCGGTTGGGGTAAACTTCACAGCATTGCTGAGCAAATTGATTAAGACTTGTCGGATACGTCGCTCATCCACTTCTATTTCCCAGAGTCTCTCAGTTACCTTAGAAGTCAGCTTAATATTTTTGTGATGGGCTTGGTTTCTAACAAACATCAAGCTGGAATTGCAGAGTTTTTGGAGGGAAACAGCACCAATGTGGAGTTCCATCTTCCCAGATTCAATTTTGGCAAGGTCAAGCAGATCATTGATTAGTTCTAGCAAATGTTGACCACTGCCCTGAATTGTACTGAGAGACTTACGCTGCCTATCTGTAATCGAACCATACACTTCCTCTTGCAAAGCTTCTGATAAACCAAGAATAGCGTTGAGGGGAGTACGTAATTCATGACTCATGCTAGCAAGAAACTCATCTTTGAGACGAGTAGCCCGTTCTAACTGGGCATTAGCCAGCGCCAGTCTTTGATGATTTTGCCGCATCTGCTCTTCAGCATTTTTACGCTCTGTAATATCTCGACAGACACGGATTAAACCACCATCCTCAAGTAACGTTAGAGAAAATTCCTCAGCAAATGTGCTACCATTTTTGCGCACAGCCCTAGCTTCTCCACTCCATTTTCCTGTTTTAAACAATTGGGGGAAAACTGACTTCTCAATACGCTCAATTTCTTCTGGCGGATAAATTATATGCCATTGTTGACCCACCAGTTCATTCGGTTTAGTGTAGCCAAACAATTCCAGGTGAGTCTGATTGAGGTAAAAATATTCACCTGCTGGATTAACTAATGCTATGCCATCAGTAGCTGCTTCGAGAGCTGTTAACTGACTTTTGAGAGCTTCTTCTGCTTTTTTACGCTCTGAAATATCGGTGTGAGAACCTGCTATGCGATAAGGCTTACCTGTTCTATCCCACAGCGCCGCTCCACGAGTCAGCAGCCAACGGTAGGTGCCATCTTTGTGTAAAGCACGGAACTCTTCTTGATACTGAAAAAGCTTGCCCTCTAGATAATTATTAAAACTGAGTAAGGTTTGCTCTAGGTCGTCTGGGTGAATAATATGTGTCCAGGATTCAAAGGTATTGGTAATTTCATCATCTTCATACCCCAACATACTCTTCCAACGAGGGGATAAATACATTTCACCAGTTTGGAGATTGCAATCCCAAATTCCGTCGTTGACTCCTTCTACAGCTAAAGCAAATCGCTCTTTACTATCCTGAAGTTCCTGCTGAGCCTGTTTTCGTTGTTCTTCTACACCAATAGCGCTGGCAATCAGGTTGAGCAGTTGTTTGTCTTCTGTACTTGGTTCTATCTGTTGCTGATACCAAACAGACAGGGAACCCATGACCTTTTTGTTCCATTTGACTGCAATACCGATGTAAGTACATAGATTATAAGCCGTAATGTTGGGATCAGTTTGAGCATAAGCTGTATTCTGAAGATTCTGCTTGACCAAAGACTCATCAGTTCCTTGCCGAATCACGTCGTAGCAAATACGTCCTTTGGCGCTATCCATAGTTGGGTAATCTGGTGGTACTTGCCACTGTCCTAATGTCAACAGTTGATTGTATTCCAGACAATTATAGAGAGCGAAACTAGCATTGAGTAATTGCCCACAAACTGCTACTAGATGATTAATATTTTTGTCGGGATTGCTACCAAATTCAAGAAAGCATTCATTAAGTTTTGCCAGTCGGTCTTCAAGTTGTTTACGATGAGTCAAGTCTCGAATAACCCCCACAATATAGGGATTATTTTTGGAATCTAAGAACCGAGTTTTTTTGGTAGAAATAAAATGAAGGATGCCTTTAGTATCAGTAAAGTATTCTTCATTTTCATTAACTACACCATTTTTGATTACGAGTTGATCATTTTTTCTGAAAACATCAGCTTTTTCTGATACGAAAAAATCAGAATTTGAATGACCTAATAGTTGCTCTCTCGAATATCCTATAAACTCACAAAAGCTATCATTAAAAAATTTCCAATTATAATGGTTGTCTTTTACAAAAATTGGATCAGATACTGCATTAATTATGTTCGTGATAAAGTCTTTGGTTGCTGCCAGTTCTGTGTTAGCAACTTCCAGTTCCAAGGCATGATTACTCAACTCTTGATTGAGCTGAGTAACTTGGGCTTCTACTTGCTTTCTCTTGGTTATATCTCGGAAATACCAGATTCTAGTATAGTAATCACTAGCTTCAGACACCACAGAGCCACAGTAACGGTCAAAAATCCGACCATCATTCAAGTAAATTTCATCACGACTTACTTCGCTGGGATGTTCACACAGATACTTCAGCCTGTGGATAAATTCTTTGGGTTTATTTAGCTTAGATAGCACACTTTTAAAAAGTTTTTGGTCGTCACCAGAGTTGAGAATATCTTCTGGGATATTCCACATCTGACCAAAGCGCTGATTGTGCCATAATATTTTTTGCTTTTCGTCAATAACTAATATACCATCAATTGATGCCTCTTGTTGCGCCCTTAACAAAGAGTTAGTTCGTTTTAGTAAATTTTCACCCTGTTTACGCTCGGTAAGATCGCGAGCAATAACACAGTTGTATTCTTGATCATTAAACTGTAAATAATTAACCCCAATTTCTACAGTAAATTCCCGCCCGTCTTTAGTGCGATGTACTGAATCTTGCTTAAAAGAACCTTGCTGTTTCAGATTTTCCCAAAACGGTGACCAGTTATCTTTTGACAGTAAGGTATCGATATCATAAACGTGCAACTTCAGTAGTTCTTCACGGGAGTAGCCCAGGAAATGACAAGCAGCTTCATTGACATAACAAAATCGGCCATCTTGTTTTGATAAAAAAACTGCATCCCCTACCCGATCCAGAGAAAAATCGATCAGCCTTAGTGTTTCCACAGTCAGGAGACGTTCTGCAATTTCTTGCTTCAATTGAGTGTTTAGCCGTGATTGCTCAGCTGCATAACGTTCCCTTTGCTTAAAACCAGCCAACAGAGTGTCAGCCATACGATTGAAATTGATACTAAGTTTCCCTACTTCATCTTTCGTCCATACCTTGACTCGTGCTTCCAAATTGCCAGCAGCAAATTCTTGGGTAGTTTTTTGTAGTTGTTTGACTGGTTTAGCAATTGATCGTCCAAGCAAGATAGCCAAAAATATATCTGCGATTAACGCTATAGCAAGGACGCTCAGCTCAAGTTCTAAATTATCTATAACGAATTGATTGAAAGAGGATTCAGTAGTTCCTCTGACTAACACTACTGTGGCTTCACTATCAAAATTAGTTAGAGCTTTCGCGACTATAGTGTAAGATTGTTTACCCAAGGTTTGCCGTGTGTAAACTACCTCTGATGTTTGGGCAACTGCTTTCTCCAACACGGACCCGTCTACTAAATCTAAACTCGATTCTCCTTGCTCTAAATCTTTAACATCACTGTTATCCAAAGTAGCAGTGGCTAAGTTAAATTCCCCCGAACTCTGGCGATAGTAGATTGCACTATAGCCTTTGTCAACCCCCTGCAGGGGGTTGTTAACTATGGGCAATTTGCCATTGACCAAATCACCAGACACCAAGACAGCTACTATATTTCCAGTCTCTGGGTTCTTGACTGGAGTGAATGTGTAACGAATTAGGGCGTCTTGTTCAACAAAACCATTCGGTAACTGAGGTGACTCCTTAGCTAACTCAACCCAGCTGACAATTTGACTGGTCCCAATCGCCGTTTGATTCTGGACAACTTGACTGACTAATTGATTATGATTAAACCTCTGTCCTGTCCGGTCAGCATTGGCATTAGCAATAATCTTCCCATTGGTACCTACTAAAGTCCCATATTCAATGTTGCGGGCTTTAATTTCGTTCCTCAGAACCCGTCTGACTTCAGCTTTGAGGGATGGTTTTATGGGCTGACCAGAATGATGAGCGATCGCAGCAGCAATGATGGCAGCATTATCGGCTTGACTACGAAAGCCCAGCTTAGTTTGCTCAAGTTTAGAATTGTAGTTAGTCTCGGTGAGTGCTAATTGAGACTCAGCTTCGTCTCGTAGTTCGATTTGCCCTCCTGTTAGCATCATTGAAGCAGCGACGCCGAAGAATCCAATCAGAGAAATTAGCTCAGAGGCAAACAAACCCGTAAGCAGCTTACTACTTAGTGGTAAGTTATAAAACCACTGTAGGCAGCCTAACCGAATGTCTTGGGAAGGGTTAGGGACAGATGGAGAATCTTGCATAATCCAGGGGAAGTTGCTTACTGGCAGAGGATTTTCGTGCGTCTGTAACTGACATCCAATTCGGTAGTGCCGATTTGGTCCGCACAATCGCGGAAATAGCATAGTGTAGATAAATCAACGTAGATAAATCAACAGATTGCCCATGCTTGTTCGCTACGATACCACCGCAATCGATATGACACCATTGTTGCTTTGTTGATTTAGCCCCGTCATGGAGGATTCTGCTGAAGTTTTAATTTAAAGACTGTCGGTGATCACACGGAAATAACAGCTGAAATCTCAAGCTAGAGCCTCGGTTAATGTAATAATGGGAGTTGACAAATTTTTCAATATATGCATCAAGAATGAATATTACACAAGAGTAGTACACCTTGCAAGTACACTTTGGTAGAAATTTGTGACCAGTTCCTTTGAAGATGACCAGATCAGGGAATGAGGGGATGAGGGGGTGATTTTTACTGGTCAGTGATTTGGAGCGTAATCTACTCAATTGACCATAATTGACCATCGGAAGTTCAGGAAATGGGCAAGTTTCTGGTGTAGGTTTCTATGGGACTCTCTATTGTCCTGGTGGCACAACCTGCCCTAAACCCTCTATTGGACTTAAATGCCAAGTTATTGTATATGTATTTGTGTATACTTATTTAATAAAAAGCAAAAGATAGATAAAAAACTATAAATTTCTTAGAGAGGCCTATACTCAGCGTGAGTCAGTATCAACTTGTATCTCCTGAACAGCGGTCTAATGAACCCCAAAGGTACTATGATCCACAAGCGATCGCGCGCTACTACCGTTCCAGACCTTGGTTAGTGATTTGGCGTTGCCTGAAGATTGTCTGGGGTTTCGCTAGCTTTGTTTTTAGTCTTAAGTTAGACCAATGGCGCAACCGGACTGAGCAGAATAAGTTAAAACGAGCAACACAGCTGCGGGAACTTCTGACTAACCTCGGTCCAACCTTTATTAAAGTCGGACAAGCTCTTTCCACCCGCCCTGACTTGATTCGGCAAGATTTTTTAGATGAACTGATCAAACTACAAGACCAGCTACCTCCTTTTGACAATGCGATCGCATTGTCCCAGATCGAGCAAGAGTTAGGGCGCTCGATCCAAACACTGTTTAGCCAAATTTCCCCAAAACCTGTAGCAGCCGCTAGTCTCGGTCAAGTCTATCGGGCTAAACTCCACACCGGTGAAGAGGTGGCGGTTAAGGTACAACGTCCTAATTTACGCCCTGTACTCACCCTAGATCTTTATTTGATGCGGTGGGCCGCTAGCTGGCTCGCCCCCTGGTTACCACTCAATCTCGGTCATGACCTAACTTTGATTGTAGATGAATTTGGTACTAAGCTCTTTGAGGAAATTAATTATCTCAATGAAGGTCGCAATGCAGAACGATTTGCTCTAAACTTCCAAGACGACCCTACTGTGAAGGTTCCAGCAATATACTGGCGCTACAGCAGTATCCGTGTCCTTACCCTAGAGTGGATTGATGGCTTCAAGTTAACAGACACAGAACGTATTGAAGCCTTAGGACTAGACAGGGCAAGCTTGATTAAAACCGGTGTCACCTCTGGTTTGCGTCAGTTGTTAGAGCATGGCTTTTTCCATGCTGATCCTCATCCAGGTAACTTATTTGCCCTTCCGGATGGGCGCATGGGCTATATTGACTTTGGCATGATGGATCAGTTAGATCAGGACACCAAAGAAACCATTGTCAGCTGTGTTGTTGATCTAATTAATAAAGATTATCAATCATTAGCCCAGGCGTTTGTTAAATTAGGTTTCTTAGCACCCAACACAGATATCCAGCCGATTATACCAGCCTTAGAAGCTGTATTGGGACAAGCAATTGGTGAAAGTGTTGGGGATTTCAACTTCAAGACGATCACAGATCAGTTCTCTGAGTTGATGTATGACTATCCTTTCCGGGTACCAGCCAAGTTTTCCTTAATTATTCGTTCTCTGGTGACTCAGGAAGGACTGGCACTGACCTTAGATCCGAACTTCAAAATTGTCGAGGTTTCCTACCCCTATGTAGCTCAGCGTCTGCTTACCGGTGAAACCCCACAAATGCGGCGGCGTTTGATTGAGGTGTTGTTCAAAGACGGTAAATTCCAGTGGGAACGACTGGAAAATATGATTGCGATCGCTCGCTCTGATCAGAACTTTGATTTGCTACCAACCGCTCAACTTGGTTTGCAGTATCTCTTGTCTGAGGAAGGTCAGTTTCTGCGACGTGAACTGTTGTTAGCGTTAACCGAAGATGACCAATTCCATACAGCCGAAATTCAGAGTCTGTGGAACTTAGTCAAAGAGGATTTACCACCACAACGTTTATTCAATGTAGCTTTGAATGCACTAAGTACTATTTCCAGTGATGGGATTGGGGCTATTTTACCCAAAGCTCCTGCTGTGAGTAGCAAATAGTATGTCAGACCAACTGGCTTACAACGATATTCCTTATCGTAACTACTTACTCCTGACTATTCACTATTTGTTGTTATTGTAATTAGCGCTGCTTCCCAAACGTTATAGGATTTGGTGGGTTATAGCCCAAAAAAAAATCAATGTTGCGCTTAACCCACCCTAGGAAATGATAAAATTATAGTCACCACAACTAAATTTAGGGCTAATTACCCTTAATAAAAACCTCCCTATCTCCCCATCTCCCCATCTCCCCATC
>WTKN01000248.1 GCA_011524395.1 Moorena sp. SS36440bin_2
CTCCCTACTCCCTACTCCCTACTCCCTACTCCCTACTCCCTACTCCCTATTCCCTGTGCTTTTTTTTAAAAATGCTATAGCAATTACCAATTGTGGATTATGCCATACGACCCTAACTCAGGCTTTCCTAACCTAAGCTTTCCTAACTCAGGCTTTCCTAAAAAGCCGAACGATGACTATATAAATAGCAATAGTTTAGTCACCAATCCACCGGACTCCCTAAACACTAATCAGACACCACCACCAACCCAATCAGCATCATCACAATCAGCAGCAGCCTCATCACCATCAGCCTCATCACAATCTCTCGGTGATGACTGGTCTGAAGTCACCCATGACTTGCTCAATACCTTGCCACGACCGTGGACTCGGGGATTGCTCTATCTGTTAGTCATCTGTGCCGGTACCCTTTTACCTTGGTCAATGCTCTCCAAGGTTGATGAGACCGGGAGTGCCAGAGGGCGGATTGAGCCTAAGGGGAAAACCATTAGGTTAGATGCACCAGTTTCTGGAACGGTGGCTGCCCTGAAAGTGAAAGAGGGGGAGATCGTAAAGGCAGGACAGATTTTACTGGAGTTAGAATCAGATTTAGTTCGTGCTGAACTTGAGCAGTTGCATCAAAGACATACAGGTCAACACAATCGGCTGGCGCAGTTGGACATACTCAAGAATCAATTGATGCTAGGGCTGCATACCCAAAAGCAACAGAACCAAGCTCAAGAATTGGAAAAACAGGTTCAAGTGGAGCAGGCAAAGTATAATCTTGATTCTCTCAAGAATATCCATAATTTACAAAAAGAGGAAAAACTGGCCCAAATCAATCAAGTTCAGCAATCCATTGAGTCGAGTCAAGCAAGTTATAAATTAGCATTAATTCGGTTATCAGCTGCTCAGGAAAGACTCCCACGCTACAAACAAGCCTTTGACCAAGGTGTCATTTCACAAGACCGCTTCATTGAAGCGGAACAGCTGGTAAAAGAAAACTACCAAAGCGTTGTGCAAGCCCAGTCCGATATTTTGCAAGCTAAGTCTCGCCTCAAAGAGCAGCAAGGCGGCTACGAGCGGATTATTCATCAAGCTAAAGCTGATATTCAGCAAGCTGAACTTCGCGTCAAAGAGCAGAAACGTAGTTATCAGAGTCTAGTGCAAGGCAGTAAACTGGCGATGCTAAAAATTGAGGAACAGCTGAAGAACCTGGAAACAGAAGTTACTACCCTGCAAGCAGAAATTGCCCAGGCTAAAACCCAGATTAAATCCTTGGAATTTCAGTTAGAGCAACGAGTACTCAAGGCTCCTGCTACTGGCACAGTTTTTCATTTACCGATCCAAGGGGCTGGGGATGTTGTCCAACCGGGAGAGGTAATTGTAGAGATTGCACCAGAGAATTCAGCCCTAGTACTGCGAGCCCAAATAGCCACTACAGAGAGTGGGTCTTTACAGGTAGGAATGCCAGTGAAGATGAAGTTTGATGCTTATCCCTTCCAAAACTATGGAGTATTGAAAGGTAACCTGAGTTGGATTTCCCCAGACTCTAAGATGACAGAAACCAACCAAGGCAAACTCGAAAGCTTTGAACTAGAAATCGAGTTAGAAAAGCCCTATATCGAAGCCCGAGACAAACAGATTACCTTAACTCCAGGTCAGACGGCAACAGCAGAGGTGATTGTCAGACAGCGTCGTGTTATTGATTTTGTTCTCGATCCATTTAAGAAGTTGCAAAAAAGTGGTTTAGAGCTTTGACATCAATTTTTGTTAGTCATTAATCACATCTGTAATGAATGTAACTCTGTATAGGTTCCATCTTTTTCCAGCAGTTGAGCGTGATTGCCAACTTCTACAATATGCCCTCGTTCCATCACTACAATCCGGTCAGCTTTCCGAATCGTTGACAGGCGATGAGCTACCACAAACGTTGTGCGGTTTTCCATCAAGTGTTCCAAAGCTTCCTGAATCAAAGCTTCCGAAGCAGTATCTAGAGACGATGTTGCTTCATCGAGAACTAACACCCGTGGATTACGAATTAAAGCACGAGCAATAGCTAATCGTTGCCGTTGACCACCAGAAAGTTTTGCCCCATTTTCCCCAATTAGAGTATCAAGTCCCGAGGGCAATTCCTGAATAAATTCTAAGGCATTGGCATCCTTAATCGCTTTGACTAACTGTTCTTCATCCAATTGTTCACTGCCGTAAACAATATTCTCTCGCACCGTACCTTCAAATAAGATAGTCTCCTGGGAAACCACTGACAGGAATTTCCGATAGGTCTGTAGGTCGAGGCTACTCATATCTGTACCATCTAGTAAAACTCTTCCGGTTGTGGGAGCCATGAAACCAATAATCAGACTTAATAAGGTCGATTTTCCGGCTCCGGATGGTCCGACGATAGCAATGGTTTCCCCAGGATTGAGCTGTAGACAAAAGTCTTCTATCGCAAACTGTTCCGTATCGGGATACTTATAACTAACCGACTCAAAGGTGAATTCACCACGCACCTGTTGCAGAGCTATCTTACCAGGATTGCGCTCTAGGTCAGGACACTCGATAATTTCACCCACTGAGCGAATGGATTCAAACCCTTTGCCAATCTGTGGTAGTACAGCTAAAATTTGCACTATCGAGTTAGTCAGGGAATCAAAATAAACAGTCAGTAACACCACATCCCCCACTGTGATTGACCATTGCTTGGTATAGACTAACCAGGCTGAGGTGATCAAGCAAACCAGACTGAATAACCGTAGGGTTACCCAAGAAGAGGCATCGGTGATGGCGTTAATCGAGTCAAGTCGCACCGCTGCCTGTTTGACCGTCACTAACTTGCCATCAATCCTTTCCATCTCAGTCTGTTGAGCACCATGAGCTCGTGTGACTGGGATTAGCTGAATCATCTCGATTAAGCTAGCGGCCATTTCTTCTAGTTGTTGCCGGAAAGCAGAATTGCGATCGCGAATCGGTCGTCTGAGTACCGAGATCAGAATCACAGCTGCTGGAACAGTTCCCAGGAAGAACAGCAGAAACCAAGGAGCACGAATGGCGGTAGTGACAATTGCTACTAAGATAGTTAACACAGCAGAAGGGACAAACTGGAACAGGGTTGTTGCCAACCCTTGAATTTGTTCCACATCCCGCAACAGTTTGGTTTGTAGTGCTCCCTTGCTGTTATTTTTGTAGAATCCAATCGAAAGCAGTTGCAGCTGCTGGGTGATTAGTGAGCGCAGATTCGACTCCATGTTGCGAGTCGCGAGACTCATAAACCGGATGTGTAAGTAATGGGTGGGAATATTTTGCAGTATGGAAATCCCTAAGATAGCCCCATTAATCCATAACTCCGACAGTGGGTGAGTGCTTGGGTTGGAAATAATATCAATTACATTAGCAATCACCAATGGTCTGATCCATTCCGGACTGTGTTTGATCACATAAACCGCCATCGACAGTCCGATTTTACCTAGGTCTTGGCGGTACAGATAAAGTAGTGTCCGGAAGGGATACTCACTCCGATACTCCTGAGGAGGTGACTCCTTCGGTAGATTAGATGCTGCCGTAACACTTTCGACGGATAATGCTTTCATGTCCCCAGTCCGTATGTCTCCTCTAACTGGTACTGTCTTGACACATGGACTGTAAAGAAACAGACAAGGAATTGTCGATTATTATAAAGAAACCAAAAATATTTTTTTTATCAAAACTATATATTTTGTACAGTCTTTATCGTCGCCAAAAATAGTACTCTGTTATTAATTGGAGCGCAAAATCATAACAGCAACTAGCCAGTATTACTATTCTTTAATTGCCGTGATATTCTTCTTTGCTCTGGATTGGGTTTGTCTTTTATATATTATTGTCTGAGCCAGTAAGTATTTGATAATGGGTAAACACAGCCACAAAACATTCCATTTCTAATATTATTGTTCCCTGAGATTTTTTGTTAAAACTGACGTCTGTGGACTATTGTGGTAAGGGCTAGCGCTCAAGGGGAGCAAGGCTGATGATTGAACCCAGAAAAAAAGGCTTTTTCCAGACTCGACCGATCCTTCCCCCTTGAGTATTCCAATAGCTACCGTTGTAAACTTCTGGGATCGAGAGCATCCCGCAAACCATCCCCAAGTAAATTAAACGCCAACACTGTCAGAATAATCAGCAGTGCTGGCGGCCAAATCAACCAAGGCTGTAGCACGATGATTGAGGCATTGGTTGCCAAAGACAACAAATTTCCCCAGGAGGGGTCAGGTTGCTGAATTCCCAACCCAATCAAACTCAGTACCGACTCGGCCACAATGAAACCAGGAACTGCCAAGGTTGCTGATATAATCACATAGGAAGCTGTCTGGGGCAGAACATGGCGTACAATGATATAAAAGGGATTGGCTCCCATAGTTTTGGCAGCTTGGACAAATTCCCGCTCCTTAATCGATAACACCTGTCCTCGGATCACTCGTGCTAAGCCAGACCAGCTAATAAACGACGTAATCAGAACAATTAACAAAAACCGTTGGGCACTAGTTAGACCAGGTGGTAGCACAGCAGCTAAGGCGACGAGTAGGTAGATACCAGGAATAGTCATCAAAACTTCTACCAGACGCATGATGATCCCATCGACCCAGCCACCGAAATAGCCGGAAATTCCCCCAATGATTAGACCAAGGGGAAAGGAGATCGCAATTCCGACTAGACCAATACTAAGACTAATTCGACCCCCATACACCAAGCGACTAAACTGATCACGTGCTTGCTCATCGGTACCTAATAGATTAATCTTACCCTCACCCACCGTACCGAAAAGGTGACGGTTGAAGGGAATCGCTCCAAACAACTTATACTCGCGACCTGGAACAAATAGACCCACTGGGGAAGGCTTTTGCCAGTCTACATTTAGTTTGCGATCGCCTGTCTCTAAATCCGTTGGTCCTTGGGTTGTGGCATACACATGTGGACCAATAAACTTTTTGGTTTGCTGGTTACGCCAGTAGATTTTGGTAGGTGGTAGCAAGGAACCATCTGGCTGAGACACATAAGGATCATAGGGAGCAACAACATCTGCTGCAATGACAATTAAATAAAAGGTCAATAGTAGCAATGCCCCAAAACGGGCGAGAGGGTTCTTGGTAAGTTTTTGCCACCAGTTCATAGGATTCTGACTCCGAAAGGGCGAAAAGCACCTCGCGTTTACTTAGTATAGGTCTTCAAAGCATGGATATTAGTATGGGCGTCCGTGCATTAGCGCTTGTTTTCCCATACCCCATACTAATAAGATGGTATCGAAATCTGGTGCAACCATTCTTGAGCCAACACCCTTAACCCAACACCGTTCACCCGGAAGCCTTCACCTTTAATAGCTTCTGGTTATCTAGCAGTTTTCATAGTAATGAGGTACACTGGATTTTTTCCCTATTCCCGTTTTACCATTCCCTGTTCCCTAAAACCCAAGAGGCTAAGTACCTCACCCCATTAGGAACTGCTATACATTAACCTTTTGTGTCATTTTCACCATTCCATTATGATTTTCTGAGTGTTCAACCACAAACACATTGGAGAACAGATTAGCCGTAATTTGTTTACCTTCCTGAGTTAAGGATAGGTAACGCAAGGCATCCTGAATATAAGGATATACCCCATTCCAGTAAAACTTAGAGTAGCCTTCCCGCAGATCTCCAGGATGGCGGTACCCAATAGCTTTGTTAAATCCAGTTTCTTCAAACTCGTAGAACAAAGCAGTAGTTTTTTTGAGATAGCGTGGGTCACTCAGTTGACCAATCAAGTCAGAGGCGCGAATCAATCCAGGATAGTTACCTGTATCTTGATGATCCCCTTGCTTCGGCACAGGGAAACGAGTCAGTTCAATGTTGCGCTTGATAAACTCAGCATCAATCAGGTTGTGACCACCAAAGCGCTCATCAATAAATAATTTTGCCCGATCGACATGATAAGGAGTCAGAGCAGCATCGGTAGACCCTTGGGGTAAATGAACCATCTCCCCATTTTGACCAGTAGCGTAGAGTCGTTTATTGTCTTGGTCTTGGCGACAGACTCCTTTAACATAGCCAATATCATGACATGCCAAAGAAATGATAAAGTGTAACCATTTATCAGGACTTACACCACCTTCCCGAATATGTTTGCCTCGCAAAATCTCCTGTCCGACGAGGGTAACTAGGATGGAGTGTTCCACATCGTGATAGAGCGCATCACTGTTGGCAATATTTTCCATCGCCATGCTGCCAGCCCAAGCAATTATATCTTCGTTGTCAGGGTTGAGTCCCCCATAAGTTCGGCGGTAGCCTTCTCGGAGTCTTTTAACAAAGGCGTTAATTAGAATTTCAGTAGTGTTAAACATGATTTTTGATTGACTTAAATGCTAAGACTTAGTCCAGTATTCCCATAACACTGGCTTAGTTTTACTAGTTTGGTAGAATTCAATTTTTGGTAGTTTAACCTTTTGTATCGGTCCCTTAGGGTTAACGCCTCAGATCTAAACTCTGAGAGCTAAACTGGGTAATGCTTTGGCGCTATATAAGCAGCAATGGGGAACGCTAATATTTGTCTTCAGCTTACCAAAAACCCAAGCTGAAAGCCCCGATCAGATCATGTCCAGGTAATTAACCTTAATAAAAATCTTCCCCATCTCCCTATCAATCTTTTTTATAATGAGTATTTTTGCGGACTTGATCTAGCAATTCTCAATCGAGTCAAGTCCCTGACCCAATTAAGAAGTGGTATAATAAAAATACTAGTTAAAGAAATAGTTAAAGGCTTGCGGGTGTAATTCAGTGGTACAATGTCAGCTTACCAAGCTGAACGTCGTCGGTTCGAGTCCGATCACCCCCTTGTTGGATCCATGCTAACCAGTATACCCTGGTGAATAAATCACATCAGGTGTGTGGTCAGAATTAATTTCAACCACTAAGTCTACTAGATTTGGGCTTCTAGTCAGGGGTGTAATGAATAATTCTGGATGGAGAGCTTTCCAAAAATAGTTGACAAAATCTCTAATTTGTGCGTCTCCCATCCCTGACTTACCCTGAGCAATCATCTGTTTCTCTGCCTGTAGTCGCCATTGCTGACTGAGTCGGTAGTCAGTAGGGTAGAGAACCATCAATCGGTCTAATCGTTCCCAGAGGGGTACATAACGTTTCAGTTGCTGATTCATATCCCGAGCAAACTCTCGGTCTTCCAGGGTCTGAATCGGTTCTGGAAGGGAGCCATCAAACACCTCTGGCTCAATGGGTCGAACCCCAACAAACCACCCTTCAAACAACACAATATCAATACTTTCGACCACCTCTGGACTGATTCGGTCTCCAGCCCCCCCAAAAGCTGACTTATCAAACCGAGGCACCAGGATTTGTGGGGTAGAGGAAGGGGATCGTAATTGGTCTAATAGCTGTAAACCCAGCTCAACATCATGAGTGCCAGGGGGACCACGCCAGATCAGCCTGGGGTCTTGTTCTTGAAGCCGTTGCCGCTCGTTGTAGGTTTTGTAAAGGTCATCAATAGACAGGCTGAGAGTGCGTTCGCCTAATTTCTGGAGAATCACACTTAAGACTGCAGCTAGAGTAGTTTTTCCGGTGCCCTGCCCTCCTAATATGCCTTGAATCAAAGGACGTCCCAACTGTTTACGATAGGATACCAACGCTATGGCCTCTGGAAGCCAGAGGTTCCAGAGGCATAAGAGAGTCTTTTGCTGTGTTTCAGGAGTAGTTTCAAAATACGGTAGAGCGAGAATATCTGGGTAGACTATCTCAAACAAATGCGATCGCGCTTGGATTACCTGTTCACCATTATCCTCTGTGATGCCAAACGCCTTTGCCTTTAGGTGATCAGCCAGTTCAAAAGCCAAAAGTTGCTGAGATTCCAGGGGATTTGGTTTTTGTCCTGATACCCACTGCTCGAGAATTGGACCAACGCTCTTGGTGTCCCTTTTCATTTATTGTTTGTCGGTCAGTAGTTGCATGGGAAATATCGTTTCTGAGGATTCAGCAGTGATTAATAACTGATTACTATTTTAAGAGCCAAGCTTGAACGCTTCTAAATACATACTGTATACCAGACCAATTTTAAAAGAATTGACTACATCTGCCAACCATGAAGCCCGGTCAACGGTTTGATTTGATTTGCCTTTTGGAAATTTACCGCTATAAATCAACCGGTTAACTGCTTCTGTAAAAATAATCAACATCCCAGATAGTATCCATTCCTGGCCAGTTCCTGCTGTAGTACACAGGGCTTGTCCTACCAAGAAGCCAAACAGAAAGCTAATCAGGATCATCGACAGGCGTCGCCAGGGATTCGCAAACCATAGCCCCAGCCGCGTCCATAAAAAATCAACTAAATTATTAAGACGGGTATTCTGCATCTACTACACTCATTGAAACAAGAATAACGCACGTGTAGACCATGCTATCCCTTTTGGACTCATGATAGCCTGCTAGACCTCAATCACCCCCTAGCCCATTGATGAAGTTTAAATTAACTAATAGGTTGAAAAATTGGTGGCAATCTTGGCAACAGCATCCCACCACCATCTGGACACTTTCTATTCTGTGGTTACTCCTAATCAGCTGGCTAGCTTTTTTGTGGAATTTGGGCAACATCGGTTTAGTAGATGAAACTGAACCCTTGTTTGCTGAAGCAGCTCGCCAGATGACGGTTACAGGTGACTGGATTACCCCTTATTTCAATGGTGAGACTCGCTTTGATAAACCACCCCTAATCTACTGGTTGATGGCAATTGGTTACCGGTTGATTGGGGTGAACGAATGGGCAGTAAGACTGCCGTCAGCCCTGAGTGCGATCGCATTAACTGGATTAGCCTTTTATACCCTACGATATTATGGGATTTCCCGTCCTGGTGCCTTCACCCCTGATGTAGATTCTAGTCAGGACAGGGATAGCAAAATCAACCCTTCCTATGTCCAGCGCCAGTTGTGGCTCTGTGCGTGGATTGGTTCGACCCTGATGGCAGTGAATCTTCAAACCATTATCTGGGCAAGAACCGGTGTCTCAGATATGCTACTCAGCGGCTGTGTGGGTGGTGCATTACTAACCTTTTTTCTAGGGTATGCCCATGGAAACCAGAGGAGCACAGGAGCACAGGAGCTCGGAAACAGCGAAAAAACTGTTGCTAAAAGCCCCTCACCCCCTCACAAATACCCTTGCCCTTGGTACCTAGCCTGTTATGTGCTAATTGCTCTAGCTATCCTTACCAAAGGACCAGTCGGTATCGTTCTACCCACAGTAATTATTGGTGGTTTTCTGCTTTACCTGGGGAATGGCAGGGAAGTATTGCAGGAAATGTGCTTATTTAGAGGCATTTTGATTATTTTGGCTCTGACACTACCTTGGTATCTATTAGTAACCCTAGCCAATGGGCAAGCCTATATCGACTCGTTTTTTGGATATCACAATATTCAACGCTTTACTCGCACCGTTAACCGCCACGCTGGGCCTTGGTATTTTTATTTTCCAGTAGTACTGATCGCTTTTGCCCCTTGGTCGAGCTACTTGCCCTTTGCGATCGCACGACTAAAATTTTGGCGGCGGGTGCGGTGGCGTAACTCACCCCGTTCTACTCATTTGGGTTTATTTGCTCTGTTCTGGTTTGTAGGGATTTTCGGCTTTTTTACCATTGCTGCCACTAAATTACCCAGCTATGTCCTACCCCTAATTCCAGCTGCCGCCATTCTTTTGGGTTTATTGTGGAGTGACCAACTCACCCATACTAGTAACCTTTCCTGGTCTAGCCCTCTGCGCCTTTCCCCATCCATGCTACTCAGTAGCCTATTTAACCTCTTGTTGTTAATTGCCCTTGCCACTGCCATTTTCTTGGCTCCGGAATATATCGGTAGTGGACCAGCAGCACCAAAGTTACCGGAGCAGTTGCAAGAATCCGGCTTAATGGTAAGGGGAGGTATTATTTGGAGTTTAACTGCTATTGTAGCAGCACTATTGCTATGGCGACGTTGGTTGTTTGGGGTATTGATAGTCAACCTAGTGGGATTTTTAGCCTTTCTTATTTTCGTGTTGACCCCGACTTTCTTGTTAGTGGATCAAGTGCGTCAATTACCCCTACGGCAATTATCTGCCATTGCTGTTCAAGAAAAGCAATCGTCAGAAGAATTGATTATGATTGGATTCAAAAAACCCAGTGTGGTTTTTTACACCCAGCAACCCGTCACCTACATGAGCAAAGGCAAAAAAGCACGAAATTACATGAAAGAAATAGCAGTGACTCAGCCTTCACCTCCCTCAGTTTTGATGTTAGCTAGGAATAAAAGGCTAAAGAAAGCCAAGCTAAAACCTGACCAATATACTACTTTAGCTAGTCTTGGTCCCTATAAACTCATTCGGGTTTCAAAACAAATTTTTGTTGATAACTCTAAAATTAAAAATTAAAAATTAAGTTGTCACACTTAACACTTCATACTTCATACTTCATACTTCACATTTTTATTAAAATAACAAATTACTAATTAGCTGTTGACTAGTCAACCAAAATGGGCATCATTATTTTAATTCTGTTACTTCTGTTCTAATAGTTGATTGAGTCTGGAGCCGTGCTTTTGAGCCAGATTGCTCGGTCGATAATCTTGCCGCTTCATCCAGCGTTCTATTACACTCTCGTGAAGGTCATCAAAGTTATCCGAAATCTCTCTTAGCTTGCGCCCTGTGAACTTGAATAGACCCAGATCATTGTTGAAATCAATTTCATAGTTAAGGTTGATACCAGTGGGAATTGCGCTTAGATCAAACTCCAGACCAAGACCGATCTTGCCGATTGAGTCGATCATCCACTGCAGTGCGCAGTCGGACAAACCGCTTTGCTCCTGGGAGCCACCACCGACGGAGCCGTGAACCCCTGGAAACCATACTTCACGAACAACCTGGGTCTGGGAAAGGTGGCTTTTGTCCATTGGGGTCACGTCAAAGACTTTGCGCTGCTCATCAATGGATACAGCATGCAACCCATGCTCAATAATCGGACTCAAAGAGGTATCGTGGAATCTGTACTTTTCGTTGACTCTTTTGTCAAACCGCAACAAGGGGGATAAATTAGGGATACCAAGGGAACCGACCGTATCCCAACAGCCAAGCAAGGTAATGGGAACACGTTCTCCGTATTTTTGGCGGAATTCCACCATTTCTTTATCATCGGGATTGGTAGCCCTAGAGCGGTATAGTTCGTAGGCTTCCGGAGCTTTAGGGATTTCAAAGCGGGATAGCAAGCCTGAGTTATAAATCATTCCAGCGAGACTGCGCACGGTGTAAGCCCCACGACTGAAACCGAACAGGTAGATTTCGTCACCAGGGGCGTAGTTTAAGCAAAGAAAGCGATAAGCATCCTGGATATTGGTATCAATCCCTCTTCCAAAAGCCCCGCCGAAAAGCTTGCTCTTCAGAGAGTCTTCTGTACCAATTCCCTCATCGTAGAATACGATTTGTAGAACTCCGTCACTACCCAATGGTTTAACTGCCTGAGAAATCTTAACCACATTGCTTGGGTAATTACTTGATAACTCTTGCCATGTTCCATCACAACATACCACAAGACGTTTCATGGTCTACCTCCTTTAAAAACTTACTTACTCTTACTTACTATTTATAGCGTTTCTAGGATTTATGAGGTACGCTTATCAACCTCACAGTCCTCCGATAAATCCCTCGCTCGGGGGACCAACGGGGGTTCTATTTGCACCTCATGACATAGATAATTGCTATAAAAATTTTAAATTAAAGTAAATACTTTCGAGCAACTCAGATGATAGAGCGATCGCTCTATTTATTAACCATAATTTATACTATATGTTGGCACTTATTTTTGTAAAAAGTAAGACTTTTTAATCATATTTTTTGAAACCGTTTATAGTTTTTTTGTTTGCCGTTGCAATTTTGATTTTTATTATTGTTATTAAGCTTTTAGCATTTAATTAAGTTGAGTAAAAATCATTAACGATTATAGTATTAATTAGCAACAACTATTAACTGTGATTAACTATAAATGCTAAGGGAAACGTGATCAAAATCAAAATAACTTTGGGTGTATAGGAGCTGTCTTCTCCATATTAGCTTGAATTTCGAAAGACCGACTTGCATCCCACCCCTTTAAAGGGTTGGGTTCATCACCTGCTTAATCTGCTTTAATAACTGGGTCATTGACTGAGAATTCCAGTGTACAATCTGAGTAGCAATTTTCTTAAGCAGCAACTCCAACTGAGCATTGGAGTTACTACTGTTACTACTCTTGATTACTGGATCATGCTGCTTAGCGTCTAATCGATGATCCAAAACCAGAATTGGTGGTCGCTCTGGTAATTGAGCAAGAGTTATCAATCCTTGGCAATGTTCTAAAGGATTAGTGAGATCTGTTAATCGAATCAGCAGCAAGTCCACACTTTTTCCCTGAATTTGACGGTATACTTCTGCCCAAGAACAGGCGAGTAAGCTGGAATAACCAGCAGTTTGTAAGTATTGAATCAGTGCCTGTAGCCAAGATGTTGATGATTTTCCTCCCAGAGAAAATCCGTAGGATAAGTGAGACGATTCAACGTTCAACCTGTTAACCTGTAACGGATTACCCCTAAACTTTGTTCTCTGCTCCCCCGTGTCCATCACTAAAATGGTAGGCTTGCAACTGATTCCAGCTGCCACTTGAATGACTTGCAGTATGGCAGCCATCTTTTGTTGATTATTTGGTGCTAAACAGGGATAGACCGAAAGACCAGTTACTTGATTAGCTGCTTCTGTAGTTTGGTGCTCCAGGGTTACTAGTGGTAAAGTACTCAAGCAAGGATATGATGACAACTGATTCAAGTATATTAAAGGGTTGATCAGTCGAGCACCATTTAATACAATCACATCGGGATTCCAAACCCGACTCAATAACTCAGCTTGATCGAAATCATCGGCTTCGAGTACCCGATAATTCAGGTCTAAGTTTTCTAGACTCAATAGTGAAGTTAACTCATCAGTCAGTGCAGACGAGTCAGAGTTCTGGTAGGAATCTACATAATAGTCTTTTCGCCCATCACCAGGATTGAGATAGAGAATCGTTAGCACACTACTGGTATTACTCTCGTCTTTAGCCAGGCGAGAAAGGTTTTCTCGTAATGCTTCCTCTTGTACCGGCAAACTTAAGAAACCATCAGCTTTGTTGTGGGTTGCCTGTTGTTTTTCAGCCTGGGTCGCTGTGACCAAAACCGGGATGTGATTAGTTTGGGCATCCGACTTGAGCAGTGTTAGGACATCCCAACCAGAAAGTTTTGGTAGTAGGGGATTGAGTAAGATAGCATAGGGTTGTAAACGGCGGGCTTTTTCGATGGCTTCCGTACCAGAGCGGGCAACCACTACCCAATAGCCTAAACTCTTGAGCTGTTCCGTCAATCCTTCCAGGTAACGAGGTACAGCTTCCACAATTAACACTAAACGGTTGGGCGTCGAAGATGGGGGGTGAGACTTTGCCGTTGGTGCAATCTCTGATAGTTGCTCATCCCAATTGTCCAATTGATCAGATGAAGCGTGGGGAGGACAGGGGGGGAAGAGTAGGGTAAACTGACTACCGACCCCTGCCTTGGAAATAAACGAGACATCTCCACCATGCAAGTGAGCTAGATGTTGTGTTAAGACTAATCCCAGACCAGTCCCCTCAAAGCTACGAGTCAGAGGCTTTTCCAGCTGTTGGAATTTCTGAAAGATCAAGTGCTGTTTATCGGCAGGAATACCAATGCCAGTGTCCCAGACCGTGAAAGCAATCCAACCTTGCCACCAATTGACCTTCAGACCAATTTCACCATTGCCATCGGTAAACTTAAGAGCATTAGAAAACAGATGAGCCAACATTTGCCGTAAACGCAACTCGTCAGCAATCAGCATCTCTAAACCCGGTTCAATCTCTAAGGTGAGTTTTGTGGGATAATCCCGATTGTTCTCCTCCGAGTGTTTTGAGTCTATCTCAGAGCGAGCCTGGTCATAAGCGCGATCGCATACAGTCCGAATTAGCACCGGTTCGAGGGTAAGTTTCAGTTGACCAGTCTCCATACGGGTCAAATCGAGAATATCGTTGACCACGGTCATTAGCTTACGGCCACTCTGATAAATTAACTGCGAATAACGGGATTGACGTTGATTGAGTTCCCCTAGGGCTTGGTCTTTCAACAAAGTTGACAAACCCAAAATTGCAGTTATTGGTGTTTTCAGTTCATGGCTAATACAAGCTAAAAACTCATCTTTGAGTCGGTTGAGTTGCACTAAATCAGCATTTTTTGCTGCCAGTTCTTGGGCAAAAAGTCGTTGCTCTGTGGTATCTTGAGCCAAGACTAGGTATAATTGAGGATCGGGCGACTCAGACCTAGAGATTGGAGATCTCGAATAGTCAAAAGCGACCTTAGGCTCACTGCCCGTTTCTAGTGCTCCCTCCCAAAGGGCAGCGACAGAAGGTGACAGAGGAATTTTGACAAACGAGAACACCTGCTCCTGGGTGTTTGAAATAGTTAAGTCAGTTGGTGCAGCGGTTTCCCGGCACTGGGTATGGTTTGCACCGGTTTTCTTCACTGCTTGTGAAAACAGTAGAACCCGCTCGTGAATAGTGGTTGCTGCTTGATAGGGAGTATCAAGAGCACAGTATTGCCCAACAGCAGCTTGTTCAGAGGTTTTATATCCCTGGTCACAAACATTGCCCACAGATAATGGCCATTGTCCTGGAGAGGTCGGAGCAGATTCGTTATGAAAGGTCGAGGAATTCTTGGTATCAGGCTGACGCCACTGGAAGTCTATCGATTCCATTGACTGTTCCATCGATTGGTTCAAACCTTCCTGACTGACTTCCCTCGGTACATCATTGGATAGCAAACGATTGTAAGAAGAACCGTAGGGTATCTTTTCCCTAGCTCCAGGGTTTTTCTGGGCAGAGGTAGTATTTTTAGTTCCTGTGGTGCTAGCATTTGCGAGATTCCCCTCGGATGATTTCTCAATCTGCTCACGCCAGGTCAGATTCTCGGCTAAAACTTTTCCCGTCGAGGTTTGTATGCTTAGGGGTAATGGCAGTTGTTCTAAAAGTTGGACTAATGGGTTAATGCCCTTGAACTGGGCAGTTTTAGTGACGGCTTCTTCCTGAGTTTTCAGTCCTGAGTTGATTCGAGATGATAATCCTCGGGAATTGACCCAAGAACTCTTGGCTGTTAATCCATAGTCTGGGTGGTGAGATCTTAGTGGATTAGGGTTCAGTCCCTTGGGTTGAGTAGGCTTTACTATGGATTCAGAAGGTTGTTGGGTAAATGTGGATGCTAATGATTTTAACAGCAGCCAACTGTTAAGGAGTCCGATAAATTTCTGGTCTCCATCTACTAATGCCCACTGTTCGTGATCTCCCATGGGGAATTGGTTAAATTCTCTATCCCAGTTGCTGGTCAACTCCCCTAACCCCCCCTCCCTACTTCCATTGTCTTGTAGGTAATACCAGAATTGGTTTAGACTCAGCTTACCTGGTAGGATGGTTATGGGTTCAATGATGTTTGGCTCTACCCAAGATAGTGGTTTGTGAAGAAAACCAGTTGTCATTGTTGTTCCTGAGCTACCTACCTTAGATAAGGAAAGCAGGTGAGGCATGATCTGCCTTAGGTTCACTACTCCCACAGGATATTGCTGTTCGCTGACTACCACAATCGAGTCATGCCTTGAACCATTAAAAATATCTAGCAGAGTAGCCAACTCAGAGGTACTTTGACAAACAGGAACTAGCTGGGCAAATTTTTGGATACTGGGAGTAGGCATGGGCATAACCAATCTAGCTTCAACAGCGGTTGAGCGCTACAGTAGCAACACATCCTCCTAAAGTAGCAACAAAGGAATTAACTCAAGCCCAACAGGGCTAGGGCTATCCCCTAATGCTTGAAGAGCAAGTACTTTTCAATATACTGCTCAACACTGGGTATATAGTGAGGCCCGAAATCAAAATTAATTACAATTATCAGACTGTTTCAATTTAATTTAATTTATATTAAGCTGATTGTTAAAAAAAATGTTAAAATATTACTGGTTTAAGTACTCTTATATAGTAAGAGTAACCAGTTTATTATTCCAGACCTGTTGTGTTGCTTTCCCAACTAACCATATGTACCCTGATCAGTTCTGATTCCCTAGCTCAATCCCTTTGTCAGGTTTTGGGTAGCGAGCATTATATTATACACTCTACTAGTTCAGAATCTGAATTTTTCGAGGTGGTTGAGCAACATAAACAGGATCTTGATTGTTTGGTATTGCAGGATACCGACACACTTCCCAAGGTGATCCACTACTTGTACCTGCAAGGAACCACCTTACCTGCAGTATTTTTGCTGAAAGACTCCTCAGAAATCCCCTCTAGGGTTGACAGCAATCAACAGCTGGCTTTTAACCAGACGACCCATAAATTCACGACCAGATCCAGGACTCATCTGTTCCATCCGGCAGAAGTGGAACTTACTATTCACCAATTACCTGAGATTGGTAATTCTATCCAACAGGCGATCACCGGGTTTTTGTCTCTGGCTCCCGCCTGTAACTTACCTAGGTCAGATGACCCGGTTTATCCTACCCTCGCAGTAGCTAATTACAGTTTCTTGAGTAAGCAGCAGCACCGGTTAGCTGAAAAGCTCAGGGAAAGACTTGGATACCTTGGTGTGTACTACAAGAGAAATCCTCAGCTTTTTTTCCGTAATCTATCTCTCAAGGACAAGGATGAGCTGTTAGAACACTTAAAATCAGAGTATCGTGAAATTGTTCTACAGTACTTTGCACCGGGAGATACCCTAAACCAAGACATCGATCATTTTGTAGAACAAGTGTTTTTTGCGGATATTTCTATATCTAAGATTGTAGAAATTCATATGGAACTGATGGATGAATTTTCCAAACAGTTGCAGCTGGAAGGGCGAAGAGAGGATATACTGCTTGATTATCGCCTGACGTTAATCGACGTGATTGCTCATTTAGGTGAAATGTATCGCCGCTCAATTCCCAGAGAACTGTAAGATCAGCATAATCGGATCAACATTGAGTAGTAAGCTTGATGGGAGGCTCTCCTAAATAACCGTTTCCTTGAGTTCCTTGATCCCTTGTATTGACCTTTAACCCATCTTCTCTTAAACTTACGAGCCTATGAGTTCCTATAAAAAAACCTATGTTCTCAAGCTTTATGTAGCTGGGAACACCCCCAACTCCGTCAGGGCTTTGAGAACACTGAAAACTATTCTCGAACAGGAATTCCAAGGGGTTTACGCTCTCAAAGTAATTGATGTTCTTAAGAGCCCCCAACTAGCTGAGGAAGATAAAATTTTGGCAACACCAACCTTGGCAAAAGTTTTACCGCCTCCTGTGCGAAAAATCATTGGGGATCTCTCAGATCGAGAAAAAGTCTTGATCGGCTTAGATTTGCTTTATGAAGAACTCCGTGAAGGAGATTTAGATTTCTAAGTAGACTATACCATTTTAGATTAAAGCGTGAAAATTTAGCAAGTCAACAACACCATTAAACTTTTTTTTTTTTGATTAAGAACATTTACTTACGACCAATATGAATCAATTGAATCAAAATGAACAATATCAAAACTCAGTAACAACGGTCGGTGTTCAGAAAATACGGACAATGATCGAAGGCTTCGATGAGATCTCTCATGGGGGTTTACCATCTGGTAGAACCACCCTGGTCAGTGGAACGTCTGGCACCGGAAAAACTCTATTAGCCGTTCAATTTCTCTACAACGGCATTAGCAATTTTGATGAAGCTGGTGTGTTTGTTACATTTGAAGAATCACCCACAGATATCACCAAAAATGCCTCGAGCTTTGGTTGGGAGCTAAATAAACTAGTTAATGAAGGCAAGCTATTTATTCTGGATGCTTCCCCGGATCCAGAAGGACAGGACATTGTGGGCAACTTCGACCTGTCTGCCCTGATCGAACGTATTCAGTACGCCATTCACAAATACAAAGCCAAGCGAGTTTCCATTGACTCAATCACTGCCATCTTTCAGCAGTACGATGCTGCTTCGGTAGTACGTCGAGAAATTTTTCGCCTAGTGGCACGCCTGAAAAACATTGGCGTAACCACCATTATGACCACAGAGCGAGTTGAAGAATATGGACCAGTAGCTAGATTTGGGGTGGAAGAGTTTGTCTCGGATAATGTGGTCATTGTCCGTAATGTCCTGGAAGGGGAACGCCGACGCCGTACTATAGAAATTCTCAAGCTGCGGGGTACCACCCATATGAAAGGAGAATATCCCTTTACGATTACGGATCAAGGGATCAACATCTTCCCCTTAGGAGCAATGCGACTGACTCAACGGTCTTCCATGGCTAGAGTCTCTTCCGGAATAAACACTCTTGATGTTATGTGTGGTGGTGGTTTCTTCAAGGATTCCATTATCCTGGCAACGGGTGCCACAGGTACTGGCAAAACCTTGTTAGTGAGCAAGTTTATCGAAAATGCTTGCATACAAGGTGATCGCGCCATTCTGTTTGCTTACGAAGAATCTCGGGCTCAGCTATCTCGTAATGCATCGTCTTGGGGGATTAATTTTGAGGAAATGGAACAAAAGGGTTTATTAAAAATCCTTTGTTCTTATCCAGAATCAGCGGGGTTAGAAGACCACTTACAACGGATTAAAACAGAAATTGCTGAATTTAAGCCCTCTCGCATTGCCATCGACTCTCTTTCTGCTTTAGCACGGGGAGTGAGCAACAATGCCTTTCGGCAGTTTGTGATTGGTGTGACGGGCTATGCGAAGCAAGAAGAAATAACTGGCTTTTTTACTAATACCACAGATAAATTTCTGGGCTCTGACTCCATTACCGATTCCCATATTTCCACAATTACTGACACAATTATAATGTTACAGTATGTGGAAATTCGTGGTGAAATGTCCCGTGCTATCAATGTGTTTAAGATGCGAGGCTCTTGGCATGATACAGGAATCAGAGAGTACACTATCAGTAAGGATGGACCAGAAATTAAGGATTCCTTCCGCAATTACGAACGAATCATCAGTGGTTCTCCCACTCGTATTCCCCTTGATGAAAAGAGCGAACTCTCTCGGATTGTTAAAGGTGTTCGTGATAAGTCGGTGGAATAATATTGAGTCCGCTTAATCACTTCGTATTCAGGGAAATCGTTAATTGTTAATTGTTAATTGTTAATGGATCCTTGACTATTGACAATTTTTAATTTTCAATTTTCAATTGATGAAAAACCTTTAATGATAAGTAGTCAACTGGATACGATATGACTCTCTCTCCTTATGTGGATGGTTTCAACTCACTGTCAACGGATTTAGTAACACTGATTGACCAGCTACCTAATCTGGAAAATCGTAAATGGATCAAACGGTCTCTCGCAGTTCTAGTGCGACTAACTGGGGAAGAAATTGACCGTCTGGACTGGAAAATAATCACCGCTTCTCTAGAAGATATGGAGCGGGCATTTCAAGTTTTTTATCCCTATCGTCATGTCCGGAAAGTTACCATTTTCGGTTCATCACGCCTTGCTCCAAATACTCCTGAATATCAGCTGGCAGCTGAATTTGCTCATCATTTAACCCAGCAGGGATTTATGGTAATGACTGGTGCTGGTGGTGGCATTATGGAGGCAGGAAACAAAGGTGCTGGCTCTAAGCATTCGTTTGGTCTGAATATTCAACTACCGTTTGAAAACGGAGCAAATTCGTTTATCGCAGGGGATCCCAAGCTGATTGAGTTCAAGTATTTTTTCACTCGTAAGCTATTTTTTATCAAGGAAACGGATGCACTTACCTTATTTCCTGGTGGCTTTGGTACTCAGGATGAAGCCTTTGAGTCTTTAACCCTTTGTCAGACAGGACGATTAGAACCAACTCCTTTAGTACTGATTGATAAACCTGGTGGCACCTACTGGAAAGATTGGGATGCTTATATTCAAAAGCACCTCATGCAACGGGGTTTGATCACGCCCTCAGATTCCAGTCTCTATACCATCACAGATAACTTAGATGTGGCTTACCAAACAATTAATCGGTTTTACCGGATTTATCACTCTAGCCGCTATGTCAGAGATCAATTCGTTATTCGCCTCAAATCTGAGTTGTCAGAGGCTGAGGTTGAACAGCTAAATCAGGATTTTAGCGATATCTTGGTTCAGGGACGGATTGAGAAAAGTCAGGTTTTACCAGAAGAACTACCTGATGAAACCGCTGAACTCCCCCGTCTGGTTTTCCACTTCAATCGACGAGATGTTAGCCGTCTTTACCAGCTACTCGCTACTATTAATCACATGGGTATTTCCGAAGAAAATACAACTCATCCGGAACTGAAATAAGGCTTGGATGCTTGCATCCTTAAAATGTACAGGAGGCTTGACGAATGACCAATACCGGTAAATGACCCACTATCTTGCTGGTAATGGAATTAGAGCGAGATACTCTTAAACCGTCATTAATCGGGATAATCCGGTATAAAACGGTCAAGGTGCAATTTATTGTTGCCTGAGGGAGGAGTGGTAGTCAGCAATTGGAGTTAAGCCTTCCACTCATCTTTCTAGGCGATCCTGGCATCTCGACCAGGAGTTCCTTAAAAGCCTTAGTTTTGCTATGCTTGCAATTAATCCATCCAAGCTCAACTGCATCAAGCAAACTAAGTCCCATCCCTTCCAAGAAACGCGCGGTACGACGCAACAATACTGCCTGCACCTCGGTTTTACTCATATACCGGGTGATTTCGAGATCCGTACCTCGATTAAGTATGTTTTTGGCAGCATTGTAGTCAGCCTGTAACACGACCCCATTAAACCTGGTAAAATTGTCCCCGTTTCTTTCCCCCAACAGGGTTCCAGTAACAGAGTCAACTTGCGACGTGTAGCTAGGCTGAACTTCCGTAACAACCGACCCAGTCCAATCAGCCCATTTCTGTAAGGAGTCCCGCATTTTCCCTTTCATCCAGCTATTAAGCTTACGGGACATAGCTTTGGACTGGCGTTTATTTTTTATTGGTTGTGTTAAATCTTCCGCAAAAACTAAGAGTGATTCACCATTAAAAAGAGACTTGGAGGCCGCTCCTATTATGGCAGTTAGTTCGGCTTGGTTCTGTCTGTATCGCTTGTTTTCTGTTTTTCTAGTTAGGTTGTTTTTAAGGATACGAGCAGATTTTGCTGGAGCAAGTTTTTCTAACTTTCTATGTATCGCCCAAAGCTTTCCTCTATTACGATTCTTGGCACAGATGCGATCGGACTTTTTGGTAGCCGCTTTGCCCAAATTTTTGCCATGCGCTTGGCCATTTGAATCATAGAAAGCCTCTGTGTACCCTTTGTCTATCCCGATAGGGTGGCGGTTAGCGGGTACTTCCACTGTTCCATAATCTACTAAGAAGTGAATTTCAAATCTTTGTAGAGTTTGATTGTGGATTAATCTAATCTGCCCGTTTATTTGGCGATTAGATCTGACGGTTATTCTGTTTCTTTTTCCTCTTCTTAATCCAGCTAGTTCTAGCTGATAAGTGTTACGGGAGAGCCTCCTGCACTTATAGCCTATTTGTTGATAGACTATCTGGTTATTGACCCAGGAATGACCCCTTTTAAACTCCTTTCTGACCAGCCTATGCAGCAGTGGGTTCTCCAGAAAAGCCAAGGTCTTAAGCTGTTTACAAAGCTCCTTTCTTGTCTTTTGATTGTCTTTCCCAGGAAACCTTTTATAAATTTTTATTACAACGGCGTCGATACAAGCTGCTTGGCTCGCTGTGATAGCCTTCGCTACATCGTTTACAGTCCAATCCATCAACTTGGCAGGCAATCCCAGAGTATCGGGAGTCCTGAAACTCTTCACTTCCGGGATGGCCTTTTTCCAGTCCAGTCCCCAATGGTTAATGCTGCCTAGTTTATTGTAAGACTCAGACCTGACAATTCCTAACTTTTTCATCGTAGACAACAACTCAAACTCTACCGACTTAGTCATCCCCACTACGGGGACAACCTGAGTCGATATTTTCTTTGTTGCTCCTACTTTTCTTAGCATTGTTAACTGAGTGTGTCCTACATCTTAAGTCTACTCTAGCGCTAGTAAAATGTCAAGGTCGGTTTTATACAGTTAAATACTGTTTTATACCTATTTATTGGGGTTTAGTTGCGGGACTTGATCTTAAAATTCCAGAAGGGGTGCTTGCGTGATCGCATCTAAGTCAACAGACTGCAATAATTTCACCCAATCCTTGATCAGCAGGTCATTGCTAGAATTTTGCTGACGTAGCTTAGCTAGAGCATTAAGGGTATCATACCAGATCCCTGATCTGGCATAGATAATCGCTTTCTGTTCTAATGTTGCTTGGTCTAACTGATTTTTGAGGGATGGGTTGAGTGACATCCGTTTTACCCAGCCTGTCACTACAGGAGACCCCAGTCGCTCACATTTAACCACAAAGTACCAACGATATTGTTTACCAATCTCAAGGGAGGTGAGTGTTGATGGAAGTTCGATGCCTACTACACTTGGTGAGGACGATGAGGCAACAAATTTAGTCCAGTAGATTTCGTTATAGTTTTCATCTTGTAGCACAAACTCCAAAGGCAAGTCCGGTGTCAGGGCATAGGGAACATAAAACCAGAAGGTGGGATGAGAAACAACGGTTAAGCCGAAAACTGATTCTGTTCGAATTTGACCATCACTGGCAATGGTGGGCGTAGAAGGGACTAAGGCAGTCAAAGGTTCTTTGACTTGTGGACATCGCCCACGGCTTGCCGCTGCTTTTCGTTTACCGGGTACACCTCGTTCCGGTACATTTGGTGGCACCCAATCTAGACTGATGCCTAATGGCTGTGGATTTCTTGAAGTAATTCGCTCTTGCTCTCGGTGCGCTTTCCGTGATGGCGTTCGCGTAGCGTGACCTACGGTCAAGGCATTGCTCACCATCACGGGTCCAACCGCTAGGTGCTTTTGAGCCACTTCTGCTGTTGGGGAACGTTGATCTGAGTCCAACCGGGAATTGCTAGGATTAGCTTTTGAAATACCTGGCAAGGCAATACTGCTACTAAAGCTGACAATTGCTAATGTAATTCCTAAGATTGGCGGTGCTAACGGTAGTTTTATCTTGCTCATGATTCATAAAGAGTAATTTTCAAGGAATTTTTCCTTGTGATTGGTCAGGTGATTGGTCAGTTGTTACTTCCTATCTCTAGTTTTTTCAATGTCGTTGCTACTGTCATTATCACTCAATTGGATGGATGAACTATCTAATTTTTCCTACTGACCAGTAATTATTTTCTATATCTAGTTTGATCTACAATCGAGTAATTGACGAATCCCGAATTGAAACATAGTTCATTTTCAGGACTTACGTAGCTACTCTACCTGGTTAATTTAGACTATTTATTATCAAAAAAATATTATTTTGTCAACTGCCTTTTGATAGAGATGGATAGTTAACCGTTCCGGTAATTCATCCCTAGGTCTAATCTAGAATTTAGCTGGGGATGAATGAGTAAATACTATTAGGATTGTGAAGTTTGGTGGCGGACATGAAAATTTACCAAAAATCTTTTTTTAATCAAAAACTGTTTAGGATCCTCTTGTTGCTGAGTGTGGGAGTAACATTACTCAGTAGCTGCTCCCCTAACAAAATGGAGAAGTGCAAGCTGATTGAGGTTGAACCCAGGGAAGTTGAGCTAGACATCAAAGACACTGATATTGAAGGATGGGAATTGGAAGTACTTTGTGGTGACCAACTTTGGGACATCCCATGGTCAGAAATTAATCGCCACTTTAAGATTGATCTGAAGAAGTATTACTCGAAAAATCCACAAGCAGCTCAACGGCAGCTGCAACGACTGGAGCAACGACTACTTTTCTATAAACAAGAGAACAAGAGGGGAAATATCCTATACGGTTCTTTAGATGGTAATCCAGAGTTAGTTGGGGTGAAGGCGAAAAAAGATGATTAAGATTCAACCTGCATTAAGTCCAAGTCTCACCCCCAATACAATGTCTAATAGACCTCTTGCAAAAATAAATATGAAATCAAAATCTATCCCTTTTGCCTTTTGCCTTTTGCCTTTTGCCTTGTCTTCACCAAGGTTTATGAGACTTATGCAAGAGGTCTAATGTCTACTGACCCTTATGCTTGGCTAAAGCTATCCCTGACAACGATTGAGAAAGCCAATTGGTATCGTTCAGTACAAACTCTACAAAGTATGCCTGGTGCTGTGGTGCAACTGGAAGGTCGAGAGGTGATTAACTTCGCTAGTAATGACTATCTGGGACTGGCAGGCTCACCTCCTTTAATCGCAGCAGCAGTTAGTGCTACTAAGGACTATGGTACTGGCAGCACTGGTTCGAGATTACTTACTGGACACCGGGAACTCCATAGACATTTGGAAAATGCGATCGCATCTCTCAAACAAACTGAAGATGCTATTGTCTATAGCTCTGGGTATTTGGCAAATATAGGTACGATTGCGGCGTTAGTAGGGAAACGGGATTTAATCCTAGGGGATCAGTACAACCACTCCAGCCTGAAAAATGGGGCAATTTTGAGCGGTGCCCAGGTAATCGACTATGATCACTGCAATATGGCTTCTTTGCAGGGTCAACTGATTCAATACCGACAACAGTACCGTCGCTGCTTAATTGTTACTGATAGCGTCTTTAGCATGGATGGTGATTTATGCCCCTTGCCTGAGCTATTAGGGTTGGCAAACCAATTTAATTGTATGCTCCTGGTGGATGAAGCCCATGCTACGGGAGTTTTGGGCGCTACAGGGGCTGGGTGTGTAGAACATTTTGGCTGTACTGGAGAAACGATTATTCAAGTGGGCACCCTCAGTAAAGCTTTGGGGAGTTTGGGAGGGTATGTGGCTGGTTCAGCGGTTTTAATTGATTTCCTTCGAAATCGTTCTCCTAGCTGGATTTACACCACTGCCTTATCTCCAGCAGATACAGCAGCAGCATTGGCAGCAATCCAAATTATCCAACAAGAACCAGAACGGTGCGCTCAACTGAGGAATAATGTAGAGACTCTCAAACAGTTAATTACTCAGCAGTTGCCTAATCTCAACTGTTTACCCTCTGAGTCACCTATCCTTTGCATTTCCATAAATAGTGCTACTGAGGCTCTTGCTGTTGGGGAAACCTTGAAAGCAGCTGGTATCTTTGCCCCTGCTATTCGTCCTCCGACAGTGCCTACCAGTCGAATTCGGATCTCAGTTATGGCAACTCATACCCTGGATCATTTCCAGCAATTAGTTACTGCTTTGGGGACCTGTAAGCTATAGCGCTTATTTATAATGGCGCTCATTGTTGGTCAGACCTAAAAATAGGTAATAAAACACGAGTTGGATAATCCTCTCCACAACTGACCTTCAAAGTAATAATCTGAGCATCCATCAATCGACTTTCACCAGGGAAAGCGGCGGTGCCGGAATTGACTGGATAAGCGGGAAAAAAAGCTCCACTTAAGCTCAAGCGCAACTGATTCCCTTTAGCAATACGCACAAAAGTTGCTTGGAATCGAATACGCAACGGATTAATAGTGTCCCCAGAATTGACCCGTCTATATCCTTGAGTGACATTGTAAACCCTGCCATCGGGATGGACTTCCGACAACACTGCACAGATATCAAAACTGGGAGTATCAGCGGTGCAAAACACCTCAAACACCACATCCCCTACTATATGTAAATCTTCTGCTAAGGGTGGACAGCTGTAGGTTAAAACATCTGTGCGACAATCTATGGCAGTGCGATCGCATGAACCGACTGGCATCCCTCCATGACCCCCCATTGCTGGAACTGGACGCCAAGGGTCATGAACTAATAAGTCACAGGATAGATCATAGGTCTGCTGGCTTTGGGATACTCCTTCTGTCTCCGATGGCTGTTGCATTCCTTGAGACTCTTCTGGGACTAATTTTCCAGAATCTTCCCTGACACTAGCTAAACCGGAAGTTACCAGATAATAAGATTTCTGATTGCCATCAGGCCAACTATCAAAATAACGCCACCGATTAGTTCCCATCTCAAATAGACAAACAGGGGGTTGCTCAACCACGTTGGTATCAATTCCCTTGAGGAACTGGTCAAACCAACGCACTTGCAAGGCATCAACGGGACTATTCGCCTGGAGACCATAATCGACTGCTCCCACTTTACGCCCCCAAGGCAGGTGCGCCCAAGGTCCAATGATCAGATGCTGGGGCGAACAGCAGCGATCAGATGCCATATCCTTATATAAATGAAGTGTCCCTCGCAAAAATGGGTCAAACCATCCGCCAATGTGTAACATGGGCATGTCTACATCCTGCATCATTCCCTTGGGAGATAGTTTTTCCCAGTATTCATCTGGGTGAGGATGGTCTAACCAGTCGTGATAAAAGGAGTCTGGTGCTAAGTCTTGGAGAATTTGAGGGCGAGCGGGAATTGGGTCATACAGGGGTAAATTCCGAGATGCTGCATACAGCAGTTGATAGGCTTGCTGATCTCCCCGCAATCGTGCCGTTTCTGTTGCTAATTGTATCGCCCAACCCAGATTAGCTTGTAAACAAAACGCTCCTCCCTCATAGGCCCAATCGCTGTATAAATCATAGCCAATCATCGCTGGACAGATAGTTTTCAGAGCCTTGGGATAGCTAGCAGCAGCGTACAGTTGAGTCATCCCCTGATAGGAAAAGCCGTACATGCCCACATCCCCAGTGCTACCGGGTAAACTTGCTGCCCAGTTAACACTATCAAAGCCATCTTCTACTTCGTGGGCAAACAAATCAAACTTACCCTCTGAAGTGCCCCTCCCCCTGACATCTTGAATCACTACAATGTAACCCTGGGCAGCATACCAAGTGGGATGAGCATAGACTACCGTAGATGCGATCGCTCTGCCATAGGGTTGCCGCATTAGCAACACCGGAAACTCACCAGCACTATCGGGACGGTAGATATCCGCATCCAGCCGCACTCCATCCCGTGTTACCATTGATGCCGTTTCTTGTTTAACCTTCAACCTTCCAACCTGCTACCTGTAACTTCTAGTCACCCCAACATAGGGATAGCTACAAAATTCATTAATAAACTTACTATAATTACCCCCACTATATTTAAAACTAATCCTACCTTAGCCATGGTCGAAATTGGAAAATATTCCTGAGAGTAAACAATGGCATTGGGAGCCGTTGCGACTGGCAACATAAACGCGAAGGAAGCCGAAATTGCAGCAGGCCACATCAACAAAGCAGGTGACACATTTATAATCGATGCAGCAGTAGCTAAAATAGGCATAATCACAGCTGTGGTTGCTGTATTCGAGGTCACTTCTGTTAAAAATGTGATAAATAGACAGATGCAACCCACCATCAACACCGTTGAAAGTCCCTGCAATCCGATTTGTAAATTATCCCCTAAAAATTGAGATAATCCTGACGCAGCAAACCCTTTAGAAATTGCAATTCCACCCCCAAACAGCAGCAATATTCCCCAAGGAATTTTTACAGCGGTTTCCCAGTCTAGGAGGTTAATTTTATCCCCCGTCTCTGTTTTCACAGGAAGTATAAACATGATAACAGCAATTAGGGCAGCCACACTGGAATCATGAACAAAGTTAGCCACCCCCAGATAAGTTGCCCAACCAGTTAATGTAAAGGAACCGATGGTGATATCTGCCCTAAAAATCCACAACAATGCTGTTAACCCAAATAAAATTGCAACGTATTTTTCTCCCTGAGACATTTTACCCAGTTTCTGGACTTCTTTGTCTGGAATATTAAAATAGTCTGACGATAAAGTGTTATTATCAAGCTTGACTGTAATTTTAGTTAAATATATCCAAGTTAACAAGATAAATATCAAAACAGCTGGCACTCCCACGATAATCCATTGATAAAATGTAATGGGGGTATTGTCTGGAAAATTTTCTTTAAATTGTGCCAAGAAGATAAGGTTAGTTGGCGTCCCGATCGGGGTTCCAATCCCACCAATATTAGCTGCGTAGGCAATTCCCAGCATTAGGGAAGTTCCCAGAGTTTTACCTACATCAATATTGGGATTGGCAAGAGCCGTTTCTTCGATGATAGAGATAGCTATTGGCAGCATCATCATTGTTATAGCTGTATTCGATATCCACATCGACAATACTGCTGTTGATAGCATAAACCCCAAAATTAATCTGGTTTGTTGGGTACCAACAATGCTAATAATGTGGAAAGCAATCCGCTGATGTAAGTTATATTTTTCAACCGCTTTAGCAATAAAAAAAACTGTCATCAATAACAAGACTACGTCAGAAGCATAGGCGGAAGCCACCTCTTCAGCAGAAAGAATTCCTAAAAAGGGGAATAAACCCAAGGGAATAATGGAGGTGGCGGCAATCGGGATAGTTTCAGCAATCCAAAAAATTGCCATGAGAAGCGTTGCTCCTAGCATTCTCACAGCAGTTGGTGGTAAATTTTCAGGAAGTAATGCTGGAAAAAATGAAAGGAGCCAGATAATGGTAAAAATACTAACTCCTAGGTAAAAGCTTTTTTTCATCAACAGGACTTACGCAGTAACTTTACTTATAGTAGTAAGGTGCTTTCTTAACGAAGCCTACACTATAACCACGTTTGGAGTCTAGTTTTCCGTAAGTCCTTTTATTGCTGGATTGAACACGTCTGGGATTTTCTTAAATACGAAGTGATTAACAGTCCCAGATATCCAGCTATTTAGTTATTCAACATAAATTATTCAACAAGCTACCAACACATCTTGACCCCCAAGCACTCTCAAATCCTCTTCATCGAATTCAACCGGTGTACCACTGCGAACCAGTTCAGCAAAGTCCTCATTAGGCACCATCCAGCACAGGGTATATAAACGCTCAGTGCCAGTATTTCTAATTTCATGAATTCCTGTAGGCGGAACTAATAAGGTATCTCCAGTCCGCAGCTGAACAATTTTGCCATCACAGCTGGCTAACCCTTGACCCTTGAGGATATAGAACATTTCTACTCCAATTTGATGATAATGGAGCGGAGTCTTTCCTCCTGGCTCAAAAATCTCTACACAAAATGTTATTGAAGCATTAGCACTGTCTGGATCGAAGACAATGGCTAAGCGATTTTTATCCTGGGGACTAATACGATAAGCTTGGTAGTCTTTGGGAGACCTAACTACCGGAATCATGCAACGATTATCCATGGTTGAGTTATTACTGTTGAGGGTTGACTGTTTAAAATTTAATTGATAACTTAATTAGTTAAGTGCTTTCAGAGTTGTCGGAGAATCTTTGACCAACTCAAAGCCAAGCATTGGTTAGAATTGTAAGTGGTAACTTTTAGGGAATAATCTTAGTCAATAATCTAGTAAGATAGTCGCCGCATAGTCTTAGACTAGTTGCAGTCTACTTTATCTACCAATCCCTAGCTATTAAATTTAATATTATCTAAATTTTTGTTGGGCAATTGACTTAATTCGGGACAGTTTGTAAAGAAATATGAAATAGCCCTTGAATTCCCCTAAACCCCATAGCCTATAATTCACATTTTTGTTTGGGGCGATTGACTTAATCTGGTACAGTTTGTAAAGAAATATGAAATAGCCCTTGAATTCTCCTAAACCCCACAGCCTAGACTCTAGCTCAAGCAGCAATCTTAATTTTTCTCTAGCCACTGAATAAAGAGGGGTTAGGTAATAAGCAGGTTTATATCTGGGTTGTAAACACACGAATTGCAGAAAAAGGCTTGTATACACAAGAAAACAGACAAGAGGGGAAAGATATACAGAGTTTTATTGAACAGTAAAAAAATACCTTCTAGGTTTACATTTCATTTATAAACCCTATATATCATGTCAGAATAACTACCCTGTCTTGATGCAGTCGCTCATGGCGCATGGTTCTGTGTGCGGAACCTGCGTCCGCACCGCTGTTTGCCCCGTGGAAACCACGGCAGTCGCTCATGGGGGTTCCCCCCAAGACCGCGCTGCCTCCCCAAGACCGCGCAAATCACGCTTAATACAAATCTCCCCATCTCCCCATCTCCCCATCTCCCCATCTCCCTATCATCTCATCTCTCTTGCGAATGATCGGCTTTTGATTCATTAGCGATCGCGCACGCGTGTGCGTAGCACAATCGCTTTTTTTTAGCCCCCAGCTGCTACAGGATAGCGTTTATCGTAGCTATGAGGTACACATTATTGTTGCCCTCTTCCCTCTTCGCTCTTTTCTCTTCTATGCTCCCTGCTCCCTGCTCCCTGCTCCCTGCTCCCTGCTCCTTGCTCCCTAAAATCGAGAAATTGTGTACCTCACCAGTCGTACAATTGCTAGAGTA
>WTKN01000373.1 GCA_011524395.1 Moorena sp. SS36440bin_2
TGATAATGATGCCAATTGTGGAGGTTGCTTGCAATCGACCTTACCCGCTGGTAATTCCTTATCCCCGACGGCACCAGGGATTTATTATCTAGCCATCAGTGGCTTCGGAATAGAACCAGTGAGCGAGGCAGGACAGATTTTTCCGGATCCAATTTTCCCACTTTCTCTTTTTGTGAATCAATCTACCACTGTAGATCCACCAACACCAACAGGGGGAAATTTGCCCTTAAGTGATTGGGAAAATATTAGGGGATTTGACCTGGGTAACTATACCATTGCTCTGACTGGTGTGGAAGCGCCCTCGGCTACCTTTACTGAATCAGCTAGCAAACCTGAAACTGTCAATAGTGGCTCGATTACCTTAAATGCGACTAATGGTGGAATTACAGCCGGTAATCTGAATACCGCTGCTGTTGATGGTGAAGGGGGAAACCTTAGCCTAACCGCTAAAGACAATATTACCTTTGAGGATAGCTCCATTACTACAGTAGGGAGTTTTGGCAGTGGCAATATCAATTTTTCCAGTCACAACCTCTTCTTAACAAACAGTACTATCCTAGATGCTAGTACTTCCGGAACCAAGGACGGAGGGAATGTAACGATTAGCGCGAAAGATACTGTAGCTATTGAATCGTTTAGTGTATTACAATCTAATGCAAAGCAGGGAGCCACTGGAGATGCAGGAATCATCACCATTGATACCCAGGCATTGAGTGTACGGGATGGGGTAATGGTAATTAGTGACACCTTTGCTCAGGGGGATGGAGGTACCCTAACGGTACGGGCTACTGATGTAGAGGTTAGTGAAAGTTCACTGTTGTCGGTGAATGTCAACTCATCAGCAACAGGCAATGGCGGAGAGTTAACTATTGATACCCAACGGCTGAGATTAAGGGATGGGGCGCAGATCAGCAGTTCTACCAATAGTTCAGGCAACGGGGGTACTTTAACCATACGGGCTACTGAGGTAGAGGTTAGTGGAACTACTGAGGTAGAGCTTAGTGAAACTTCTACTAGCTTAATCAGTAGCGGCTTGTTTAGTCAAGTTAACCGACAAGGTAAAGGGAATGGGGGGACGTTGACCATTGATACCCAACGGCTGACAGTACGGGATGGAGCACAGATAAATAGTGCTACCTTAGGTCAAGGCAATGGCGGTACCATAACAGTAAGGGCTACTGATGTAGAGCTGATTGGGATTTCAGCTAATGGCCAGTTTACTAGCGGCTTGTTTAGTAGTGTTCAACCAACAGTTACAGGGGATGGGGGAACTGTGACCGTTGATACCCAAAAGCTTAGGATCTCCGATGGGGCAGAGGTACGGAGTTCTACCTTTGGCAACGGAGATGCTGGTAATCTCGAGATTAACGCTACTGAAAGCATTACCCTCTCTGGGGTTAGTCCCGTCGGTGCTTCCAGAGGTGGTCAATCCAGTCGCATCTCTGCCAATACCGAATCTACGGCGACAGGGAGTGGTGGGGATATTACGATTAAGACCCCTACTATACGCCTAGATAATGGGGCAGTAATTAGCGCATTAAGCCGTAGTAACTTTCCTGGTGGTGAAATTACTGTAGATACAGACACTCTAGAATTAACCGATGGGGCTCAAATTCTCACCTCTGGATCCAGTGGCGGTGATGCTGGCAGTATTACCATCAATGCAACTGATACAATCACCCTCTCTGGCATTGACCCTACCTACAATGACCGATTAGCGATATTGGGAGCAGACAGAGTTGACCCAGATGGGGAAGCCAGTGCGATCGCATCGAGAGCAATAGGAGATGGACAAGCCGGTTCGATTAACCTTAATACCAAGACATTTATCCTTCGCGATCTTGCACTAGCAACAGTGAGTAGTACTGGTACCGGTGTTGCTGGCACCTTGGAGGTAACTGCCAATTCCATTCAACTCGACAATGGTTCCCTCAGTGCCGAAACTACTGCTGGAGACCAAGGAAATATTACACTATCTGATGCCCAGCTTGTAGTCTTACGCAATAACAGTACCATCACTACCAACGCCAGTCAGAGTGCCACTGGGGGGAATATCACCATCACTACCGACTTTTTGGTAACCCTAGAGAATAGTGATATTACTGCCAATGCCATATTCGGACGTGGGGGAAATATTACTATTACTGCCATTAGCATTTTTAGCGATCGCACTAGTGAGATTACCGCTTCTTCTCAACTCGGTATTGATGGCACCGTCAACGTCAATACCCTAGATGTCAACCCTGCCCAAGCCCTAGCCAAGCTTCCCGCAGATGTGGTAGATACCAGCAATCAAATTGTGACTAGTTGTGCAGCGGTGGGTGGGAATAGTTTTGTGGTCACTGGAGCAGGAGGACTCCCACCTGACCCAGCTGGGGTGTTGCGCGGTCAAGTGGTGGTACCCGATTTACGGCTGATGGTTGATGAAGGCAATACACCAGGAAATACACCACCAGTCAAGAGGAGGAAAACCCGGAGTTCCCTCAGAAGAAGACTACAGTATCACCAAGACCGTGATCAAACAGCCATGACTAATCATAAATTACCGATCATTGAAGCCCAAGGCTGGATCATTAATGACCAGGGAATTGTCGAGTTGGTGGCCTATCCTACCCCAATTAGCCCTGGGAGTTGGATTAATCATCACAGCTGTTTTTAAGTAGTCAAACACAACTAAAACTGAATCAAAACTGACAGGGGGACATAAAGCTTATAAAGTACACAGTGCAAACTCTATAGCCCGCTCACCCTTCTTGTAATAATTGAGCCAACGACGGTTAATTTCCATGCATTTCGTCCACTATTTTTTGGCATAATCCCCTTAAGAAAAGCCACGAATGCTGATGTAGGCCAACATAAAAAGCAGACCGTGCGCGCCTCCAAGGGCGCGAGGGATTGCTCGCGCCCTTGGGTCCCACCGCTATGTTGCCGTTGTCCACTTGATTGGGTTTCTGGTCTGACCACATATTTTTGAATTCCCATTCGCTTAATGTGTAGCCCTTGGAGGATCGCACTGGTATAGGCAATCGCCACAATAATCATCAGTTTTGATAGATAGGGTTTGCTGAAAAAGTATTTGGGTAGGGATAGGCAAGAGGCAAGAGGCACCCACCCCTAACCCCCTTTCAAGGGTATGTTTTTTACAAAGACGTCAGGTGTGGGGTGTAGGGTGTAGGGTGTGGGGTGTGGGGGTACAGACAAGCGTGATTTGCGCGGTCTTGGGGAGGCAGTGCGGTCTTGGGGAGGCAGCGCCTTCACGGGGCAGGGCTGTTTCTTGCGTCGGACTCAAATGCGATTGGTGGGGAGATAAGGAG
>WTKN01000320.1 GCA_011524395.1 Moorena sp. SS36440bin_2
CCGATTCCCGATTCCCGACTCCCGACCCAAATGTAAAAAACCTACCCCTGTGAGCACCCGGTCACCCCGTAAAGCTTTTAAGGCTGTTTGTCACCCCGTCAGCCTCTTACCTCTTACCTGCTCCCTGCTCCCTACTCCCTGCTCCCTACTCCCTGCTCCCTAAAAACCAGAAATTTGTACCTCACAAGTCGTAGAATTCCTATAATTTGCAATATGCCTCCTTTTTTCTTGCACGACCTACTGAGCTGATAGCTTACTCGTCAAGACCAAAAAAAATAGTCGTGGAAAGTACTTCCACGACTACAAAAGTAAACCAATTCAAGGGGATGACTACAAACGTAAACCAATTTAAGGCGATGTAGCATCTACTTATTAATTCTAGTTTACAAGGAATTTAGGCTAAACCCCTCGGTGGCTCTGACCCCTCATATCAAGGCATCGTACACAACCAATAAACTAGCCTTAATTGTGGCACTAGGGGAAAGACCCCCCAGCTAGGTTATGAGCTTCATCCAGAATCAGATTGCGCTGCAAAATACAAATGTATTCCCCAGGATTGTAGGTTCTTGGTACAGATAAAACCAATGGAAGGCAGAATTATTATTGCCACAATAAACATCAAGATTTTTGTAAGCATATGCGCTACGCCCACGCTACTTGATGTGCCGTCAGCGTAGGGTATTAGCTGATAGCTTACGTTTTTATTAATTAATTGTGGTTATTTAGTACTTTAGCAAAGGGAACAGAAGGGGGCAGGGAATATAGAGGTAATATAGTAGTAAATTGATAGTTTTTTAAAGGTCAGCAATCAATGTTTTTAAATCCTGAAAAATTTAAAAACAAGTATAATAGCATAAAAATATTAGTTTTTGTTAATAAACAACAATGGTATACAAGTAGTCATTTTAGCTCCCGTTCCCTTGACCATACCGTAGCAAAATAACTAAATCTTTAGCACTACCCAGAACGTTTTTGATCTATCATTAAAAATACGATTTATCAAACAATTCTGTGATGAGTATCGTTATTTCAGACGCAATCCTACAAGCATCTCAGCTTACCCCAAGTGAGTTTCGCTCCCGAATTGCATTACACTTGTTCCAAACAGGTCGCCTAACACTGAACTATGCCAGCCGACTGGCCCACATGGAACCCAAGGAGTTTCGCCAATTTCTTAAGCAACGCAAAATTCCGCTTTACTCCTACGATTTTGAAGACTTTGAACTTGACTTGAAAAATTTGCGGGAGTTAGGAAGGTTGTGATTGTTATTAGCGATACATCGGCAATTACAAATTTGGCAGCGATTCAATACTTGCAGCTTCTGCCTCAACTTTATAATCAAATCACGGCATCCCGATCAGCGTAAAACACATTTTTGAAACCTTGTCAAACTTCGGAATAACGTTTTTGATCCGAAGATCGGATTATTGTTAAACTGTTGTGCATTTAAATTAAAGATTATTCAGTTATAAAAAAAACGTCAAACCCTCTGCCCCTACTCCCTACTCCCTACTCCGTTGCTATCAAAACCATTAAATTTAAATAAAGACCAGCTAATTCAAGCCAATCATTGATAGTGTAATCAGAGTTAATTTAACTATTTTTTGGAGAAAGACAATCAAAAATGCGAAAAAATAAGGTTTTGATGGTACTGGTCTCGCTAATTTTACCCTTTGTGCTTGGTGTGCAAGTAGCAATGGCTGATACCAGCGACTCAGCTCAAACCTGCTTACGAGGGTTACTGTACATGGACAATGGTTGCACTACAGTAGATTATATGTCCATTGATTACACTCCTCTGATGAATGACAAAGCTGAAAGCTTTTTGAAAGAAATTAAGGCACGGCAGCTCAATGTTGTCACAGCGGAGTCTTTGACCAGTGGCATGATTATTTCCACAATCGTCAACATTCCCCTCTATGGCTCTTACACCTACGGTGGATTTTCTACCTATGATAGTGATGCTAAGCGCAAAATGCTTGGGGTCAAAAAAGGCGATGTTTATACCGAAACCACGGCTCGACAAATGGCTGCTGGTGCTTTGAAAAATAGTCGGGCGATGGTCTCTATTGCAGTTACTGGAAACGCTGGACCGGTTGACAAAAATAAATTGGAAGACCTCGGTGTTGTCAACGCAGCAGTTTCTATTCGCACCACTTCTGAGAGCCAAGACAGTGAAATCCAAGAACAGCCAATTGTCTTCAATACCAGGCACCGGCGCATGGCACTTTGCGATGGTGATGGATTGCCTATGACTGAAGTTGTATGCCAACAATATCGTTCCGAAGCTGAGGCCGACCCTAATGGCTATGTATCTGCTCCAACCTTGTCCATGACCCGGAAATTGATTCGGCAAAATGTGGTGATTGACGCTCTGGAACTGGCCCAACAACACCTCCAAAATTTTGTCTGTGCCAGCGACGGTGATAATGTCACTTGTAAAACTCTCGACTCCATGTGTCAAGAACCCTATGATGGCCGTTACATCGAGTACGGTGAACCAACTTGGGTGATCAAGGAGCACAGCGAGCGTTGTCGAGGGGCTATGGCAAAGAAAAGACGGAAAAGGGCACAGGAAAGACGGAGCGGGAACTAGAGAGTAGGGAATATGGCATCAAAAATTATCACAATTGATTGAGGTCTAATGAATGAGGAGTAATGACTTAACAATTTCTTAATAAAATTGCCATGGGTTAGACTCTACCCCGATTGTACACTAGTGTTAGTTCTGACTAAGAAATCTGATAGTAAGACAAATAGACTATGAGTGCAACTACTACGAAAGACAATCTCTCAGTGTTTGGTAACGAATTTGAAATTGACGGCGTATTGTATGTGTCTGTAGATTTCCTCAAGCATTATCCAGAATATCTAGATAACGAATTAGATCAGGAAATGCATATTGATGATCAAGAGAATGATACTGACACTCCTGAAGAGGGAGAATTTGACGAATCTTTGAGTACCCATAAGAGTGAGATTGATATCAACGGCACGACCTATATTGCTGTTCCTGTGCTGAAGAGCAATCCCAACTATGTGGAACTTAAATACAACCAGAAAGCGGATGTTTCCTTAAGCACTTTTATCCCCAATAATATGCTAAAGGAAAATGCAGTTGTTACTAAATTTCGCGTCCGTCGTCGTCGTAGTCTATAGCCCTATTAATTTATTGCGGGGTGGAATGACGACGGACGCGAATTTATTCGCCGTCTAATTCGTCTTCAATCGACCACGCTGGGTTTATAGAAATCCCCCCACTGAATTGGCGGGGATTCTCAACTCCAAAGGATTTTTGTTTTAGTTAGAGAGACTATAATGACTTAACAATTTCTTAATAAAATTGCCATGAGTTAGACTCTACTCCGATTGTAAACTAGTGTTAGTTCTGACTGAAAAATCTGATAGTAGGACAAATAAACTATGAGTGCAACTACTACGAATGACAACCTATCAGTGTTTGGTAACGAAGTTGAAATTGACGGTGTATTGTATGTGTCTGTAGACTTCCTCAAGCATTATCCAGAATATCTAGATAACGAATTAGATCAGGAAATGGATATGGATGATCAAGAGGATGATACTGACACTCCTGAAGAGGGGGAATTTGACGAATCTTTGAGTACCCATAAGAGCGAGATTGATATCAACGGCACCACCTATATTGCTATTCCTGTGCTGAAGAGCAATCCCAACTATGTGGAACTTAAATACAACCAGAAAGCGGATGTTCCCTTAAGCACCTTTATCCCCAATAATATGCTAAAGGAAAATGCAGCAGTAGCTGCTTTTGGTCGTCGTCGTCGAAGCCTATAGCCCTGTCAATTTATTGCGGGGTGGAATGACGACGGGCGCGAATTTATTCGCGATCTAATTCTTCTTCAATCAACCACGCTGAGTTTATAGGAATCCCCCCACTGAATTGGCGGGGATTTTCAAATGAGAATGATTTTTGTTCTCGCTAGTTAGAGAGACTATTTTGAGGATTTCTCAGCCTATCCCCTAGGGAAAATTGATTGATTCCACCTAATTATCAAGCAACGGTGCTAGGAGCGATGCAAAGAGAAGTACCTGTATTAACCAGTATTACCCAAGCCGAATTTTATCAAGATTATTTCCTCAAAAATACTCCGTGCCTGATTCGAGGTGGTGCTAAAGATTGGCCAGCTGTTAAAAAATGGCATTCTGATGATTATTTAGAGAAACTTGCTGGCAATAGAAAAATTTTTAACACCACATCCATTCGTTATGATTTTGGTTTTAATCACCAATCTCCCATGGAATATATGAAATTTGGCGAGTTTTTAACTCACTATCAAGATAATCCTCAATATTACATTAATGACTCCGATATACCGAGTATTTTAGTTCAAGACATGGGCAACCATGAACTATTGGAGGGATTCAATCGGTTAGAGCACTATCATAAGCGAACCGGATTCTTTCTCGGTGCAGGAGAACAATATGCGCCACTCCATTATGACGATGAAGAAAATATCTATGTTTTGATTGATGGCGAGAAAGAGTTTCCTCTCTTTGATATCGCAGATTTTCGCAAAATGTATGCTTACGATCATCTAGATAGTCCAGACTTTTCGCCAGTAGATGTGAATAATGTGGATGATCAAGCCTTTCCCCTCTTTAAAGAAGTCACCAGATATAATGCTCATCTTTATCCAGGGGATATGTTATATGTTCCCGGATACTGGTGGCATAGCGTCCGTTCCCAAGGCAGGAACATGGCATTGTCTTATATAAGAACCGATAGGATTTCGCAATTAATGGCCTATATAAAGTTAGTCAAAAACGATGCTTTACCGATCTCTGAATCAGACAAACAGACTATGCTGACTATGTTAGAAAATCGAGATGAAACGGCGATTAATACTCAGCAAGAGCTGCAAAATGAAGGTTGTTTAAGGGAGTGTAATATTTTCTATTTATATTTAAAACTGGGTCTTTTGTATGAATATTTAAAAAATCAACAAGAGGATATTATTCCTGTTAAAAATGCGTTTGAACGTGTTCAGCCTATGGTGAAAAATGAACTTCATTCAGGTAACTATAGTTATCCAGTTTTATATTTGATGCAAAATTTTTATCGAATGAACGCTGGTATTTTTGAAGTATGAATTAACCGAATAAATAAATGATATACCGATTTTATAAGAAGTTTAGAATAACTTATAGCAATTCTATATTCCATAAGGTACAAAGCGATGCAGCGCGGTCTTGGGGGTTCCCCCCATGAGCGACTGCATCAAGAAGGGATCCCCCTAAATCCCCCTTATTAAGGGGGACTTTGAGATTTAAAACGTACCTCATAACTGCGAAAAACGCTAGATCCTTATTACTCGTTATGTTAAATTTAAGCATCGAACAGCTATCAAGCCATTATCCAATCAACCTCACAAACCCAATTCCTGTAGCGGAAGTAAAAACGATTGATAAGGAAACTTTTGCCAATGAGTATGTTGCCAAGCACCGCCCTGTCATTATTCGCCAAGGTATTCAGCATTGGCAAGCCATGCAGTGGGAAGACGACTATTTAAAACAAGTCATCGGAGAACAACCAGTCAAGGTTGATATCTTTTCCTATTCTCAGGAAGGAAAGGTAAATCTTAAAGATAGTCTTCAGGAAAAGATGAGCGTCGCCGACTTCATCGAACGCTATCAAAGTATTGATAAGAATTACTATATTTTAGACCAGAACCTATTTCCTGTTTTACATCAAGATTTGGGAAGCCATCCTGTTTTAGAAACCTTCCCTATTTCCAGGAGAAGGACGTTGTTCTGGGGCAACGGCGGTCAAAAATCCCATTTGCACTATGACGACAATGAAAATATCATGTGCCAATGTGATGGGGAAAAAGAATTCCTGCTGTTTGATATCACCGATTTCAAGTACCTGTATCCGGCAACCCCTGAAGAGTTTCGTTCTGCTATCGATCTCGATCGGCTGGATTCTGGGCAATTCCCTCTCCTAAACCATGCCACTCCTTACGTAGCTCGCATTAAAAAAGGCGATATTTTATATGTTCCTTGTTACTGGTGGCATCGCGTAACGTCCTTTGGCAGGAATATTGCAGTGTCTTACATCATCAACGAGACAATGGCTCAACGGCTCAATGTTGTAGAGAAATTGGTAGACTGCGACACCCTTCCGGTGGATGAATCGGTCAAGAACGACTTACTGGCTATTATTAAATCTGAGCAAAAAGCTTCTAAACGTAACGCTCAACTGAAAAAATATCACCGGAAATATCTCAAAGAGCAGGGAACGTCTTACTATTTTCATCAAATTTTTCGCCGTTTAATAGAAGAAAGCCTTTTTGATATTCTCTACGGTCATAGTACCTCCTGAGGTTTGGTAAACTTATGGACTAACCGGTCGCGATGAATATATTATCCAGTTACAACATAAAAAATAAAAGAGCGAGGGTTCCCAAAGTCGAACAAATATCCAAAGAGGAGTTCTACCAAAACTATGTGCAAAAGAATACTCCATTAGTTATTTGCGGAGGAGTAAAACACTGGGATGCCATTCACCTGTGGACGAATGAGTATTTGGAGCAGGTTGTGGGGTTTAATACAGTAGATGTCGAAACATCCAGAGATCAATTTGAGGGGAGAATTTTCGACGATGCTGAGAAAGTTTATATGCCTTTTTCCAGATTTTTAGAGAGATTAACCCTTCCAGAAGGGGAAACCGACTATTTTGTTGGTAGTTGGCTATTCCCAGCTTTGATCAATAATGTCCCAGATATCGATCTCTTCCATGCCTTTGATGTATTTTACAAACGTCGCATGTTGATGACCCGAGGAGGAAATCGTATTGCCTTTCACCATGACTGGTATGAGAATCTCCTCTGCCAGGTCAGCGGATATAAGAAGTTGACGCTGGTCGATATTGCTGAAACAGCTTATATGTATTCAAAAGACGGAGAAGAATATTCCAACTATTCACCTATTGATATTCATCAACCAGATTACCAACAATATCCTCTTTTTGAACAGGCAACTTTGTATGAAACCGAAATCCATCCCGGAGATGCCCTCTACATTCCTTGTAGTTGGTGGCATACAGTGGATAGTTTTCAACGCAATATTGCCCTTTCGTTCTCCTTTTACGAAGCCAATTCGGAATTGCTGTTAGTTCTATCTAAAATGTTTCAAACAAATGCCTTGGCTTTATCGGCAGATGATACCGAAGCTCTGAAAACTATTTTTGATAATGAAGAGAATCCTGGTCAAAAACTCAAACATATTAAAAACTATGCTAAAAACCATAAATTATCAACTATTTTACTAATGTTTAACCAGAGAAACAAGCTTTTGTTTAAACGTTGAAATAATAACAAGGATAAATCCCATGTCTAAAGGCGAAAAAATTCTCCAAAACTACTATGCTAACGAAAGGATAGATTACCTAGATGCTAGTGTGACTAGCCGCACAATTATTGATGATTATCTTTATAAAAGAAAACCCGTTATCATTCGAGGTCTAATTGATGACTGGGAAGCAATTAATAAGTGGAGTTTTTCCTGGTTTCAGGAAAAGTATGGCAACATTTATACCAATGTTTTCGCTTCTGGCAACGAAGCTAAATCATCTCAAATGAGATTGAAAAAAATGTTCGCTAAAATGCAACAGGGAGAAATATTATACTCTAGCTTGTATACCAAAGAATTATTTCCCATACTCTCCCCAGATTATCCCCTTGCCGGGACAATTCTTTCCGATCCTAAATTTAACTGGTTATTGGATCTTCCCAAAACTATTCATGGGGAAATGAATGTAATTTTTATTGGCAATACTGGCACGGGTATTAAGAATCATCAAGATAGTATGGGGACTCATCTCTGGTCAGCTCAAATTATGGGCACAAAGCGCTGGATTGTTTCTCCTCCAGAAGAATCCGAATTTATGTATGAGGGTAAAGCTGACTGGTTAAAACGAGAAAAATCGATTGAAAAATACCCTAAATTTAAGGAAGCCAAAGCTCTCGACTTCATTTTAGAAACTGGTGAAATCTTAATTCTTCCCGTTGGGTGGTGGCATCAAACTGAAATTATATCAGATTCTATTTCCATTACCCACGATCTTGTTAATGAAACCAATTATCACCATTATATTGACGAACTTAATCAATCTCACCATATCGATCCTAAAGTAGAGACATTTTATCGCGCCAGTCAGTCAATACAAGCCAATTGGTATGCTCAACTTCCCCAAATAAAAACGACTCCTATTGAGCGGATTTCTTATTCCATTTCTTTTGAAGAATTATTAGAAAAATACCTCATTCCTCATCAACCAGTTATTCTCCAGAATCAAATCAATCATTGGCCAGCTCTGCACAAGTGGAATTTAGATTATTTTCGAGAGAGGTTTGGCAATGCTTTTATCCAGTATTTCCATGGTCACGATGACAAGTCTAAAAAAATACGATTAAGAAAGTATCTGGAAACCAAATTCGACCAACCCCATTATTCTATGTGGTGTCTGGATGAATTTTATGACATCCTTGCTGAAGATTTTGAGACAATTGAACCGTTGAATAACCAGGAAAAAGATTGGATTTTAGAGCTACCTAAACAAGAATTAAATGCCTTGACCTGGATTTTTATGGGCACTAAAGGTTCTGGGATTGCCAATCATTCGGATAGATTAGGACAGCATGTGTATTCTGCTCAAATTTCCGGTCGCAAAAGGTGGCTACTTCACCCCCCTGAAGATAAAAAATGGATGTACGACGGTCAAGTTGACTTAACCAATCCCGATCTAGTTAAATATCCCCTTTATATGAACGCATCTGCGCCTTATGATTTTGTTCTCGAACCAGGGGAAGTATTAATTTTACCAAATGCTTGGTGGCATCAAACCTTAACTTTATCAGATTCTATTTCCTTGTCCCATGACTTTATGAATGTTTCCAATATTGATTCTTTCTTAGAAAGAATGGAGGCGAGAAAAGGTGAAAACTACATGAAATCGGAAACGATGAAACCGATTATTTCCCATTGGAAAGAGAAACGAGATGCTTTCCGACAGCAGAAAAGTGACCATAAACTCATTGTTGAAACAGTTTGATAATTTAACCTAAATTTAACCTATAGCGTTTCTAGGACTCATGAGGTACACATTAGTTTTTACCTCTTCCCTCTTCTGTCTTCCCTCTTCCCTCTTCCCTGCTCCCTGCTCCCTGCTCCCTGCTCCCGTCTTGATGCAGTCGCTCATGGGGGAAACCCCCAAGACCGCGCTGCATCGCTGCTCCCTAAAAACCATAAATTTGTACCTCACAAGTCGTAGAATTGCTATATAGTTATGCAACGCACTACCATACATTTAAACAACGGCTTTCTGCGATAATGCCTAAATTGCCTCTAACCCTAGACATCAATCAATTAGATCCTTTAATCAACTGTTATCTAGGAATAGCAGAAATTAGCGATCGCATTCGGGGGGAATTTTACAACAGTATCGAGGAATTTATCAATATCTTCTTTGCTTACGATTTTAAAGTTAATCAAACATTCTTCAATCAGCGAATTTATCAACAAGAGGGTCGGGAATTCACTCTGTATCACTATTTCCGTTCCAAATCATTTGCAGACTTCCTAGAAATCATGGAGCTAACTCGGAAAAAAACGTTTCCGGATCTGCTGCCTATCCATGACTCCTATATTTGGGAGTTTCCAATTCATTTTTATCTAGTTAACTTTAGCAAAGAAGACTATATCATAGATCTCGTCCACCACCCAGAGATTTTAGGGAATGACTTACGACAGTTTATTCCCAATCATAATTACGACATTCACAGAGATTATGACTCGATCAAAAATAATCACGATCGAGCTTACTTGAAATGGTTAATTGAAAAGAATCTAGAAAAGGTAAATTTTGATTTTTCTATGGAAGGGGCAGAGTATGCTAAAGAACATCTGCGCAAGTATTTATTGCCTTATTCTGATTTTTACCAAACTTGTATTGACCGCATTGGAGCCATGGGATTTCGGTTTCGCTTAACTGGAATTTCCGAAGTCCATACTCGCAATCTAGTGAAAACAAACAAAGGAAAGTGGATTGATGAAATTCCCACATCCCCAAACTGTTTTAATGTTGCGATCTTAATGCAACGAGATTTCTCCGGACGCGATCCTGGAGGTTATGCCAATTTGCCCCAAATCCGATATCGCAGCAAATTTTATCCTCGAAAACTTGGTTTTTTGTGCCTGATTGTTGATAGTTTAGGATACGATCGACCCAACTACCTTAATCCAAAATATGACTGTGAAGCTGGCAGTGCTCTTAGCCATGAATTAGGACATTGTTTTCAATTGTATCACCTTGGTAAACATGGTAAAGATTTTAATAGGCCTTGCCTGGGAGTAACTCCAGATACTATCTGGAATCCGATTAATATCAACAAAGCCAGTATTTGGCCTTGGCATAAAAAATTTGCTGAAAATCTGCATGCCAAAAATATGTTCATGAATGTAATGAGTATAGATACTGAAATTAATGAAAGCTTATTCTTTACTAAAGCACAAGCTGCCCGTGCTAGAACTGTCGCTATGATGTACTATCGGCATTGGATGCAAAGATTGGAGTCTTGGGAACAGGCTAAGGATTATTTAGCCATTAAATCCCCAAATAATTCCTACTTACTAACCAAAGACTTCGGAGCATATCCAGAAGACAGACTAATACTGGGAAGAGTTACTGAATCGGCTCAAATTTAAATTGTTCATGCCAAAGTTTATAATAAACTCCTTGACTTTTCAGGAGTTCTTGATGTTTTCCTTCTTCCACAATTTTGCCCTGATTTAAAACAAATATGCGATCGCAATTTACCACTGTGGATAATCGATGAGCAATGATTATTGTTGTTCTACCTTCGGCAACGGTTTTAAGTGATTCTTGGATAATATTTTCTGATTCACTATCAAGATGAGATGTGGCTTCATCTAGAATTAAAATTTGAGGATTTTTTAAGATTGCTCTAGCAATAGCAAGCCTCTGCTTTTGTCCTCCAGAAAGTTTGATGCCTCTTTCGCCAACTATAGTTTCATACTTTTCTGGTAAAGTTTCAATAAAATGATGAATATGTGACAACTTGCAAGCTTCTATAATTTCTCGTTCTGTTGCGTTTAAGTTTCCGTACTTTAAATTTTCTTTGATTGTTGTATTAAACAACAATGTATCTTGAGAACAGACTCCTAACGCTTGTCTTAATGATTTGATTTTTAGAGAGTTAATATCAATATCATTAATCTTAATCGAACCCTCTTTGGGATTGTAAAATCTAAATAATAAATTAGTTATTGTAGTTTTTCCTGCCCCCGAATTTCCTACAAAAGCGATGTTTTGACCGGCTTTGATATCAAAGGTTAAATTTTTTAAAATTGCTTGACCGTTTTGGTATTCAAAATTAACGTTTTCAAATGTCAAGGAATTGATTTTATTGACTGTTAAATCTCCTTCCTTTTCTGTATCCATTTCTAAATATTCCAGAATCCTTTTGATAGCTGGAATGGTAGCTTGTAACTGTAGATTAACCTTAAAAACCGAAGATAAAGGCTCAACAAGAAGACCCAATAAATAGTCAAAAGCAATTAAACTACCTAAGGTGAGTTGATTATTGATGAGAAGATATCCTCCTAATCCATATAAAACAATTTTGGAAGTTAGAGGTATAAGTTCTCCAAAAGATTCTACTAGTTTGGATAAGGTAACAAATTTAATATTATTTCTGATATAATTATGGGTAATTTTGGTGTGTTTTTTTAATCGATTTTTTTCTAAAATAAACACTTTTATCAAATAGTGTAGTTCTATATTTTCGTTAAAAAACTTTTGAAATTCAGAAATATATTGTCGATTGATAGCGCTTAATTTTTCTATCTCTTTCTCCTTGATCTTATAGGCAAAATTCAATAAAGATGATAAGGGAATTAATACTAAAGCTAAAAGCCAATTAAACTTAAATAACAATATAGTTATCAAAGTGACAATTAATATATTTTCGATTGTACTCGGTAAAACTACTAATAAAAATTCTTCTAAATAATTAACATCATTAAGTAATCTGGATACCAGTTCACCATTCGGTGTTTCACTGTAAGTAATAAAATTTATTTGTTGAAGATGAGAATATAATTTTTGTCTTATTCTAAAAATTATTTGCGGGCCAAAAGAAGCAGATAAATAATCCTCCAGTATTTCTAGTAAAAACCCAAAAAGCCTTGCTACCCCAAAAGCTAAAACCATTAAAATTAATAACTTGATATCTTTGTTGGGGAAAACGTTATCGAAAAGATTCTGAATAATAAGGGGTTCTATGAGGTCAGGAATTATTAATAATAGTACTGTTATTAAAATGACGGCATGCTTGACATATGGGTATTTGATAATTTGAAAAATTTGTAAAACGTATTTCATCCCTTACTCCAGATCATTGTGAAAAATTAAGTAAATGCAGTTTTACTAGTACGAGTAGTATAAGGCATAGGGTTTCTCCATCTGAGCAGCTAATTGGTCTCCGACTTTAAGAGCAGTATTTATAGAGGGATTGTTACTCCAGGTTTATAATAGAGGATTTATAATTAAGAGGAATTCTTGGATGATGCTTCCTCGACAAACTGCTGTTGTGTGTGTTTGAGAGGTTGATACATGTTCCATTGCTGTTGACCAGAGAGCTGACCTATGCATATATTTATCCTAACTCTCGGTTCCCGTGGCGATGTCCAGCCCTATGTGGCATTGGGCAAAGGTTTAAAAGCAGCAGGACATACCGTCACAGTCTGTACCAGTGCCAGTTTTGAATTATTCATCACCGAGCATGGCTTAAGTTATGGCTATATGACCGATGAGATGATGAAGCTGATGAATTCAGATCAAGGTCGGGATGCCATGGAAAATACGACCAACCTCTGGGAAATCATCAAACTCACTCGCAAGTTATCTAAACAAGTTGCTCCCATGCAACGGATGATGCTTAAGGATACTTGGAATTCCGCACAACAAGCCAACCCCGATCTGATCATCTTCCACCCCAAAACCTATGGGGGCCCTCATTTTGCCGAAAAATTGGGCATTCCCGTGATCATGGCGGTTCCCTTGCCGATGCTGGTGCCTACCGCTGAATTTCCTAACATGGGCTTCCCGAAATGGCCTTTAGGGGGCTGGTATAACAAACTGACCTATCGCTTCGTCAATCGATTAATGGAGTTTTCAGCAGGCAAACCTGTTAAAGAGTGGCGAGCTGACCATGATTTGCCACCCCAACGGGGGGATTTTAATATTCTGCGTACCACTACCGGTGAACAGATTCCGGTTTTATATTGTTACAGTAAGTTTGTGTCCGATGAAGCTACGGACTGGCCTGAGAGTGTGGTAGCAACCGGCTACTGGTTTCTAGACCAACAAGATACATGGCAACCACCGGCTGAGTTACAGAATTTCCTTGATACTGGTAATCCTCCGGTTTATGTCGGTTTTGGCAGTATGGCTGGACGAGATCCCCAGCGGCTGACGGAAATTGTGATTGAAGGGTTACAGCAAGCCAATGTGCGGGGGATTATTGCTACGGGTTGGGGTGGCTTGGTTGTAGATGACTTGCCAGACAGCATTTTAAAAATTGACAGCGCTCCCCACGATTGGCTTTTCCCCCGTATGGCCGCAGTGGTGCATCATGGTGGGGCTGGCACTACTGCTGCTGGGTTACGGGCAGGTCGTCCCACTATCATTTGTCCCTTTTTTGGAGACCAACCCTTTTGGGGCCAGCGTGTTCATGCCCTTGGTGTGGGCAGTAAACCGATTCCCCAGAAGACATTGACTGCCGAGAAGTTGGCTACTGCTATCCGCGAAGTGACCACAAACCAGACCATTCGGCAAAATGCTGAAGCCTTGGGGAAACAAATCCGGGATGAAGATGGCATTGCTAATGCGATCGCTATGATTGAATCTCAATTGGGTTAGGATTTTAGGGAGTCGGGAGTCGGGACCAGGGACCAGGGAACAGGGAACAGGGAACAGGATCTTCCCACACGCCCCACACTTTTCTAATCTCACATCTTGCACTAGTACAAATGAACCACTTGCCAAGCAGTAGGCACAGATGAGAGAAAAGGGCGTGCAAACAATAGAAACAATAGATAGCAAGAACAATGGTTTCAATTCTTGCCCACGCCCAAAGCCTAGTGTATACCCTACTCGGATTGATGCCGAGTGCCTACCAACGGGATAGCTTACAAGCGTTACTAGGATTGTTTTTACAAGCCCAAGGACATCCACTGCCAGAATATTGTCAAGTCAAATCAGCTAGCGCCTTAAGTCGATTTCTCAATGAATATCATTGGTCAACCCGTGAAATGATTCGACAGGTGCGACAAGGAGTTATAGCCGAACTGCTATCCTACAAACCTTGCATGACGAAGACCATGTTTGCAGGTAATTATTGACTTGACTAGCTTAGAGAAACGAGGAAAGTTCAAAGCTTTTGAGTCCCTCATCAGTGTTTTCAATCGCAAACGAGGATTGCACCTGGTCGTGCTGTACCTGGTGGTGGGACACTGGCGTGTGCCTTGGAATTTCCGAGTCTTTCGGGGTAAAGGCACAACTTCACCTGCACAACTAGGTTTGCGGTTGGTACGACTATTGCCTAAAACCTTAACTCATCGCTTTCAGGTGATGGTATTAGCAGATACCGCTTTCTGTAGTGCAGAATTTTTGCGAGGCATCCGCAAGCTCAGATATCACGCTGTGGTTGGAGTCCGCCGTGACCGTAAACTGGTTGATGGACGCCAACTATCTAGTCTCTACAAGCGAGGGCAACAAGTTCGGCTTGAGGGCTTACCCTTTGTTGTTTCCATTTCTTGGTTCTATCTCAAGCGTGACGGCAAATGGAAGAAGCGCTTTGTCCTTTCTACTAAACCTATGAAAGCCAGCACTATCAACTGGTGGGGCAAGCGCAGGTGGCAAATTGAGGGCTGGTTTAAGACTGCTAAGCATCGTTTTGGACTGCATCGCTTTGCTCAGCAAAGCAAACTAGGGATGTACCGTTGGCTAATTTTATCAATGATAGCCTACCTATTGGCACACTGGGCTTATCTTTCTACTGATTCAACCACCTTGCCCGATTGGGGGCAAGTAGCTGAAAAAGCTCTCCACTCTATCCTCCCTCAGCTTGTTGTCTGCATACTATTAACTGATATCCTCCGATTGCAACCTCTGCTCCAAGCACAGGGAATTGATATCAACATTTCTTGGTGCAAGATGTGAGTAATGGGTATTCAACCGGACTTGATATTATTTGTGATTGGGGTTATGCGATCGCATATCCGGTATGTTGACGTAAATGGGGAGGATGAAACGCCAGGACAATATGATCCTTTGGCACACCTGCCGCCACTAGTTCATCGGTAATGCCCTCTTCGATGCCATCATAATGAATCCAGAGTTTGCTCTGACGAATCTCAACATGGGTGACAACGCCATGGACTCTTTTTTTGCCCTTCCATCCTTCGTTAAACAGTAGGAAATGAGTACGCTCGGCATCAATAATGACATACTGCTTAATATCACCATAACTGTATGGGATAGCCGCATAGTCTTTAAGAATTTTTTCGACGGTATCTTGGTAGAATGTTACGGTATCCATTGTCAAATCTCCTGGGTATTTGCTTCAAAAACAATCACTCTTAAATTCTTTTTACGAAGCACCCTTTGACCAATCTCTTCTGAAAAGAATTCATTGAAGATGATATCGCTGATGGCAAGGTATAACTGACGGTCCGGATCTTCGTCTTCTAAGATTAGAGAGTAGAGTTCATATTGTCCCAGTGCCTTTTCTAATTCACTGACGGGAGATGGAGCCAGGAAACTTTTAATTTCTACTGCAATTTTACGTCCCTGTTTTTCGGCTCCTAATAATTGCTGGGCACCCAGATCGATATAAATATAACGCCTACCTACTTCAATTTTGAGCGGATCATCAGTAATCATCCATCCATCTTTGATTAAAGCGGTTTTAACAGTGTCATGGTATATATCTTTGGCGGGCATAGCACAAGCCATGGGTGATTCGATACGAGCGATACTCAACTCAAATTATAGCGCTTCATACTCGGCTTTGACTTCTGGATTTGCCAGAATTTGGGAGCGAACATCATCCCAGTTAATTGTCTTTGCACTCATTAGTTTCTTGTTGAAACAACTGTCAGCTATCAGCTATAAGCTTTTGAATAAAATAACTAAGCATTACCAGCTCCTAATCCAGTCCAATTTTATGCTCAAATAAATTAACATGATATTATATAAGTATAGCAGCTTCTCGCCTAATCAGGTACACAATATTTTTTCCTTATTGCCTACTCCCTCCTCCCTGCTCCCTACTCCCTACTCCCTAACAATTACCTTACCTATGACACAAGAACTTATAGACCTCAAAACTAGTATTATAGAAGGACGATATGCAGATGCTTTAGCAATTGTTTATGAATTAGAAGGGATGAGTAAACAGGCAATTTTGCGTAATATTGATTCGTTCCTAATCAGGCTATTTATCCACTTAATTAAAAATCAAGTAGAGCAGCGTTTAACCAATTCTTGGGCAGCTTCCATTGCTAGTTCAATTCTGGAAATTAAAAAGCTTAATATTAAAGATAATAAGACATCCTATTATATTAAGTCTGATCAATGGCAGCCCAGATTAGAGGAAGCACTAGAAGCAGCGATCGCTCCTGCTAGTCTGGAAGTTTTCAATGGAGAGTTAAGGCGGTCTCAACTTTCCCAGAGACTAGATAAACCACAGCTCATTTTGACTGCAAATAGTTTACTTAGTCTCACTTACCGCTATTCAGCTAAAGAACTACCAGCCGTTTTAGATAATTATTTAACTGAATTACCAGGTGGCGAAGAGTGGGGTAGGGAGGCGTAGGGTGCTTTAGGGAAGAAACTCTCATTGTCCGTCTCGTCGTCAACGTTGGGACAGCCCGTCTGAAAATTGGAACAGGCAAGATGCCTATTCCACCAAGATGCTCGTTCCACCCACCGAGTCAAACTGAAGTACTGCCGAAGCGACATGAAGTAAATTAAGATTACTCTAGTATTTCCATTTGAGATGTGAACAAATAATCCAAAAGGTTAGGAAACATAAAACTCAGGATATTTAATAGCAGTAAGGAATACAGAGTTTTTTAGTTTATAAAAAATCACAATCTAGTTTTACAACTCATTTATATATAGCAATTCTACGACTTGTGAGGTACAAATTTATGGTTTTTAGGGAGCAGGGAGCAGGGAGCAGGGAGCAGGTAAGAGGTAAGAGGTAAGAGGGAAGAGGGAACAGGGAAGAGGTAAAAACTAATGTGTACCTCATGAGTCCTAGAAACGCTATAGATAAAAATAAGTCCAAATACTCATTGCTAAGTAGAAATAAATTTGATATAAACATCAATACAGATAGGGAAAAGTGAGAAGTTTGCTGTAGTGATTGGCCGTAGGCCACGCTAAGCGAACGCATCATCACTACCCAGACCAAATGCCAAAACCAAATAAGGAAGCAGTGAACTAACAGAATGCGATTGGCCTTAGGCCACGCTAAAAGCGATCGCTATTATTTAATCGTAGTACTCATGGTTCAGCGAATAGACTTATTATTGCCGCTTAGTAGATTGGGGTGAATATAGTAAAACCTAACCCTGGCAATGGTTGTGTTAGATTTTGCTATTAGTCTACTGCTCCCTAGGTAATATCAAAGGTTTTGGAACTAAAGTCAGTCAATCAGGGTTATCTGTAAGAATTTTACTATCAAGAAATAAAAATATTCTCCCCAAAATCCCACTTATATTCATCTGAAGATTCAGCAACGCCTGCTGCAAGCGCACTACACATTAAAGTTAGGACATTAATACAATAAGAAAACCTTTTGTAGTAAACTTTTACTTCTTACCTCTTGCCTTGCGCGTAGCGCTATAACACTTGCAGTGAAGCCGACAAATTTCATAAGTATTTTTACTTGAATATTAAAAAGTTTTCTCCTTATGCACAATCTTCCTTCTTAAGACAGATAAGTCAATAGGTACAAAAAGTAAATTCATTTAGAGGAAGTTACTGAATAGTTTTAATCGGATGGTTATCTCACCGTATTCATTACTTAATTCAGTAATGACCATCCGTTCCATGCAAACACCTACCTTGAAATAGGAAATTAGACTTATGCTATCTTCACACTCCAATCCCAAATCAGACAACAATTCATTTCAATTAATACATCGTTTATTATCCTATACATTATCCTATAAATTTTTCATTTCTTATATAGTATCGATGGTGTTGATTATATCTTTTGGATATTTTTTCAAAAATCATCAAGAAATTGAAAAATATAAACAGATAACTGTCTGGTATGAAGATCTAGACTTAGAAGTAGAATCAACAAAAACATTTGCTGATTTTATTGAAAAAGCACAAAATAACTTACAAAAAATTTACAAAAAAGACTTTAAAAATTACAACTTAAACGTTAGTCCTGATATAGAAGAAAAAATCATTATTGACAACAAAAGACCTAAATCATCTAAAGATAAAAATTATGTCACCTGGAAAATAGAAAAAATAGAATACGATCTTAAGGTTTTCTATGGGTATTCTGGTGTACTCGATTTTCAATCAGAACAAAATAGCAATAGTAGAAGTGAAGAAAAAGCACAAATACGTACTGATAAAATTTTTCAGACTTTTACTCAAATAATGGGAGAGGAACTAGATATAGCAGCCAACAATAGTGATACTCCTATACAAAATTTTCATGAGTTTAGTAAAAAGGTGATTGGGTATTTAACAGGTGATGATGATTATTGGAAAAAAATCCCTGATCTAAGAATAAATAGTGTTTATATTTTGAACACTAACAAAGAGTTTTTGATATATTATCCCTTTACTAGTAAGCGTCTTAAAGAAAAAATTGATTATGAGACTAGACCTTGGTATAGAGCTACGGAAAGAAACTATAATTCTAGTTATGAAAAGACAGATGATGAGGGAAATAAGTCGGGTCTTACTGGTATTTATATAGATTTAAACGATAATAATAAGCCTAATGCAATTAGAACGTTATGGTACAAGTTTAAAGTTAATGATGATAATAATGACAATAATGACAATACTTATATTTTATGTTTAGATATCTTCCTGGACAAAAGCTATCAAATTGTACAAGAAGAAAACTTACTATATTTACTAGAAGAACCGATCAAGTCAGGGATTTTGGTATATCTATTACCCCTAAGTGCGGTTATGGCTTTATGCTTATCTCTACTATATGAATTCAGACTTAAACCTATTCTTTTCAGACTAGCTAAACATAATGATGTTGTCCCCAAAATAAAGCTGAAACGAGAAAGTAAACATTACGCTGGCAAAGACGAAGGAGAAATAAAACTTAATATTAAGGGTGAAACTAAAGCCATAAATAGAAGTGAGCAGTCAAGGGAAGCTGGATGGAATTTGAACGATATAATCCCGAATCTAGAATTTAGTGCTAAAAGTAATGAAAGTAATGCCAGAGAGCAAGAAGCATCTTTTAGTTATGAATTCACTAAGGTATATGATCTTAGTATGCTTGAAGATAAACCTATATATAGGTGTATTGAAACTTGGAGAGTTCTATCGGAATCTCAATCGGGCAAAACTCAGACAATAGGTTTTTTTGTAGCACATTGGAATACCAATAACAGTGCAGACCTTGAAGAAGGACTAGATATAAAATCTATCTATTGGGAGCAAAACTATGAAGACAACTTAGTGAGTTTAAAAGAACAACTACGGGAGCATTTACTGCTGAGTGAAAAGAAAGAATTAGTAGCTGTTTTAGATTCTCAATATACTAGACGCCCAACTATACCGCCATTTCTGGAAAGAATAGACAGCCTCAAAACACTAATCAATAGTAGTTTATATCTACAACAAGGAAAAATTGTTTTTTCGAAGATTGACACTCTGGCTGAATTATACAAAGAGGGTGAGGTCAAAGCAATTTGTTCATTACATTTCCTTAAAAACCTGAAAGATAAACAGCAATGGAAAGATTTTTTGGACGCTCCAGTGGCTGAACGATATCTGATTGAATATAAAGGGCATAAATTTCGGGATTTTTACGATTCCCTTGATGATGAAATAAAATCAAAACTGATCAATCAATATTCCTTTAAAATTATGGTTTGTCAAGACGATATTGAGAATATAATTAGCCCTCAGGATGATTTTTGTATAATTTCCCTAAAAAATGGATCCAAGTTAGTTGCTTATAGTTTTACAGACCATAAATATTCCCATACTAATTGGCTCGGTTGGATAAGTTGGCGAGAAGTAGATATTAACTTCTATGATGAATTATATAAATGTCAACTAAATAAAACCCATCTAATTCAAACTATTAGAGCATATATAGAGGGTAATTATTAGTAAAATATGGCACTTATTGTCAGGGTCTCTACTATGGAAGCTCTCACCAAATAAGATTTCAGGTAAGCATATGCTTACCTGAAATCTTATTGGTAAATTAGACATAGCACTGGTTTACCAAAGCAAAGAGCCTTATGACTGCTAAAACGATATCGCGCTACGTTACTCGTAATCCGGAAATTTTGAACGGAGAACCAATCATCATCGGTACTCGGACATCTGTCCGTGCTATTGTTGGTTTATGGCGCTTGGGTATTATGCCAGAATAAATTCTAAACCATCTAACTCATTTGACTCTGGCGCAAGTATTTGATGCCTTAAGTTTCTATCTTGATAATCAGGGGGAGATTAATGAGTATATTGAGCAAAACCAAGTCCCTGATGAATTGGTGCATCCATCTGTAAAGTCTATTTTAGGTTGATCGTGAACTAAAAAAACGCGATGTTCCTTTGGAACCGCTTCGCCATCGCGCTGTTGATCAATCAAGCTATTAACCAACAATAGAATTAGCGGCGTTGCTGATTATGGGTATGGTTTTGCCCCCCTAGCCCCCCAGCGAGCAATCCCTCGCTGGGGGGAACAAAACTTTCAAAGTCCCCCAGAATTGGGGGATTTAGGGGGCTTTAACTTGCACCAGATAATCGCGCATTCATTCCTTAATTCAGCAACGCCGAATTAGCTGGTGCCAAGGGAGTCAGTACTTAATTTCTTGACTCCCATAACCGCTGACCGCTGACCGCTGACCGCTTAAGCTCTACAAAAAACCAATTATGCTAATCGTGAATGTGCTCTTATCAAAAAAATCGCTATTGCCAGGTGCCAGGGCAAAGTCAACTACCGAGCCCTTTTCCACCGTGCTCGATACAGTAAAATAAACCCCAACACCATCATTGCCATGGATTGCGTCAGACCAGATTTTAGTACCATCAACAAAGATATAGGCAATCACACCATCGCTGGCAGTACGACTGTCTTTCTTGGCCAGGTGACCCTTGAACGTAACTTCCCCCTCAATGTCACTAACCCAGCGACGAACTCCCCACTGCTCAACCTTTTGCCGTCTACCGGTGGTTTTCGGACCGTTGGGATGAGCAATAGTGTTAGATAGCTCAGTCCAGTATTTTCCTTGCTTCACCTTCCAGGAGCCCTGAGTGTATTCCTCCATTTCATGGAAATCAGCACTGGTCAGGGAACCATCGTAGTAGCCATAGAACCAGTTATGCTCTCCTTGAGTATCAGAAAAATCCTCCACTGAATTGGCAATTTCAGTACGCACAGGAACATGGGTAACCTGAAGTTCAAAGGCATCGCTGACCGTTTTGCATAGCTCGTCAGAGGCTGTTACAGTAATTGTGCTTGTGCCAATGTCATCCCTACTAGGAGTACCACTGAACGTAGTGCCATCGAAATTCAACCAGCTGGGTATGGTTGCACTCAAGCTCAGACTATCTCCATCGCGATCGCTAAATGTTGCTTCCCCAATTCTCAGGGTAAAAGGCTCATTCTCGTTAATGCTTTGAGCGCCAATGGGATTAGCCACCACAGGGGCAGAATTATTTGGGGGTTCATATACGTAGAGAGATCCACACTTTTCCCAGAGAACTTCATCGAGACTGGAACGGTCTTTGTTGGTATTTGTGAACCAATCTCCATTAATTTTTAAATAATCCAAATCTGTCAGGACTTGCATTATTTCTAAATTTGTTGCTGCTTCATTGCTGTCAGTTTTGATCCATCCACCCTCTGCATTCAGGGGTATGGTGTAGGGAGTCCATTGGTTTATAGTGGGCGTCGATACATGGTTCTGTAGTTCCAAACCACCACCACTTATGGTTAAACCATTTATTAAACTGTTATTTAAACTATTGATATCCTCGGTAATCTCATCGTTATTTTCCAAATTAACCTCAACAGCAAACCTGAGGTTTCCATTGAAAAAACTGGATTTGTCACCAACAAACTTCTCGGGAGCAACGTAATCGTAGGAACCATCACCGACTTGATCATCGTTATGAATGTAGCCACCAGTGATAAATCCACAGATTCTAGACTGTTCGGGGTCAAATTCTTGATCATTGACGTCAACAACGCTCCAACCCTCTGTGCCAGTATCAAAGTGACTGACCGGCTCGATTATGCTTTCAATCGCCTGAGCTGGCTGTGGAATCATGAGCATAGCACCAGACAATAGTGCCGCCCACAGAAAAATACGGATTTTTTTCATCGAAATTTCCGCAGCAGAATAAACCACTGACACCCTAAGGGTGAGAGTTAGCAAGGAGCTTTCAAAGTGTAGACGCAATAGCGCACTCAGCCCCTTTCCGCTGCACCTCCAACTAATGGTTTACAGATTAAATAGGTACTACGTGTGAGTAGCCCTGTTGTTTTTTGCTGTCAGTAACTGCAAACAGCTCGATGGTCTCCTTTGTGGAAACCGTAGCTAAAGTATGTTTAAAGGCTATGCAGATATTAAATTTTGCCCAAATTATAATTTTATAGGAGTTTAGGCTTTTTAGATATTATTTTTGATTTAAAAGCTCGTATATTTTGATATATAAGGGTTTCAGAAATTATTCATTATCTTTACTTCTGCCATTACTGATAATATATCTTGTTTATTGGTTGATTCCTACCCGCACAACAACTGCTCACGGTAACTATGGTTCACGGTAACTATGGTGGTGATACTGTTGCTCCTTGGGCTACTGGGTCTTTATACCCTGGGGAATATCAGTCGCTCTGCCACGGAAATAAACTATACTATAACCAGCTCTTATAGTCAAGCACACATGACTCTAGCAGAGCATTTGCAAAAACTAGAAGCGAAAATGTATGGTGCATTTTGGTGCGATCATTGCAATCAGGAAAAAGAAATGTTTGGTCAAGGTACTTGGAGCCAAGTGAATTACATTGATTGTGATGCTAAAGGTAAAAACTCTCCCCCAGACCTCTGCAAGGCCGCCAAGATTAAAGGCTTTCCCACTTGGGAGATTAACGGTCAGTTGTATTTAGGGCAACAATCATTACAGACATTAGCCGATTTATCTGACTACAAAGCTTCCCATAAATTTTAGAATTATGCTAGTCAAGCAGTGCCAGAACAGGAGTAAATCATGGCTTTTCAGGCAAACCAGCCATTGGCAGATTTCAATTTTGGTAAAAATAGGTTAGCTAAATGGCTGCTAAGACTACTCCTTTTGTGCCTCGTATTGGGAGGAGGCTATGCAGTTTATCGCCAGCGGGTTACCCTGCCAAATCAACAAGCAAAAACCCAAAGGCAAACTGTATCGGTAGAAAAACTGAACCTAGCGATCACAGTTTCTGCTAATGGCGTCATTGAGCCCGAACGTGCGATTAATCTTAGCCCCAAAACTACAGGATTGCTGAAAACTCTGTTAGTCAAGGAAGGCGATCGCGTACAAAAAGGGCAAATTCTTGCCTATATGGATGACTCCAATCTCACCGGGCAATTAACTCAGGCAGAAGGACAACTAGCTGAGAGACAAGCAAACCTGCAAAAGTTGCTAGCTGGCAATCGTCGAGAAGATATTGCCCAAGCTCAAGCACAACTGGCTGAGGCACAAGCAAATTTGGAAAAGTTGCTGGCTGGCAATCGTAGAGAAGATATTGCTCAGGGCTTGGCACGATTAGAAAAAACCCTTGCCAATCTGCAAGAAGCTGACGATGACCTCCAGCGCAAGCAGGAATTAGCAACGGCTGGTGCTATTTCTGTCAAAGAGTTTAATCAAGCCCGGACAGCTCGTGATACAGCCGAAGCAGGGGTAAACGAAGCCAAGCAAGCTTTGCTACTCCTCAAAGCTGGGGCACGCCCAGAAGACATTGCTCAAGCCCGGGCTAGAGTGATGCAAAGACAAGAAAGTTTGAAACTAGCCCAAGCAGGGGCACGGCCAGAAGACATTGCCCAAGCCCGGGCTAGAGTGATGCAAGCTGAGGGGGCTGTGCAAAATGCCAAGGCGCAGATAGCAGATACGGTAATTCGCGCTCCTTTCACTGGCATTGTTGCTAGGAAGTATGCCGATCCAGGTGCCTTTGTCAGCCCGACTACCGCAGGTAGTTCTGTCTTATCGGCTACCTCTTCTTCAATTTTGTCCCTAGCTTCTAGTAACCAGGTAGTAACGGCATACGTAGCAGAAAGTAATATTTCCAAAATCCGCTTGGGACAAGACGTCACTATTACTGTTGATGCTTACCCAGGAAAAACCTTTACCGGACAGGTGGCACAAATTGCTGCCCAGGCAGTTATAGAACAGAATGTTACCAGCTTTGAGGTTAAGGTGGCCATTGTCTCGGATTCAGAACAACTTCTGCGTTCTGGGATGAATGTCCATCTGGAGTTCAATGTAGGCAAACTCTTAAATGCTTTAGTTGTACCGACAGTGGCAATTGTCCGCCAGGAGAATGCTACAGGTGTGTTTGTAGCAGGAGAAAACAATCAAGCTATCTTCACTCCCATAGTGACTGGCATTACTGCTAATTACAAAACTGAAGTCAAATCGGGTTTGCAGGGAACCGAAAGAGTGTTTCTCAACTTCCCAGAAGGGTTCCGACCGCAATCTATCACCCCACCTGCTTTTCGCGGTTCACGTTCACGTTAGTTGAAAGGTGTGCAAAAATGGCTACACCAGTTAAGATTCGCTTTAGTACAGCATCCACTGTAGAAGTCTTAGTCATGGCGCTGGAGGCTTTGTGGAGCAACAGATTACGCACAGGGCTGACCATGCTGGGTGTCATTATTGGGATTGCCTCGGTAATTGCTATTACTTCCCTTGGTCAGGGAGTGCAAAAGGCAACCGAGCAGCAATTACAGGGTTTGGGTACAAACGTCATGCTGGTGTTCCCTGATACTCCCAGAAATAGTCGCATCAATCTAGGTAGTAGTGGTAGGGGAACACGTTTAAATTGGGAGGATGCACGGGCAATTAAAGAACAGGTGACTACGGCTACTGCGGTGTCTGCATTCTTGCAAAAGTCTAATGTCTCCGTAGTCTATGGTGGAAAAAATATATTAACTACTGTCATCGGTACAGATTTGAGTTACCAGGATGTCAAGAACATCTATCCCCAGTCGGGGCAATTTTTTAATCAGGATGATTTGCTCTCTAGTAAATCAGTGGTTGTTCTTGGTTCTAAGTTACAGGAACAACTGTTTGAACCGGGGGCAAATCCAGTTGGTGCCAATATCCGCATTCAGGGAGAGCGTTACATCGTTATTGGTGTTATGGAATCTAAGGGTGCGGTAGGAAGAATAGACCAAGATAATCAAATATATATTCCCTTGACGACTATGTCGGCGCGACTTATTGGTAATAATGCCCTAGCCGGGATTGCCATCAATGGGTTGTGGTTGAAAGCCTCTGATGAGTCGAGTTTAAGTGCAGCTCAATTTCAAGTTACCAATCTCTTGCGCTTGCGCCATAATATTTATCCACCCCAAGCCGATAATTTTAGAATCATTAACCAAACAGACATGATCAATACCTTAAATAATGTGGTGGGTTTATTTACGGTAATGGTGGGAGCAGTTGCTGGAATTTCTTTAGTTGTTGGCGGCATTGGTATTGCCAATATTATGTTGGCTTCTGTTGTAGAACGAAGGCGAGAAATTGGCATTCGTAAAGCACTAGGAGCTACCAAATCAGCAATTCTCAAGCAATTTTTAGCAGAAGCTATCGTGGTTTCTGGTTTGGGGGGAGTGATTGGCATGGGATTCGGAATAGCCTTGGCTTTCAGTGCAGCCACTATTTTAGAATTTCCGTTTGTGCTTTCTCTGTGGTCAGTCATTTCTAGTTTTGGACTGTCTTGTATTGTGGGATTACTGGCTGGGGTAATACCTGCAAATAATGCCGCAAAATTAGACCCAATCGTTGCTTTACGGACTGACTAAACTATAGGATAAAAAACTATGATTTGGATGGAAGCGATTACTAAGATTTATGATATGGGGGAAGTCCAGGTATCAGTTCTGAAGGGCATCAACCTATCAATTAAAGAAGGAGAATACATTGCCATTATGGGGGCTTCTGGTTCTGGAAAGTCCACATTAATGAACATTATTGGTTGTCTCGATCGCCCAACTACAGGACGCTATGCCCTTGAAGGCAGAAACCTCACAACCCTACATGATGACGAACTTGCCTATATCCGCAATCAGCGCATTGGCTTTGTGTTTCAGCAATTCAATCTCTTGCCTCGCTCTACAGCCCTGGAGAATGTTATGCTACCGATGGTCTACGCTAATGTACCTAAACCCAAACGACGGCAACGGGCAATGCAAGCCTTGAGTCGAGTGGGTTTGGGCAACCACCTTCACCACCGTCCTAGCCAACTTTCTGGGGGACAACAACAACGGGTTGCCATTGCCCGTGCTTTAGTCAATCGCCCCGCTTTGCTGTTGGCAGATGAACCTACCGGAGCTTTAGATACCAAAACCTCCCAGGAAGTCATGGATCTGCTTGGGGAATTAAACCAGCAAGGGATCACCATCGTGATTGTTACTCACGAACATGATGTAGCTGCCCAAACCCAACGACTTATTCAGATACAGGATGGTTTGGTAGTAGATCTCGATGAGCAAATGTCTCTAAAATCTATTAGTCTCAATACTTATAGCGGTTTTGAATTGGATGATGTGCAAAGTTCTGGGTTTTAGGGAGCAGGGAGCAGGGAGCAGGGAGCAGGGAACAGGGAACAGGGAACAGGAAAAAAACCTGTGTACCTCATAGCTATAAAAAAGGCTGTAGTAATCAAGCTCTAGTAACAGGAGGAGTTACCCAACCAAAATGCAAGCGTTAAGAGAATTGGTATATAGCGTTGATCATACTTATGAGGTACAGTCAATTTTATTACCCCTACTCCCGTCTTGATGCAAAGCGCGAGTGGGGGGAACCCCCGCGTGAAGGCGCTGCATCGCTACTCCCTACTCCCTACTCCCTTATGTTGCTGAACTTCCCATTTTCAACCAGCCAAAAATTTCCTCTGCTGTCAATTGAAGCTCGATACCATCTAACACCACTAGAGATTCACTTCCCTGACACAATTCCGGTTGTTGGTTAGGTAGAAAAACCAAGACCGAGCGGTCGTAAGGATCAATTAGCCATCCTAGTTGAGAACCATGTTTTATACAATGTAAAATATTACCTATTACTCGGTTTGAACTCTTGCCTGGAGAGATAATTTCAATAGTCCAGTCTGGAGCAATAAACACATCATCTACAGGCTCCCCTTCATCATCAAATTCAATTTGGTGCCAGCCAAGAACTGCTAGATCCGAAACAATTGACCGTCCGCCGAAAGTACATCGTAGCTCTGGAAAAGCGTAGGCAATTTGCCCTTCCTCAACAACAGTATTAATTGTACTCGTCAACTTGCTCTGAAGTCTGGAGTGGCGAGTTTTAGGCATTGGTTTCTGGCTAATTTCACCGTTGATATATTCCCTAGGGGGTTTAGTCTCTGGAAGTTCCAGAAACTCTTCGAGAGTCAAAGGTAAGACAGCTCTCTTTACCATGTGAGATGCGGCAAGGGGACTCCCGTTATACCCGAACGGGTTAGCGGGAGGGGAATTGCCGCCAATAAGTAAACTACCCGATAGGGTATCTTTATTTTCAAGATTGATATTCATAGCCGTCAGCCTTGTGAATAGTTTTCAAATATTTGGGATGGACGTCAAATTTTTGAGTTCGTAGTTGAAGGCTAAAACTAGGTTTAAAGCGAATTGCAATACGTCCGACATATTGACCAGCAAACTTGCCTTTGATGACATTAGCCTTAACGATATCACCTGTTTGAAACCCCTGAAAAAATTTAGACTTTGGAGCGTGAGCTTTCGGAAACCCATATTTGTTAGGACGACAGCGCTGCCTAGTTCCGTGTCCTTTAGCTGCAATTAACAGCGGTTTTACTCCCCTGATAAGTAGCCGTTTGGGTGTTGATTTACCAACACAAGAAGCATCAGTCCAATGGTATTTTTCAATTGCTCTGACCTTACGATTAAATTTTGTCAGTCCCCCAGAACCTACTTCTACCGGTAATCCTGTTTCCTGAAGTCTTCTATACAATTCCCATCGGGTAGTATTAACCGCAGCCGCGTCTTTAAGTGAAGTCTTGGTTTTCGCCTTGATTTTTTTTAATAGTTCAGGTTTTTTACTTAAAAAGTCTTCTACGGATTTGCTACCTTTTTTTTGATTACAAGATCTGCAAGCTAAAGTTAGATTACTTACCCGATCAGAACCTCCTTTCGATTTAGGGACAATGTGTTCTATTTCCAGTGGGGTATTTTTAGTATCGCAGTAGACACATTTTCTACCCCATTTGGCAAGCAAGTATTCCTTAACCTCAAAGCCGAACAACTCACCTCGTTGATATTCGACACCGCTAATTTCGGGGTTTTGCATTTGCTGCAAATCAAAACTGACTAACTCTTGAGAAATAGCGCTAATCGGACAGACTTTTCTAATTCGTTTCACCCAAGTCTCAATATTGTTAACTCGGCTCTCAAGAGAAGGTGGTAGCCAACCTGGTTTGCGAGTGCGGTTTAAGAAGCGTGGTTTACGGTAGCGAGTTTTACGATTACGGCGACCTCTCCTTAATGATCTACGAGACTCAAGAGCATTTTTAATTTGCTGACCTCTGTGAGATACTTCTAATGCGCTTGTGACACGCCCTGTCTCTTCTTGGACAACAGCAATACCCGTTATTTTTGAGCCAGGGTCAATTTTGATTCGGTGCGAATGGACAATCGACTGTTCAACGGTTCTATCCTGTAAAACGATAGTAAATGGATAACGTTTAAATACTTTAGCCCTTCCCACATTTAATAGCTCTCTTGCTCGTGCCGGATGGCATGGATCAAGAGGTTTTAAGTTTTTATCTAGTACGAAAGCTCGCATTACTTTGAGTCTCTCCTTTTGGGTAAAGTTAGCCTAGACAATGTTATTTAAACTTGTTAGGTACAACTCACTGGTTTAACTCGTTACACCTGTTTAAAGTTGTACGAAAGAGCTGACAACTGGCACGCATTATCAGGTTTCATAATTCAAATAACGTAGTGCCTCGGGAGCACTTAGTCTGGTCAAGTTAGAGCTTAAAACAAGCTCCCGCTATAGTTCGTTAGAACTTAGCGGCGAGTTCTTGACTGGCAGCTAGTTCCAGAAACAGATGTCATCATACTATAGCAATTCTCAATCGGGTCAGGTACTTTCCTTCTTGGTTTTATATAGCACTACGCATTAAGGTGTTTGACATTGATACAAGCAGCAAAAGCTGTTGTAGTAAACTGTTGCATGCATGCCTCTTGCCTCTTGCCTTGCCCGTAGCGCTATATCATGTTGGGATAATTACTCTTAATAAACATCTCCCCATCTCCCCATCTCCCCACACTTCCCAC
>WTKN01000177.1 GCA_011524395.1 Moorena sp. SS36440bin_2
CGCCCAGTTCTGAAGGAGAGGTGCCCCGGGTAATACCGGGCATCGACTCTACCAAGGACAACAGTGGAAGAAACACCGCCTAAATCTTTTCCGCCTACAACGGCGAGTATACAAAGCAGTTCAAGCAGGCGACCTGAAGAAGGCTCGGTCTCTACAGAAACTGATTCTGAAATCCCGTGCAGCACAGGTTTTGGCAGTCCGACAGGTCACCCAGCTAAATAAGGGTAAAAAGACGGCTGGAGTTGATGGGAAGTCAGCCCTCAACTACAGAGAACGTATGGAACTGGTTGAAGCATTGAACCTCTATGGGCACGACTGGCACCATAGCGGACTACGAGAAGTTCCCATTAAGAAAAAGAATGGGAAAATCCGAATGTTGAAGATACCAACCATCGCCGACAGAGCATGGCAATGTCTAGTAAAATTTGCGTTAGAACCAGCCCACGAAGCAACCTTCAGTGGTGACAGTTACGGTTTCCGCACTGGCAGAAGCGCGCAGGATGTCCAAAAAAGGATATTCACCCACCTCAGGTCAACCAGCAACGGAAGAGACAAACGCATCATCGAATTAGACATCAAAAAATGCTTTGACCGCATAAGCCACACCTGCATAATGAACGCAATAATAGCACCATCCAGTATTAAACAAGGAGTGTTTAGATGTTTAAAAGCAGGGTTAAATCCAGAGTTCCCCGAACAGGGAACTCCTCAAGGAGGAGTGGTAAGCCCAATACTTTCAAACGTGGCCTTAAACGGAATCGAATACATACATACGAGTCTCCGTTATGCAGACGACATGGTATTCATATTAAAGCCAAAAGACGATGCACAGAAAATCCTCTCAAAAGTCAAGAAGTTCTTGGCAGAAAGAGGAATGGAAATCAGCGCTCGAAAGACTAAGCTAACTAAAGCGACAGATGGATTTGACTTTCTCGGATGGCATTTTAAAGCCATCGAAAAAACCGGAAAGTTTCACTGCGTTCCCTCAGAGGAAAACTACGAAGCCTTCCGCAAAAAAGTCAAAGCCATAGTCAACTGCTCGAATTATGGCGCTGAAGTAAAGGCAACGAAACTAGCCCCTATTGTACGCGGATGGCGCAACCACCATAAATATTGCGACATGAGCAACGGAAAGAATAGCCTATGGTTCATGGATGAAGCGGCTCGCCAGAAATTCATCAAAGAAAAGAAGGTAAACCGACATAAAGCCACAGAACTATGTAAAAAGGCGTTTCCGAAGGTGGGACACGCACAAAACAAACACGTAAACGTAAAGGGGACTAAGTCACCCTACGACGGTGACTTAGTCTATTGGAGTAAAAGGAACTCTAACCTATACTCCGATACTACATCTGATGCATTGAAAAAGCAAAACCATACTTGCGGACACTGTGGACTAAGATTCTTAGAGGGCGAGGATGTACACCTCCACCATATTGACGGAAACCACGACAACTGGCGCAAAAAGAATCTATTAGCAGTTCATCAGAGTTGTCACCAACAAATACATTGGGTAGTAACAGAAACACCAGAGAAACCCACTTCCATTAACGGACAAAAAGGAACTGGTAAGGCTGTGAAGAACAACGCCAAAACCACAAGAGCAAAAGCGAAAAGCTAAGGATATCCAGGAGCTGCATGAGGCGAAAGTTTCACGTGCAGTTCTGAATGAGAGGTGCCCTGGGTAATACCAGGCATCGACTCTAACAAGCAGTCGGAACAAGTATCCGACAAAACGCATCTAGAGATAAGATGTAGCATAGTAAGTGTTATCTCTAGCAGTAGGACTTATGGCGAGTCCCTCTGATTTGAAACAAAACGTTTCTATTGGGTGTAGCTCGCCGGTTCACCGATCAACCTGCCAACATCCCCTAGCTTTAGCGATGGGGAGTCGTCAATTTCCAGCAGTACGACCTAAGAGTCTAGTCAACTGGTGCTGCTAAAGTTTAATATATGGTGTTTCCCAAAAAACTGATTAAGGGCGGCTCTAAAGTATCTAAAGTTATAGATTTACCTAAATATGGTGTACGCTCCATTCTTGCTAAAGGGGTGCAGATGGACTTCCAGTCAGGACAAAACCGTGTTCCAGTTCTTAAAGGAATAGACTGGGAAGTCAAACGTGGTGATATCCAACTTTTAATGGGACCGTCTGGCTCTGGCAAGACTACCCTTTTGTCAATATTGGCGGGATTACTGACCCCGACACTGGGAAAAGTCTATTTACTGGGTCAAGAAATTACCGGTATGTCTAGAACTAAGCTGGCAGAGTTTCGACGAGAACACATTGGCTTTATTTTCCAACACTTCAACCTATTTCCGGCACTGACAGCAGCAGAGAATGTGGAAGTTGTGCTAAACATTAAGGGAATTCGGGGGGTAAATGCTCGACAGCAGGCAAAAATGTTATTAGAGCAGGTTGGTTTAGAGGGGAAAGGACATCTTAGACCGAGTGACTTGTCAGGGGGACAGAAGCAACGGGTAGCGATCGCGCGGGCTTTAGCTAAAGAGCCACCCCTAATCATGGCAGATGAGCCAACAGCAGCCTTGGACTCTCACAGTGGTCATACAGTGATTGAATTGCTGCGTCGTCTGGCTAAGGAAAAAGGCAGCACAGTGCTGATGGTAACCCACGATCCTCGTATTATCGATGTAGCTGACCAAGTGTCTTATATGGAAGATGGTATGTTGAAGGTTGAAGGTTGAGGGTTGAAGGTTGAAGGTTGATAATTTAAAGTTGATAATTGAAAGTTGATGGTTCAGGAGTAAGTGTTAACGGTTAACCATCAGCATCTTAGTTTTATTTGTACCTACCTAATTATGATGTGAATGGGCAATTTGCCAACACGACAAGTTACTGTTCACTCTAGGCATCATAATCATGTTCATGGTAAATTTCTGGCTAGCTATAGGGGTTTTGGGACTGGGTTCTATTTTGTGGGTAGAACTGGTGCGAGACTTCTATCACTTCCTGTCCCATCACTGGACACCTCTGTATCGCTTGCATGTGTGGCATCATCGGGTCTTCCGTCAGGATTTAACTGCTGTCAGTGATACCATTTATCGACAGGCGCACTGGCGTAATGATGTACCAGAAGCCTTGGTCATGCTAATGTTAGGCTTGGTGCTATGGTGGTTGGCTTATACCTGGACACCAAATCTGCATTGGGCAGCTTTGGCTGGTTCTGTTTACACTATGGTATTTCTATTTGGTGCGATCGCTCGTGGCTATGGCATCAAGGGTGCCGATAAGTTGACTGATATGACCCACCTTCCGGGTCCATTCCTTTATCCTCCTTCCCCTTGGATGGTGAATCGCAGCTACCATTGGCGACATCACTTTGATAACCAAAAGGCTTACTATGGCGGCACATTCACTTTAGTAGACAAACTGATGGGGACAGCACTATCGCTCCAAGGAAAAACTATTGCAGTGACGGGAGCATCGGGAACTCTGGGAAAATCACTGTTGTACCATCTCCAGCAACGGGGAGCAAAAGTGATTGCTCTGACCTCCCAAGAACAAACTGTTACCTTAAATGTCAATGGTGAAAGCTTGCCAGTAAAAACCTTGACTTGGCAAGTGAGTAAAGAGTCCGAACTAGCTCCACATTTGGAAAATGTGGATATTCTAATTCTCAATCACGGCATCAATGTTCATCAAGAACGGACAGCCGATGCGATCGCAAAATCCTACGAGGTCAACACATTATCAAGTTGGCGGTTGCTAGAGATGTTTTTATCTACTGTTCGGACGAACCAAGATATTGCTCGCAAGGAAGTTTGGGTTAATACTTCGGAAGCGGAAGTTAATCCAGCTTTTAGTCCTTTGTATGAACTGAGCAAACGTACCCTAGGAGACCTAGTTACCCTGCGTCGTCTAGATGCTCCTTGTGTAATACGTAAAGTAATCCTCGGACCATTTAAAAGTAATCTCAATCCATTTGGGGTCATGTCAGGGGATTGGGTAGCCCAGCAAATCCTTAATCTAGCCACTCGTGATGTCCGTAACATCATTGTGACGATTAATCCCGTAACCTATTTAGCGTTTCCAGTCAAGGAATTTTTTGTCAGCCTATACTATAGGCTGTTTAGTCGTTAGTCCTTAGCAACTTGCGTTAATTATTAGTTAGTAATTAGTGCTACTAATTACTAAGGGTGGCGTAGCCAAAGGTGACGTTGAATTTACGGCACCAAATGACTACAGAGCTAAAGTCTTCTGGATTAACATCAGCAGGGATACGGTACCGTTGAGTGCCACTGACCTGCTCAAGACGACCAAGACTTTGATAATTTTCCTTACTGTAGGATTTGGGTACAGTTTGGCGGTGCAACAGCACCATTAAATCGGGTCCGTTATCGGTCTTAAAGGTTTCGTCAAACTTTAGGTAACGTTGTCCATTGTCTGTGACTAAACTTACCATGCCTTGAGTAGAATGAGCTGCTGTTACAAAATTTCCTGATCTACTTGTTGCCTTTGCTAGTGTTGCAGTTGGTTGATCAGCTGCAACACTAGACACATCAATCTTGGTTGTCGTAGAGGTAGAGGTGGATGGTTTTGCCTGAACAGTACTCTGATTCCCAGGTACTCCTGCTACACAACCTACGGTTAAAAAGGCAGTAGCACCAAAAATGGCTAAATAGTGAAGTTTCATCAGATTATCTATCTCGTGGAAACATTACTCTATTTGCTATTATGTCTAGTCTTCGGTGGCATTAGCCTGAGTTTTGGTTAAAAAATTTAGTGGATACTTCTCAACTCTAGCTCAGAAAAGATTTTATTCATTAAAATATCCCGCAATCGGCAAGTTAAGTGAATTTTAATATTTGCCTCAGGTTAGATTAATCTCTTATCAATATCATCTAGATTATTACCATACTATCTTAGTAGTTTGATTTAGTTTAAACTAACAAGTTAAGATACAGCAATGGGTGTAATGGTGTTGCCCAATTCAAGGGGCAAATAATTGCTATAACCTTTATAATACCAAGCTTTAGAATACTAGCACGCTTTTTAATTTGCTATTACCTATTCCCTCCCCACAGTGCTATACCTGTTTTTAGACATGACAGTTCCCAAAGTGAGCTACTCAAACTCTAGGTGTTCTTCTAACAAACCAGTTTTTAGGTTACGAGCCGCAACGGTCGTGATGCTGATTCTAGTTACTTGTTTCAGTGCGATCGCTTTAGCTTGGTTGACTGATCAGGGGCAGATTACCCAGCTATTTAATCAGCTGGATATCTGGCAAAGAAATCCACCGATGTGGCTGGAAGCACCAATTGTTAATCAGCAACACTACTTATTGTTACCAACAATTATCTTAATGGTAGTTGTCCTGGGGGTCACGAAAATTTCTCCCCGTCCTAGCACTTGGTCTAGAAATCTAGTGGTGGGGATTTTGCTAGCACTATTGGCACGATATCTGCTCTGGCGAATCTTCTCTACCCTGAATTTAGTGGATCCCCTTAATGGTTTCTTTAGCCTAGGATTATTTTTACTGGAAATGTTGTTGCTAACCAGCAGTATTATCCAGCTATTTTTAATGTTAAGGGTCAAAAACCGTAGCGCTCAGGCTTCCCAGTTATCATTAGATATTATTTCAGGAAGGTTTAATCCTTCTGTGGATATCTTAATCCCAACCTATAATGAACCCTGTTTTATTTTAAAGCGAACAATTATGGGTTGTCAAGGAATAGATTATGACAACAAACAGGTTTATTTACTAGATGATACCAAACGTCAAAATGTCAAAGAGTTAGCTGCTGAATTGGGGTGTAATTATATAACTCGTCCAGATAATTCCTATGCAAAAGCGGGCAACTTAAACCATGCTATTCCAAAAACTTCAGGGGATTTGATTGTATTCTTCGATGCAGATTTTGTACCAACTAAAAATTTTCTGACTCGCACCGTAGGCTTTTTTGAAAATAGTAATGTGGGATTAGTCCAAACTCCTCAAACCTTTTATAATCCTGACCCGATTGCCTACAATTTAGGTTTAGAAGATGTGCTACTGCCAGAAGAAGAAGTATTTTATCGGCAAGTTCAGCCCATAAGGGATGGTGCTGGTGGTGTGGTTTGTGCCGGAACTTCCTTTGTTGTAAAACGTGATGTTATAGAAGCGGCTGGTGGTTTTGTAACCGATTCTTTGACTGAAGATTATTTTACTGGTATTCGCATAGCAGCAATGGGTTACCAGGTTATTTATTTAGGAGAAAAACTTAGTGCTGGTTTAGCTGCAGAAAATATTGCTGCCCATGTCGCTCAACGATTGCGGTGGGCTCAAGGAACATTACAGGCATTTTTTATTGATGCTAACCCTCTAACTATTCCGGGGTTAAAACTGATCCAAAGACTGGCGCATTTAGATGGATTACTACATTGGTTTACCGGTTTATCTCGCTTGGGATTCCTGTTAATGCCCCTAGCTTATTCCTTTCTAGGGGTGATTCCCTTACAAGCAACAGCTGGTGAATTGTTGTATTTCTTACTACCTTATTATCTGATGCAGCTCACGGTTTTTTCCTGGTTAAACCTCCGTTCCCGGTCAGGGTTGTTGTCGGATATTTACTCATTGCCTTGGTGTATTCCTATGAGCATGACAGTGATACAAGTCATGCTCAATCCTTTTGGTAAAGGATTTAAGGTAACACCTAAGGGGGTAAAACGCGATCGCTTTGTGTTTAACTCCAAGTTGGGATTGCCTTTGATTATCCTATTTATCGCTACAGCAGTGAGCCTATGGCAGAATTTGAGTACTTCTATGATGTATTGGGGCAGTGGGATATCTGCTACTGACGCTCAGATGATTCAAGGTCTGAGTCTAGGTTGGATTTGGAGTATCTATAACCTGATCATGTTGGGTATTGCTTTATTGATTGTAGTGGATGTTCCCAATCCTGATCTTTACCAGTGGTTCAAGTTGCGCCGAGTGGTGCGGCTTGAGATCGGAAATCGAACTGTCTGGGGTATGACCACCAAAATTTCAGAAGTTGGTGCTCAAGTGGCTTTGACCGAGGTGGCTGATTTACCATTAGATACCGCAAACACTGCCACTGAACAGTTGCCAGTGACACTAGAGATGATCGAGGAAAAGCTACAGTTGTCAGGAGTAGTTACTGAAATTGACAACAGTAGTGAGGAAGCTAGTCTACGGATTATGTTTGACCGATTAACTCTCCAACAGCATCGCACTTTGGTAGAGATGCTCTTTTGCCGTCCAGGTCGATGGCAGCGACGGGAAAGTCCATCAGAAATGCGATCGCTTTTACTGCTATTTAAGATTTTGCTGAAACCCCGAGTACTATTTGATCGCCAGACTAGGAGTTGAGAAACTCTCAAGACTTTAACCAGTGGCGACTCATGACAATTAAACCCTTATAATTGGCGCAGTTAGGCTGATTTTTAAGGTGTTTAACTTGGTGAAAATTATCTAAAATTCCAATCATCATGGTATCTTAATCAAGGTGCCTGTCTTGGCTATTACCACCATGGAAATATCTGGACAGTTGCTAACATATCATTACCAAAAATTCCGGGGTTAAGTCTAACTTGCTTTATGACAATTCAACAAACTGTTTCGGTTTTGACTGCTAGGTCTATTCTTGAAGGTATTGACGCTGTTACCATTGACCAACTACCCACCGTTTGGCAAAAAATTGCCAGTGGTGACGCAGAAGTAGGACATCCTGACCTTGAGTTTCTGGTTGCTTTGGCTCAATTGTTTCTAACCAAAGCAACTGACGGTAGCCCAGAAATTTTTGAGCAAGGGTTCGATTGCCAGTCTCTTTTTCAGAAAGGAGCTTGGGATACTTTAGAGTTCTAAGGCCTTTGGCCACGCTACGCGAACGGTGCTGACTATTTGCTGTCAGCTTACCCAAATTTTGAATTAGCGAAGAATACTGCTGTGGCAACAGATGGTGCCGAACGGGTAGTCGCTTTTGTGGTAGACGTGTTTGAAGAGTTTAACTATGAACTACCAGCCTCTTTCTATAAGATGCTTCTGTCCCCGATTGAGCGGGACTCGATTCTAGAATCACGAGCTATGGCTTTTGATGTCCGCATGCAGGGTGTCAAACGTCCCTACGATGCCTGCCTTCACGCTTTCAATGTGACGCGGATGCTGATGTTTGTCCAGAGTAAGGCTGCTCGTCACGGTCTTCTGCTCCAACACGGGTGCGGCTGTAACTCTCATCTAACGGACATTCAGTCCGCTGCACCTAGTTCAATAGTCCAGTTCTCATTTGAGGATCACAAAACTCGTAAAAAAGCAATTACGGCTTACATCTGGCGCATGTGGAATGAGTACATGCTTTTCCCGATGTCTGTTCAGTCACAAACTCTAGCTCTATAGGCTTGAGAGATAATCTCAACAAAAGCATTGCCATGAGAGCTAATTTCTCAACAGAAAGTTAAGGACAGTATTCGGTGCGTTCGCAAAGCGTGCCAAAAAGCGATTGGCCGTAGGCCACGCTACGCGAACGCAAGTTTCCTTGAGCCTTCCTACATCCTCCAGGGGTTCACCTCTGTGAGCTAATTTGATGATTGGAATGACCTAATCGGCTCAGGTGAATTAAGCGATCGCTTTTTTATCATAATGATTGATTAATTATTAGTTTGTTAAAAAAAAATAATAATTACACTGAAAAGTTTGTAACTATAATCACTAAAGTTCCCTGGTCTAAAGTTACCGACAACTGCGGCGAAGTCTACTTTACTTACCCATTAGCAGCCGAGCTATAGGATAGCAATCCGTGTAGGAATTGTGATAATTTTTGATGCCATATTCCCTACTCCTTATTCTCTTTTGCTTATTCCCTGTTCCCTGTTCACTTTGCTAGATAATTAATCTAACAACATAAGTAATCTAACCAACTTGATCTAAAATGCAAGCAAGCTTAAGCAGCGGAAGCTCATGTAAGCTGATGGTGTGAGGCTGTTGTGTATTTAAAAAACAAGACCAAGAAAAAACTTATGCCTAAATGGAGTTCTCTGGTACTAGCCACTCTAGTATTAGTTGCACCCTTGACAGCCTGTGTAGGAGGTGGGACAAGCGCTAAACAAAGCCGCTTAGATATAGTCAAGAGCCGTGGCAAGCTGATTTGTGGTGTTGACGGTGGCATTCCCGGATTTAGCTTTGTGGATGGGAGCGGTAACTACTCCGGGCTAGATGTGGATGTCTGTAAAGCAGTTGCTGCTGCTTTGTTTGATGACCCAGGAGCAGTAGAGTACCGTAACCTTGACTCCACGGAGCGATTTCCCGCCGTCCGGAATGGTGAAGTGGATATGCTCTCGCGCAATACCACTTGGACTCTTAGCCGAGATAGCTCTACCAATAACTTAGAATTTGCCCCTACTACCTTTTATGATGGTCAGGGCATGATGGTGCGCAAAAACAGTGGGATTAAGACACTGAAAGATTTTAAAGGCAAATCTGTCTGTGTGGAAACTGGAACCACTACTGAGTTGAATTTAACTGACAAGATGCGGGAAGCAGGTGTCGAATTTGAGCCAGTGGTATTTCAGAAAGCAGACCCTGCCTATACTGCCTATGACGAAGAACGTTGTGACGGCATGACTTCTGATAAATCCCAACTACTGGCCAAACGTAGCACTCTGCCTAAGCCTGATGATCATATACTTCTAGATGTTACCATGTCCAAGGAACCCTTGGGACCAGTAACTATAAATAATGACTCTGCTTGGTTTGATGTAGTCAAGTGGGTTACCTTCGCCTTGATTGAAGCTGAAGAGTTAGGCATTACTAAGGCGAATGTAGCACAAATGGGCAACAGTCCAAACCCCACTGTCAAACGCTTCTTGGGTGTTGAAGGTGACTTAGGCAAAGGTCTCGGTTTAGAAAACGATTTTGCAGCGCGAGTGATTAAGCACGTGGGTAACTACGGCGAAGTCTATGACCGTAACTTGGGTAAAAGTTCTCAGTTCAAACTTAATCGGGGTCTGAATGACCTTTGGACTCGTGGGGGTATTTTGTATTCTCCACCCTTCCGTTAAGGGATTGTTAACTATTGAATATTAAAGGTTAAGGTTATAGGTTGGAAATTTAAACTTTCAACCTGTAACCTGAAACTTTAAACCTTAAATCCTAAATCATAAACCTTAAACCTTAAACCTGCAAGCTAAACAACTAACGAATGACAAGCGATATAGGTCAAAAGCCTCCTTTGTGGCGAGATGACCGATTTTGGCGCATTGCCATACAAGTCATATTTGTGCTGGTGGTGATTGCGGTCGTGGCATGGCTAGGCACCAACTTAAGCCGAAATATTCAGCAACAAGCGATTAAATTGGGGTTTGATTTTCTCCAAGATCAAGCCAAATTTGGTATTGGCGATACTCCCATTCCCTACAAAGCCACTGACCCCTATAGCTATGCTTTATTGATCGGACTGGCTAATTCATTGCGGGTGATGGTGTTTGGCATTATCCTGACAACTATTGTTGGTATTACCGCCGGGATAGCTAGTTTTTCTGACAATTGGCTAGTGAGTAAGCTGAGTCTGCTTTATGTGGAAATAGTGCGCAATACACCACTGCTGCTGCAATTGCTATTTTGGTACTTTGGTGTTTTCTTCCAACTGCCAAAACTGTCGGAAAAAATGCAGTTACCTGGGTCGATATTTTTGAGCAAGCGGGGAATTTATATTCCTTGGCCCCCCTTCACCACGCAGCTGTTTCTGTGGTTGGTGGTTTTGCTACTCGGTGCGATCGCAGCATTTTTAATCTGGCAGTGGCGCACTAAAGTGATGGTAGAACAAGCACAATCCGGTAAGCCCCAGTTAATTGCTTTAATTGCGATCGCAATTGCTGCTGTCTTAATTATCATCATCGGTTTTGGTTGGCAAAGACCGCAAGAAGTTATCGATACAGGAAATATCGAAGGCGGACTCCGGCTAACTATTGAGTTCTGTGCCTTACTAGCTGGTCTAGTCTTTTACACAGGTGCATTTATCGCGGAAATTGTCCGAGCTGGAATAGAGTCAGTACAGAAGGGACAGTGGGAAGCAGCAAGATCCTTGGGACTTAAGTCAGGCTTAGCTATGCGGTTAGTTATTTTTCCCCAAGCCTTGCGGGTGATTATCCCTTCCCTAAACAGCCAGTATATGAACCTAGCCAAAAACTCCAGTTTAGCATCTGCTATTGGCTACCCAGATATCTACTCTATTGCTCAAACCACCTTCAACCAAGCGGGTCATGAAATAGAAATCATCGTAGTGATCATACCCCTGACCTATCTAACCATTAACCTGATCATTTCTTTCGTGATGAACCTGTTGAATCGGACAGTTCAATTGCAGGAAAGATAATTGGTTAACTTAATTGGTTAACTGTTGACTTATAACTAGATAATGACTACTGTTAATTCTCAACCTCCTGAAGTAGCACCACCCCCTGAACTACAGGTTAATCCAGTTACCTGGATAAAGAAAAATTTATTTAGTACTTGGTATAATAGCCTATTAACGGTTAGTGTTTTCTGGTTTTTATTCGTAACCGTAAAAGGCTTGATAATATGGGTAACCACTGAAGCCCAGTGGGATGTTATTACAGATAACTTTCGTCTGTTTTTTGTAGGAACCTATCCCGCCAGCGAAAACTGGCGTCCATGGTTGATTCTGGGGATTATTGTATTCCTATCCGGGATCACCTGGGGAGTTTTAGCAAGAAATGTTACCACTCTATTTAGTCGCAATGTTTTAATATCTATTGTGATCAGTGGTGCTATCTTAGTTCTATTTCCAGTAGCAATTCCCTATCGCTTATTGCTCTTAGGAATAGTAGTCTTACTAGTAGCTAGTGCTTGGGGAGGACAACAGGTTGCTAAAACTCAACCGAAACTGGGGAATTGGTTACCTTTAGCTTGGTTTATTGCTTTATTAATCTTCCTGTGGCTTCTCGGAGGAGGACTCGGACTAAAACAGGTATCCACTAATCAATGGGGTGGGTTACTGCTGAATGTATTAGCCGCAGTGGTCAGTATTTTAATCTGTTTTCCCCTAGGTGTATTACTAGCCCTAGGACGACAAAGTACCTTACCAGTTGTGCGCGGCTTCTCTATCCTTTACATTGAACTAATCCGAGGATTACCGCTGATTGCGATTTTGTTCATCGGACAAGTAATTATTCCACTATTTCTACCATCAGGAATGCGACCAGACCGGGTGTTACGGGCAATCATCGGTCTAACCTTATTTAGTGCTGCTTACCTAGCCGAAAATGTGCGAGGAGGACTGCAATCTATACCTACCGGTCAAATCGAAGCTGCCAAAGCATTGGGTTTAAATACTCCCCTATCGGTAGGGCTAATTGTTTTACCTCAAGCACTCAAAGCTGTTATTCCTGCCATTGTCGGTCAGTTTATTAGTCTGTTTCAAGACACAACTCTCCTATTTGTTGTAGGTCTAGTGGAGTTGCTTGGTATTGGTGATTCTATCTTTGCCCAAGCCAAATTTCAAACCCCCTATCAAGAAGTTTATCTATTCGACGGACTCCTATTCTGGTTATTTTGTTACGCCATGTCCACAGCCAGCCGACGTCTAGAAAAACAATTGAATGTAGATCATTGAATCTAGATTATAGCAATTATCATAGCTATGAGGTACACAATTTACGGATTTTAGGGAACAGGGAACGGGGAACAGGGAACAGGGAATAGGGAATAGCCCTGCGCTGTATCAAGAGGTGCGACAATCAAGGGAATTTAATTCTTAATGGGTCAAGCGCACCTAACAGGGAATCAACGTCAAAGAATAAAATACCTCATAACTGCGATAAACGCTATATAACCTTAAACCTGTAACTTTGGCCTTTTGGCCTTTAGGCCACGCGTGCGCGTTCGGCCACGCGTGCGCGTTCAACCTGTAACCCAATCTAACCTTACTACAGGGAAAAGAATCATGACCAATCAACAACCAATCACTGCTTCTGAAGACCCAGTCAATTCTGGAGATACCGAATCCATGATCATCGCTCAAGATGTTCATAAGTGGTACACCAGCAACCAATTTCATGTTCTGCGTGGTGTCAGTCTAGAAGTCAAGAAAAAAGAAGTAGTGGTGATCATGGGGCCTAGTGGGTCTGGGAAATCAACCTTTATTCGGACATTTAATGCTTTAGAAGACTATCAAAAAGGAAAAATTATTATAGATAACATTGAACTCTCCCATGATTTGCGAAACATTGATACCATTCGCAAGGAAGTGGGGATGGTTTTCCAACAATTTAACTTATTTCCTCACCTGACTGTGCTGCAAAATGTCACTCTTGCTCCCATTTGGGTGCGCCGCTGGAAAAAGGCAAAAGCTGAAGAAATTGCCATGCAGCTGTTAGAGAAAGTCGGTATTCTCGAACAAGCCAAGAAGTATCCCAGTCAACTGTCAGGGGGACAACAGCAACGGGTAGCTATTGCCCGTGCTTTGGCAATGCAGCCTAAAATTATGTTATTTGATGAGCCTACCTCAGCTCTCGACCCGGAGATGGTGCGAGAGGTACTCGATACCATGCGATCGCTTGCTGATTCTGGCATGACTATGGTTTGCGTTACCCACGAAGTAGGTTTTGCTAGAGAAGTGGCAGACCGAGTGGTATTAATGGCTGATGGGAAGTTGGTGGAAGAAAGTACACCCCAGGAATTTTTCAACAATCCTCAGCATGAACGTACTAAGCAGTTTTTATCCCAAATTTTATAAGATTGATCATACGGATCATACTTATCAGGTACAGTCAATTTACTGACCCCGACTCCCGACTCCCGATTCCCTATCAGGAGCTAAATAACCTTCCACAACATAATCCGATCCTATCTGACTCCAACTGACTCGTTCTAAGGTTAGAGCATCAGTCATGAGTGTCAAGCCCAAATCTCCTACTGGTGAGGGACCACCTTGACCACCAATGATTTTGGGAGCAATAAAGGCTACGATTTTTTGGACTGCACCATCTGCGATCGCATTTGCCGCTAAGATACCACCACATTCCCATAAAACCCTCGAAAGCTGCCTGTCATATAAATATGCCATTACTTGAGAAGGCGTCAGAGGATTCAATACCACCACCTCTACACCCTGGTTGACCAGATGTTGATATAAATCGCCCTGAGTTCCGACCTCTGTAAACACCAACGTAGGTACATCATCCGTTTGCCAAACACGAGCATCTCTGGGTAAGTCGAGAGTGCGACTCATGATCACCCGTAGGGGATTCGGTACATTTGGATTGTGGCTAGTCAAATTGGGGTTATCCTGACGCACCGTATTACCGCCCACAATCACTGCATCGCAAGCTGATCGCAGTTGATGCACCCAACTGCGAGACTTTTCCCCTGTAATCCATTTGCTATGACCACTAGTAGCAGCAATTTTGCCATCTAAAGTCATGGCATATTTGAGAATTCCCAATGGACGCTGGTAAAGAATGCGATGAATAAAGCCTTCATTGAGCTGACAGCAAGCACTCTGTTCCACACCTACCACCACTTCAATCCCAGCCGCCCTTAACCGTTCAATACCTTTTCCAGATACCCGTGGATCAGGATCCACCATCCCAACCACTACTTTAGCGACTCCAGCCTTAATTAACGCTTCTGTACAAGGAGGGGTTCTACCATAGTGATTGCACGGTTCCAGATTCACATAAACTGTTGCGCCCTGGGCATTTTCCCCAGCCTCTGAGAGGGCAAACACTTCCGCGTGGGGTTGACCAGCAGCAGGATGAAACCCTTCCCCGACAATTTCCCCATTCCGGACAATTACACAACCCACTAAAGGGTTGGGTGTAGTACGTCCCTCGGCTCGCCGTGCTAGTTGGATGCACCGCTGTATCATGGCTTGCGCCAAGGGAGTTTCAGGAAAAGATGTCACAGGAGAGTTGTCCATTTGTCTGTTACTATTCGTTTGTTACTATTGAAATGTTATTTGTAATTATTAATTAAATCCTTTAGCATTTCATTAACTTTAACTCTAAACATCATAAAATCGAAATTGCTCACCAGTAGCTCACGAACACTAATTACTTACAAAGTAATTACTTACTGTGGCACCTGCCAGAGTTTGATGATCTTTTTTCCACCACTAGTAGCAATTGTGTGGCAATCAGGACTAATCGCAAAATATTCAATTGGATTTGGAAAACCAATCAGATTGTAGATTAGTTTTTGATTAGCAAAATTCCACACTTTTATCGTTTTATCCGCACTCCCACTGAACAACTTCTTACAATTAGCACCGATAGCTAATTCTTCCACATAATTGGTATGATCATTTAGACTATTGACTTCTTCCCCAGTATCTAGATTCCAGACTTTGATAGTTTTGTCAGCACTAGCACTAAATAATCGTTGTCCATCCGGACTTATAGCTAGAGAATTCACAAAGCTCGTATGACCTTCGAGAGTCCGGAGTACTTGCCCAGTGTTGATATCCCAAATTTTAATGGTCTTATCGGCACTAGCACTAAATAGTTTTTGCTCATTCTGACTAATTAATAAAAAGTTAATCGCACTTTCATGACCTTTGAGCTGACTAATTTTTTCTCCCGTATTGATCTCCCAAATTTTAATCGTCTTGTCGGCACTAGCACTGAACAATCGTTGTCCATCCGGACTAACCGCTAAATGATTAATAAAACTTTTATGACCTTCAAGAGTGCGGATTGCTTTTCCGGTGTTGATATCCCAAATTTTAATCGTCTTATCGGCACTAGCACTAAATAATTGTTGTCCATCTGGGCTAATAGCTAGATAATTAACATAGCTTTTATGACCTTCGAGAGTATAGATTTCTTCTCCCGTGTTAATATTCCAAATTTTTATAGTTTTATCCGCGCTCCCACTAACTAATAATTCGCCATCTTGACTAATTACTAAATAATTAACCCAACTTGAATGAGCAGTGAATGTCTTAGTGTTAACCACAGATAATTCTTCAGGAGATATTTCTTGAGTTTTTCTAAGGTCAGGACTATAGGATTGATACAATAGCCAACCCCCAACACCAAATAATCCAAATACCAAAGTCAATATCCCTCCTAACCACCATCTTATTTTTGGGGTTTTAATAATTTCCGTTTCTATAGAAATATTGGGTTGAGATTTAGTTTTAATGCTTGGGTTTGTTGTACTCGCTTCTAGATTAGTATTAGCCTCTGAAATACTCATCAGAGAAGAAATAGAATAAAGATTAGCTAGATTATTTAAAATTTGCTGAGTCTTTTGAGGTCGAGCTGCTGCCGTTGGTGCCATCAAACTATCAATAAATTCTGCTAGCTGATCAGATATTTGAGGAGCATGATCACGCCAATGAAATTGATCATTTAACGGATCATAAACACTCTGATCCGTGACTGATTTGCCAGTCAGTAAATAAACAAAGGTTCGCCCCAGAGCATAAAAATCAGACTGTGGGACTGCATACCCTTTTTCTTGCTCTGGGGGAGTATAGCCATGGGAACTAATCTTGGTAACACTGCCTCCACCACCAATTTCCGCTAGGTAGGTATAGGTCAACTCTCTAGCAGTGCCAAAGTCAATCAATACCAATTGCCCATTGGCTCGGAGCATGATGTTTTCTGGCTTGATATCGCGATGGAAATAGTTTTCTTGGTGAACAAGATGCAGAATCTCTACTATCTGCTTTAACCATTTAAGGGCTTGCGGTTCTAGAATTGGGTGATTGCCCTGTTGCCTCATCCACTGCTTCAAGTTAAGTCCATCAATTTTTTCCATTATGATGCAATGCAGGGGTTCTTTGCTATGTCTAGGAAAAAACTGAAAGTGGCCCTCTGGCTCGATTTGAGGGATACCGGGATGAATCAGCTTGCTCAATACAGCTGCCTCTTGGCGAAATAGTTCAATAATTCTCGATTTCGAGTTGTGCTCTGGCTTAAGGACTTTTAGAATTTTTGGTACTGCCCCGTTGTAAGCTTCGTAAACCTTACCAAAGCCACTTTGGTCACTTAACAGGCGCATCACCCGATAGCGACCTTGTAATAACAAATCTGAGCCACAATGGCGACAAACCAGATTCGTCATGTTCCCTGGGTCATCTGGCTGAGGGCACAGGGGATTGATACAGTAGCTCATGCCTAGCTACAAATAGATAGTGGTCTTATCTCAATATTAGGATGGCGGTTTTCAATTAATCTACTCAAAACAATATTGTCGCTCATTACGCCCCTAGTAGCTCAACAGCAGGAGTGACCAGATAAAAATATAGGTTTTTACATGCTAGTACAAACTTGCGGTCATAGAATGCAATTGTTGCCTAATTTAGCCTAAGTGCTGCTCCAGTTACTTAGGGATACTTTTTTAACTATATATAGTTATTTTAAAACTGCCAACATTCAAAATAGTTTCTCCAGAGAATACAGCATGGTATCAATGTCGCCTCAAGCAGGTTGCAACATACACTAAAACTGGTACATTGTAAAGAAGTATGTCAAAAAGCCCAGCCCAGCCAAAATCTAATCTATGAACTGTGTTGCTGCCCCAGACAGGCAATTCTCCCGATTTTACCTGCCTCAAAATACAGTCCCCTACTTGCAAAAACTGACCGTATTCTGTGATTTTGACGGTCCCCTTGTTGATGTTTCCAATCGCTACTACACCACGTACCAGCTAGCACTAACTGATACTCAAGGGTTCTACCAAGCTAAAGGTATAACCTTACCGATACAGACCATGAGTAAACAGCAGTTCTGGCAAATGAAGCAAGAACGCATCCCTGACGAGGAAATTGCCATGCGCTCAGGGTTGCAAGGAGAGCAAATCGATTTCTTCTTGGGGCGTGTGATCAAGATTGTGAATCAATCTGCCTTGTTGAACAAAGATAAGCTGCAACCAAAGGTAAACTGGGCATTAGCTCTACTGCATTCTTATGGCATCCGACTCGTTCTGGTGACATTGCGTTGCACATCCCAGGTCACACAGATATTAAGGAATTACGGTTTAACTCGTCTTTTTAGTGGCATTTATGGGACAACAGAAAACCACCATGCTTATCAAAACTATGCTCAGGTCAAACAAGAACTTCTCCAACAAGCACTCTCTGACCATAGTACTTCATCCTACACCGAACAATCTCCGCTGGCTCAACCGTCCGTATCTGCTTGGATGATTGGTGATACAGAAGCCGATATTCTGGCAGGACAAGCCCTTTCAATTCCGACCATAGCTCTTACCTGTGGCATTCGTTCTCAATCATATCTCAATCGGTTTGAACCCACTCATATCTGTAGCGACTTACTTTCTGCAACCTCTTATCTATTAGAACTTTCTAGAGCTGTTGGTTCTTAGGAACTTGCTATTTAAAAAAGTATATGTAAAAAAAGTATATGTAAAAAAGCATCAGGACTCCTCCATGGAATTGCACCACTGCCACCATCGATTGAGTGGATAGTAGACGACTGGTGCCCAAAGACTACTGAGAATTGCAGAACAGATGGCAATACGCTGATGGTCTGTCCAGATTTGTGCTAATTGGCGAGAGCCTTGAAAACTATGCTGAATAGCAGTAACTGTTTCCCCAACAATCGCCATGCCAAACACAATTAAAGCTACTGAAATAAAATCTTCCTGAATATACCGTTGCTTTTGAATCACAGCAGTCAAGATACCCACGATGGCAAGACTATAGACATGGGTAGGCTCAGGGAATGTCAAACCATCTTGAACTAACCCCAATACCAACCCTGCGAATGCTCCTTGAAACGCTGTGCGTTTAATGCTCCAGGAAACAACCCAAATCAACAGCCAGTTGGGAGCAATGCCCAGTAATTCCATTCCAGGTAAACGTGTCAGTAATAAGATTGAGCAGAAGATAACTGAAATAACAGTCACTGCCCAATTGATTGTTCGACGAACCCAAATAGAAAACTGAGACGTGTTGGTCATTGTTGATTAGACCTCTTGCAAAAGTTTTTCGTGGTATTACAACTAGTCTGGGAATTTCAGAGTTAGCGATCGCTTAAGACTAACAAACGTGATTTGTACTTTATTTGTGTATAAGCCTAGTACAGTTTGTGTATAAGCCTAGTACACAATCTACGTAATTTTTACCAAAACTGTTATTATAACTCAAAATATTTTTGCAACAGGTCTATTAGTCATGGGTTATTGTTCATTAGCCATAAATCATGGGTTATTGGGATGAATAATCACCCATTCCAGATAACTCATGGGGGCTGTCAGTTCAATAATCGCCTCTGGGGCTGGACTTTTGTCAAGAATAACAGACTCTACACGTCCTACAGGTAAACCAGCTGGGAAAAGCTGGCTAACAGTGGAGGTAGCCACAGCATCACCAGGACGGACGTTTGGCACTTTATCAAAAAACTGCATTATTGCCCGATTATTTCCTTGTCCACCCAAAAAACCCATGCTACGGCTACGGCTGATTACGGCACCTACCTTACTAGTAGGGTCACTGATCAGCAAGGCACGACTGGTGTGGGGTGTCACGCTAACGACTCTACCCACTACACCGCCAGGTGCCATAACAACAAAGTCCGTTTTGATTCCAGCTTCACTCCCTCTTCCTAGAATGATTTCTTGCCACCAACTGTCAGCGCTACGTCCCACAACAGGCGCAACAATTCTTAGTTTATTTTGGGTTTTCTTATAACCTAACAGCTCTTTTAGCTTCTGGTTTTGGGTATTTAGTTCTTCTACCTGCTGTTGTAGTTCCAGTATCCGCGCATTAGAGAGGCTTTCTTCTGTTGCAGGTAGCGATTGAAAAGGGCGGGTTATCAATTGATAGATTTCAAAAATTGTTGCACCCTGAGTTGTTCTAAGTAACCAAGCAGCAATCAGGGTAAGACTCCCCAGCATAATTGCTACTCCATGTCTCCCCCACCAGCGACGCAGCATGTACATAGCCTATCCATAAAATAGTCAGATTTTGGCTAATCAGTGAATTTTTACACTAGCCACACTCAATCTACACTCTTGATATATTGAAGAAAAATACTCTTTAAGGTTGATATTTAATCGCTCACCACTACATATTACGGGAACGCCCGCTAAACACCCGCTCTAACTGTTTGTAGTTCTCTAATACTCGACCAGTTCCCAAAACAACGCAGCTGAGGGGATCAGCGGCAACATGGGTAACAATGCCACTTTCATGACTAATAAGTGTATCTAATCCTTTCAATAAAGCACCACCACCCGCCAGCATAATACCTCTATCAATAATATCAGCTGCCAGTTCGGGGGGAGTCCGTTCTAGAGTGCGCTTAACAGCATCAACAATAACAGAAAGGGGTTCTGCCATACTTTCTCGAATCTCTGGTCGTTTGATGGTGACAGTTCGTGGTAAGCCAGACAGCAAGTGTAATCCTCGCACTTCCATGGCAGCTTCATTATCCTCAGGTGTCGGATAGGCTGAGCCAATGCGGATTTTGATGTCTTCTGCTGTCCGTTCCCCAATCACTAGGTTATGGACTTTTTTCATATACTGAGTGATTGCCTCATTCAGTTCATCTCCGGCAACACGCACTGATTCACTTAGAACGGTCCCCTGCAAACTGAGAACTGCTACCTCAGTGGTGCCTCCACCGATATCAATAATCATGTTACCGGTTGGTTCTGCTACAGGTAATCCAGCACCAATGGCTGCTGCTACTGGTTCATCAATTAACCTAACTTCTCTAGCACCAGCCTGTAATGCGGCTTCCATGACAGCTCGTCGTTCCACACCTGTGACACCGCTGGGGATACCAATCACAATCCGAGGTGAAACTAGGGCTTTGCCTTCATTTACTCGCTGGATGAAGTGCTTCAGCATCAGTTCAGCGGTATCGAAGTCAGCAATCACACCATCCCGTAAAGGACGTAGGGCAACTACATTACCTGGGGTTCTTCCCAACATCTTTTTTGCCTCTTCGCCTACGGCTAGAGGAAGATTGTCGTCTTGATCAATGGCAACCACAGAAGGCTCTTGAAGAACAATGCCCTTACCAGATACATAGACTAAGGTGTTAGCTGTACCCAGGTCTATACCCATGTCCCGTGACAGGGAAAAGTGATTTAAAATACTCACTAGTTTCTACGCCTCACAAAATGCTGTGTACAACCGACATTGCACCGAAACTTTAACTGAGGTGGATTCTATTATGTTTTATCCAGTTAGTCTAGTACGCTAGTACACTACCTAATCATGATTCTCCGGATACTCTTTAGAGCAAATTTATGCAAATACACCCAACTGCAAATACACAACGGTTTCACTGGCTCAAGTTAAGCTTAAGTTAACTAGAATACTCTGGATGATTGACTGGCTTCGGTAACTTAAAATAAGTTAGTAATTGTTATACACCAGCTAAATCTGCTATTGTAGAGCCATAATCAGTACAAAAGTACCAATATAACTATGAGTCTCAATGTTGTCCACTTAGTCGGTCGTGCAGGTACAGACCCAGATGTTAAGTATTTTGAGTCTGGGGGTGTATTGTGTAAACTGGCCTTAGCAGTGAGACGACGGACACGCAATAGTGATCAGCCTGACTGGTTCAACTTAGAGATTTGGGGGAAGACGGCGGAAGTAGCTGCTAATTATGTGCGTAAAGGTAGCTTAATTGGTATAAAAGGGTCTTTGAAAATCGACACTTGGAGCGATCGCACCACCGGAGCTGATCGCTCACAACCTGTGATACGAGTAGAGCGCCTTGATTTACTTGGCTCTAAGCGTGATAGTGACCCCAGCGCTGTAAGCAGCTATGATAACACCGAATTTTGAATAGTTTTGATTTATACTCAAACCTCCTAACTAATTAGCTATTAGCTTTCGAGGAAACTAATAGCTATACTAGTATAGGTCTGGATTTCTCCCCTAGGTTCCCTGAGTACAAAATAAAATACTTACGGCTAAGACACTTAGTTCTAAAACACTTAGGTCTACTGCTTACCTAATGTTATGAACTAGATGTATTCTTTTTCAGCCAATTCCTGTGTAATGGTTATTACTTACCAGTTGCCGATCACTAGTTGCTGATCACTAGCCACAGATCCTTCAGAGGATGATTGTCTGATCCTACAGGTTCACCAAGAAGCCGTCTTACCTCAGTTTATGACCTGGCTAACCAGGTGGGCACCGTCGAATATCGCTTGAAGTTTCTGGGTATTTTCCCAGTCTACTGCCGCAAATCCGATTAGTTCCCTTATATCAATGAGCATAGATCAAAAAACACTATTGGCAGTCACCAACTTCCCAGTAAAACCTGCTGCCTCTATTGTAGTAGTTGCTTAAAATATCTGCAACATCTAGGTGTTTGAGCACGGAAATGCCTAGCAGGAGAAAATAGTGTAAGACTTGACTGATTTTATTGATATTGGAACTATTGCGTGACTACAATCATTTCCTTAAATACTAACCATTTCCAAACCTTAGACTTGTCTCCAGCTCAGACCCTTATTGAAGGCTGGTTGCAAAACGGTGCGATCGCAAACCATGAGCAGCAGCTAGGCTTTAAGATTGATTTTGATGGCGATCCTGAGGATCCTCGAGAATTCTCAGAGATCCCAGAGGTGCGGTTATGGTTTGTGCGCTTGGATGCTACCTATCCCTGGTTACCTTTTCTACTAGATTGGAAATCTGGGGAATTCGTCCGCTATACTGCTATGCTAGTGCCCCACCAATTTAATCGTACAGAAGGGATCCAGTACAACTCTGAAGCCTTAGAAATTTTCGTGATGCAGAAGATCTTTGTACTTACTCAATGGTTAAAGCAGTGGGGTATACAGAGCCGATCCCGCCTCAAGTCGATGGCTCAGTTACTCGGCTATGAACTAGATGATACTTTGTTTGATCTGCTCGAAACCTCAGGGGGTGATATCAAGTCTGGTTGAATACCCATGATAAATTAATATGGATAGGGAGATGGGGAGATGGAGTGGAGGCTCATCAGTAGTATAATAAACGCTATCTTGGCATAAGAAATACTATGAATCGGCAGCTTATGCCTGTGCAAAGTCTAATGTCACATCGGGTTGATGATCATCTCAATCAACCCCTATAGCGTCAGCTTTCCATCCTCAACAGAGTTTGGGGATAAAAGAAAAGCACCTTGATTACTTTGTAAACAACAAATACTGGGAGCCTATTAGCTACCCCAAATTTGCTCTAATACAGTTTCCGGTTTGATATCGGCAATCCGACCGGTAGGTGATTGGATACCGTATACCCCCTCCTTGACAGGTAGTAGTTTTTTGGCTTCTGTCGGACCAAACAAGGCAATGGTAGGAGTACCAACAGCTACAGCTAGATGCATCGGTGCACTATCGGTACACAGCATCAAATTAGCACCAGCAATCATGGCTGCCAATTTCCCAATATCCTGTGGAGAAATAACTTTGAGGTCACGATGGTACTCCATCATAGCCTGGCACCATTCTGCATCCTCTGGCCCTTTTAGCAAGACAATGGGCAGATCAGGTTGTTTTTGGCGAATGTCCTCAACAATCTGCTGCCATTTCTCAACTGGGTAGATTTTATCAATTCCTTGGGACAGAGCGAGTTTACTAGAACCGCCATGAATAAGAATGTAGCCAATTTCTGGTATGTCGAGCTGTTGCTGTTGAGCTTCTGCCCATTCAATATCTGATTTGGGAACCCTAACCGCGAGTTCTTGACAAGGAACATTAATACCGAAACCTTGTAGTAGGTCATGGTACATATGGGCAGCATACTGCTCAGTTTTTAGGGGCACAGGGTTGGTAAAAAACAAATCCCTTGAACCAGCTTGGTAACCAATTCGACGCAAAATACCAGTCATCCAAAGCAAGAGCCCAACTGACCACCGACGTCCCAGGGTCATGGCAGCATCGTACTCGCGATCGCGGATCACTCCCAACAAGTTACCAAAATCTGCGAGACCATTGCGGTCTTTAAAATCAAAGGTTAAAACTTCATCGACTGACTGACAAACCCGATAAGCCCCCTTGGCTCGCGGTTCCACAATAACGTCAATTTCAGCTTTGGGATAATACTGTTTTAGTTGTGAGAGGGTGGGAAAGAACAGGATTTGGTCGCCAATTCCACCAGGAACAAGGGCTAGTATTCTCATCTCAAATTACTTGAGCTTACGGATCAGCTTAATTTTAACTTGACGCTGGAACGACTAATTCTGATTCTATACAGGGGATAATATCCTAAGCTCAGCCATGAAGCAGCAGCTAAGAGGTAGAATATCGTGCATTTATTAATTCCAGCAGCCGGAATGGGACGACGGATGGGGAGCGATCGCAATAAGCTTCTTTTAACACTTCTGGGTAAACCAATACTTGCTTGGACACTACTAGCAGCAGAGAAAGCCAGTAGTATTAGCTGGATTGGGATCATCGGACAACCCTATGACTGGCCAGAGTTTAAAGCAATTCTAGCTGAACTTGCCCTATCTAAACCTGTGGAGTTAATTGAGGGGGGTGAAACGCGGCAAGAATCTGTCTATAATGGCTTGCAGGCTTTACCAGCAGAAGCCAAACGGGTGTTGATTCACGATGGTGCTAGATGCTTAGCTACCCCTGAATTATTGACACGGTGTGCCGAAGTCTTAATGGATTGTCCTGGTCTAATTGCCGCTGTGCCAGTTAAGGATACGATTAAAGTGGTGGATGAAGCCAATCTTGTTAAAGATACACCGGATCGGAAGGGATTGTGGGCAGCACAGACACCCCAGGGATTTGAGGTGAAGTTGTTGAAACAGTGCCATGACCAAGGACGTAAGGCTGGCTGGGAAGTTACGGATGATGCCGCTTTGTTTGAACGGTGCAGCTTGCCAGTAAAGATTGTGGAAGGGGAGGAGACCAATTTGAAGGTAACTACCCCAGTTGATTTAGCGATCGCAGAATTTATCTTGCGCCAACGTTTTGATATCAGTGGGACCGAATCTAGTTAATTAATTGATTGATTATAATTAAATATCATTTCATTTGTGCCAGGGAATGGAAAATTTCCACGTACCAATCACAAAATCACTATGGAGATCCAACAACGCCACCCTTGGCCAGTCAATAGTGAAGAAGCTAAAGCAATTCAACAACAACTACAACCTGAGGTAATTTCTGAAGATCAGTTGGGGGAAGTGCAATATGTTGCTGGTGTGGATGTAGGTTTTGAGGAAGATGGCGCTATATCACAGGCAGCAGTAGCAGTTTTAAGCTTTCCCGACTTGCAGCTGAGGGAAAATGCGATCGCATCCAGACCCACTACCTTTCCCTATATACCAGGTTTCCTATCATTCCGAGAAGTCCCTGTCGTACTGGATGCTTTGGAAAAAATTAGCATTATCCCTGACTTAATTTTGTGTGATGGTCAGGGCATTGCCCATCCTCGTCGCTTTGGTCTTGCCTGCCATCTGGGAGTACTGACAGATATTCCTACCATTGGTGTGGCTAAGTCACGATTCATTGGTGATCATGAGGAGTTGCCCGAAAACAAAGGTAATTGGCAACCGCTGAGCCATGATGGAGAAATCATTGGAGCCGTTGTGCGTACTCGGACTGGAGTTAAGCCAGTCTATGTTTCCATTGGTCATCGCATCAGCTTACTCACAGCAATTGATTATGTATTGCGCTGCACATCTAAGTATCGATTACCAGAAACAACTCGCTGGGCTGATCAACTAGCATCGAATAGAAGTTAGAAGTTAGAAGTTAGAAGTTAGAAGTTAGAAGTTAGAAGTTAGAAGTTAGAAGTTAGAATTTTCCATTCTTCATTCTTCATTCTTCATTCTTTTGGTAATACCTCTTCTTCTAATCGATTAACCCGTTCCTTGAGTTCTATTACTAAGGTAGCGAGACGCTTAAACATGGGGTGATCAGCGTCTACCCTGCTATAGCTATCAGTTGGTGATGGTCCCTGGTTTTGACTGGGTCGATTACTATCAGGAACTGACTGGCTGACCTGACGTAACTGAGTCTCTAACTTATTGAGTTTAAATCTCAAGTTAATTATCTCAGATTCAACAGAAGAAATCCGCGATTCTACAACAGTTATAGAAGCTGTGGCTGGTGGAATAAACTGTGAGATAAAAATTCCTAAGATTAAGCCAAAAGCGAGTATTGCTATTGTTCGTTTCAAGGTAGTATAACCCCATTAGTTATCTTACTACCCATTATGACTCGTTCATTTGGACTTTCATTATAAGCATTAAACTATCAGCAGTCAGCTGAAGGGATACAGGCAGAGTATGAATCGCTGATAGCTGATAGCGGTAGGCTGAATACTTACATTGATACTTACATTGGGATAACCAATATCTAACAAAAAGAGCGAGTCACTTATCAAACCGCTCTTTTTGATAAGGGGATAAATAGTTAAGGACAAAGTAGAATTATAAATTTGTCTTAGGGAGATTTTAACCCAAAGACATAGCTCCTTAGACATAGTTTGCCTACTCCTCCCTGATTGACAAGGCTTTAGGCTGTTTCCAACCAGTCATAAATTTTATCTAATTGCTCCAGAGTTACCAAACCATACTGCCAAAGAATCATTGGCAAAAGTCCTGGGTCTTGTTCCCGGTGTCGTAGTGCGATCGCAATTGAATCTCTGGAAATTGCTAACTCTTCTTGGAGAAAATGCAAGAATTTCGTATAAGTTTTTGGTGCCATAATTAGTTTGTTTTCACCTCCTTTAATAGGCTCTATTTTGGAATTAGTAATCTGAATGTGTAAACCATCAGTAGCCACTATCTCATCTGTCCACTAGGAAATTAGGAACATTGGTTATACCTGACAAACGAAACAGTCGTAAATTTGAAGGTTTTAAGATTTTAAGGATAATTAATCCCATAGGAAAGGAGTTAACTTTCCCTATCATCACCCGACTAGGATTTAGGATGACAGAACTAGCACTCTAGTACCCCTGTATAAATTTTCAGGGTTAGGAGGCTGATTACCTGTGTCCTAAATCACTGCCAACCTGAGATTTTCGTCAACCTAAAACAGCAATATTATGTGTCTTGATGCAGTCGCTCATGGCGCATGGTTCTGTGTGCGGAACACCGCGATTCTCCTTTGGAGACACTACGTGAACGCACCTGTCTTGATGCAGTCGGTCTTGGGGGAAACCCCCAAGACCGCGCTCCATCGCTCTCCAGCCCCGTGGAAACCACGGCAGTCGCTCATGGGGGGAACCCCCAAGACCGCGCTGCATCGATGTCTTGCCAGTATGGAGATGAAATACCCCACCAGCATCACCCCTAGACCTAGCCAACACAGTGAGTTGGCTAGACCTTCCAAGCTCATATGCTTAAGTCAAGTAAAATTCGACAAATTTAAACACACACTCCCTAAGGCGCTTGATTAACAAGCGTCTGTCAAGTTAAAAACTCTGGTGTACGCTATGATAGACCACTTTCTCACACCATTAACTTAGCGATTTACCGCTAAGACTCAGTAGCGTCACCCCTACCCTTGTTTTCCCAACCTTGATTAATTATGTCAAGGGTAGCCATTAGTAATCAAGGGTATAGTCATTTGCGAGCTTTTTACATCTGTCTTAGGAAAGATTACCCTAATTTAGTTTAATCTGCCAGAAGCACCACGACAGAGGTAAGCATTAAACTATTATTAGTCAGCTGAAGCTTATTTATAGGGATGATAGTAAAAAACTTGATGCTTTATATAGCACTACCCATTCCGATAGTTGACATTGTTAAACTCCGAAACGTAAGTCTAAGCTGACTTATGACTTATGACTTATGACTTCTAACTTCTAACTTGCGCGTAGCGCTATATTAGTTAGTTGGGGTAGTACTCCCATCCAGAAACTTGACAGTGACCTGGTCACCTACTTTCAGACCCAGTTCAGCCGCGCGTCCCCCACGAAGTTCAATCACTTGGTCAATAATTTCCTTTCCTGGACCATAGGTAGGACATTTATCAGTTTGGCAGGGAGGCACAGATTTTGCGATCGCTTTTACTTCCCCATTTCTTAGAAATACCATATCGAGATTGATTCTAACATTCTTCATCCAAAAGCTGACACGCCGTGGTGGGTCGAAGCCAAATAACATGCCCCGATCCGGTGCTAGAGATAGGCGATACATCAACCCCATTGCCTTTTGCTCAGGGGTCTGTGCCACTTCCAGCCCAATCCGCTCACCTGCGATCTCAGCTTCAGCAGAAATTGGTAACATTTGACCTAATTTGCTTGGTGATTGTGATACTGATGGCGCTGTTGCTGGTGGTTGACCAGATTTCACAGAGGTACTATTTATAGTGTCTTCTGAAACTGACCCTGCTGAACAGCCCATCAGTAGAATACTTAGTGCTATTGAACATAGAGTGATTTGAAACGTCATACCCACAACCCTAAGCCTCCCGCAACACATAACCAACACCACGCACCGTCTGGATTAATCGCCTTTCACCTTCATCTTCTATCTTGATACGTAAATAGCGAATATAGACTTCGATGACATTGGACTCTCCCATAAAGTCATAACCCCAAACATTTTCCAAAATTTGTTCGCGAGTTAATACTTCCCTCGGATGGCTGATCAAATACTTGAGCAGTTCAAACTCTTTCATGGTCAAATCAATCACCCGTCCATTGCGCATTGCTCTACGCTGGCTTAGGTCTAAGGTTAGTTCTCCAAACCTCAGCTGCTCGGAACCTCCTGTTTTTGGCTCTAGATAAAGGCGCACCATTTTCACAAATGGCTCGCTACGATAGGGTTTCAGGAAATAATCATCAGCCCCTGCTTCGATACAAGCCACTCGATCCTCTACTCGATCATGAGCCATCAGCATGATTACAGGTACGCGAGAGCCTTCACGTCTGAGCTGATCGCATAATCTCAGCCCTGATTCTCCTGAAAGGGCTCTATCCACAACCACCATTGCTGGCTGGAGTTCACTGGCTTGATGGCAAGCCATGGAGGCATCAAGGGCAATGACGGTATGATAACCTGCTTCTTTCAAGTCCTGACTCAGCCGTTCCGCCAATATTTGATCGTTTTCTACAACTAAGACACAGGGATTCCTTTCCAGGGTCAGATTTGGCATAGATAATGCTTGTCAGCACAAGCTGGATATAACTTAGGTGAATACCAACCCTGTTTTAGCATGTCGTCATTAAATCTTGCTGAGTGTTGAGTGAGTAATAGGTAATGGGTAATGGGTAATAGGTAAGCTATCAGCTACATCTCAAAACCAAAAAAATAGCCGTAGAAATACTATCCACGGCTATTTAAATGACTTATGTCGTGCGGCTCGTTCCTACTAGGAGCCTCTAGCAACTAGAGGGGTATGAGTAGGGGGACTCGCGAGGGACACAACCCTCAAAAGTTCTAACTGTCTAGCGGATGGTGGTGAAAGCCCACCCCTTGAGGAGACAAGTGACTCCCTACCTTGGCCACACTGAGGAAGGCGGCAACCTTCCTCAGTGAAGCTGGCACCAGGGCGCAATCAGTTGACCACAAGCAGGTAGCAACACTGGCGCTAACGGGGGGACGACATGGGTAAATAGGTTCTAAAAAAAGTGTCTTAGTCACAAGCCACAACCTGAAACATTACATGTGGACTTCATCCTCTTATTCTCACAGCATTTTGGCATAGATAGCTGTAATCTCCGAGAAGAGGATAGGCAAAATGAACCGCCCTAAATCGTCATAACAATCCCTTGGACGGAACGAGTAAAAACGGAAGCAAAAAGGGTCTGAGGAACGGTCGAACCTCAGTAAGTTATGCCAAACTTAATCCCCACTTCCGGGTAGGATGCAGGCGGAAACTGCCTGCGGGTATCCAGAGTACAGAAATCAATGAAGAGCATAGTTAGACACATGAGTAATCTTACTTATAGTGAACTTTGGAGTGCGGCTTGTTCCGAGTAGGAGCTACTCATAATAGAGTAG
>WTKN01000437.1:0-379 GCA_011524395.1 Moorena sp. SS36440bin_2
CGACAACACTGCCAGAATTTGGGACAAAAAGGGCAATCCATTAGCCGTGCTGACAGGGCATCAGGACTTGGTAACGGATCTAAAATTCAGTCGGGATGGACAGAGGCTTGCCACGGCTTCATTCGACAATACTGCCAGAATTTGGGACTTACAAGGCAATCAATTAGCCGTACTCAAAGGGCATCAGGGCTTGGTAACGGATCTAAAATTCAGCTGGGATGGACAGAGGCTTGCCACGGCTTCATTCGACAATACTGCTAGAATTTGGGACTTACAGGCCAATCAATTAGCCTTACTCATAGGGCATCAGGACGAGGTAATGGATGTAGACTTCAGCCCGGATGGACAGAAGCTGGCCACGGCTTCATTGGACAACACT
>WTKN01000437.1:479-3282 GCA_011524395.1 Moorena sp. SS36440bin_2
GCCAGAATTTGGGACTTACAGGGCAATGAATTAGCCTTACTCACAGGGCATCAGGACTTGGTATATCGTGTAGCGTTCAGCTGGGATGGAAAGAAGCTGGCCACGGCTTCATTGGACAACACTGCCAGAATTTGGGACTTACAGGGCAATGAATTAGCCTTACTCACAGGGCATCAGGGCGCGGTAAGGAGTGTAGAATTCAGCCCGGATGGACAGAGCCTGGCCACTGCTTCCTCCGACAACACTGCCAGAGTTTTGGACTTACAGGGGAATCCACTAACCTTGCTCATAGGGCATCAGGACGAGGTAATCGATCTAGAATTTAGCCCGGATGGACAGAGCATTGCCACGGCTTCAGATGACGGTACTGCCAGAATTTGGGACTTACATAGCAATGAATTCGCCGAACTCAAAGGGCATCAGGGTGCGGTAAACGATGTAGAATTCAGCCAAGATGGACAGAAGGTTGCCACTGCTTCAGATGACGGCACTGCTAAAATTTGGGACACAAAGGGAAATGAATTAGCTGTGCTCACAGGGCATCAGGGTGCGGTATGGAGTGTAGCCTTCAGCCCGGATGGACAGAAGCTGGCCACTGCCTCAGATGACAATACTGCCAGAATTTGGGACTTACAAGGCAATCAATTAGCCGTGCTCACCGGGCATCAGAACTTGGTATATCGTGTAGCCTTCAGCCCGGATGGACAGAAGCTAGCCACTGCTTCAGGAGACGGCACTGCCAGAATTTGGAAGATTGAAAGTTTAGGTGAGCTGCTGCGTCGGGGCTGTGACTTGCTGGAAGATTACTTTGTTAGGCATCCTGGAGCTAAAGAGAAGTTATGGGTATGCCGTAGGGAATAGGCAAGAGGCAAGAGGTTCAGAGGCTCAACGGTGAAGCTCAGAGGTTCAACGTTGGTATTCAAATACTCACCGTTGAGGTTCAGAGGCTCACTGTTGAGGTTCAGAGGCTCAAGGTTTATATTCAAATACTCAACGGTGAGGTTCAGATACTCAAGGTTTATATTCAAATACTCAACGGTGAGGTTCAAAGCTCACGGGGTGACAACAAAGCTCAAACCTAGATAGGTGGAACGGTGTTAGGTTTTAGGTGTTGGGTTAAATGAGCGCATCGGTGTCATTTGTATTTCCCAGCAATTGAAGCAATTTTCACCATACAACGTCAATGATAGTTTTAATCAATCCACCCGCAAGGGCAATTTTACCTAAAACCTAACCCCTAAAACCTAACCCCTGTAAGATTTTAAAGAGCGCTTGTCACCCCCTGAGGATTCAAAGACTCCCTCACAACTGATCAATGTCATCCACACTCAACCCAGTATATTGAGCAATATCCTTCAGGGGTAACCCTGCTGCCTTCATCTGTTTAACAACCTTTTGTATACCTACTTGTTCACCTTCTTGTCTACCTTGTTCGAGACCCTGTTCGAGACCTTCTTGTCTACCTTGTTCGAGACCTTCTTGTCTACCTTGTTCAAGACCTTCCTGAATCAAGGTTTGATTAACACTGTACATATCCCGGTAGACCTTCAGACTATCCTGGTACAGGGCTTGCTCCTCAGAGGAGAAATTGGCAATCTCGGCCACCTCAAATAGCTGGGCAAACACATTCCCTTGCAACGGTTCAGGGGGAGCATTACAGCTGGCGAGATGCCTCAATAAAAATAACCACTTATCAAAATGGGTTTCTAGTTGATCAACAGATTTAGTAAATTTTGGTAGTTCCACATAGATGAATTTCAACTTATCGTAGAACACTTCACACCGCTGATTTTTTAGCTCTACCACATGCAACAGTTCTGAATCATGCTTATGGTCATCAAAACAAAAATCCAGAATACCGACAGTGTAGACTGCGGTTAGCTTATAATTCCAATTTCCCTGTTGCGCCTGTTCTTGGATCTCGAAAGTGGCATAGTAAACACTGCGGTCTTTGAAGAACGTTTGTTTTGCCTTTTGCATTTCCACAATGAAACGTTCACCGCTTGTGCTCTGGCAATAAATATCAAAAATCGCTCTTCTGTCCACTAAGGTGTTACCCAGGAACTCTGGATTCTTAATGGTGACATCCTGAATCTGATGGTGAGGAGGCAACAGAGTATTCAAGAAATCGATCGCTGAAAGCGGGACTTCGTCCATCAATAGTGCCTTATTTGGCTCAGTACCAAAGACGCGCTTAAAACCGAAATCCGTGAGCAGATCAATGTATTTATCTGGCAAGGGGAAAACCATATCAAACGTTCATATCAATTAAAAGGTATTTTTAATAGCTTTTATTTCGTCTATCTCCCTATTTCCGGATTGGGTGCATCTCTTTGATTTTACTAAAAAACTATGCAGCTGTTGCCCCTATTGCCTATTGTGGTGCATCTCACCTTTGCTGTTTGAAGCGGTGGGTGGAACGGGCATCAGGCGTGGAACAGGCTTCCAGCCTATGGCAATTTTCGGAAGCGCTATCCCAACACTACGAGGCGGAAAATCAGTGCGAGCCCGTCCCCAACACACCCTACGCCTGTCACGAAATCACAGACCGTTCCCACAAAAATTTTCTTTCAGATTCTTTAATCGGTACATCATTAATACTAGCTTCCCGTCTCTTCATTAAACCATTTTCAGCAAATTCCCAATTTTCATTACCATAAGCTCGATACCAAAACCCAGAATCATCATGCCACTCGTATTCAAAGCAAACTGAAATCCGATTATCCATGAAACTCCACAGTCGTTTTTTCAGGCGATAATCTAATTCTTTTGCCCATTTGCGCTTCAGAAACGCAATAATTTC
>WTKN01000085.1 GCA_011524395.1 Moorena sp. SS36440bin_2
TTTAGTGAATGACTGTTAACTCTATTATACCCAATTTAAATGCGCAACAGCTTATAGACTAAGCATTAGACTAAGCATGGAGCAAGTGGAGGGTTGATGGTTGACACTTTTAGCCTACCCGCTTCGCTCCTTCTTATCGAAAACTGACGTTAATACTAACCGAATAAAGTGGTTATACATGGCCTAAAATTAAGGGTTAAGGGCGAACCGGTGCGCCCTTAAAATTGATTGGTGTCAGAAGAACTATAGCTACTATAGTAACGACTAAAATTTAACTGTATAGCCAGATTGGCGAGAAATTAAAACCGTTAGCCAATCTGGCTTAGAATTGGTTTATTTTTTAATAAAACTTGAGAATCAACCGATTTATTTAGTTAATTTCAGGAGGTTTTAATTATGGAGATTAAGAATCTATTATGTGAGTGATACAGCGGTTTGCAATTCAATTAGGTACAAAGTTCTGGGTTTTTAGGGAGCAGCGATGCAGCGCGGTCTTGGGGGTTTCCCCCATGAGCGACTGCATCAAGACGGGAGCAGGGAGCAGGGAGCAGGAAAGAGGAAAGAGGGAAAACAATTGACGATTCTGATTGCCTTTGATCAAATGGGCTACCGCACTTTTAAGGACTTTTAGCAAAAACTGGTTCAACCTTACTGGCACGACGCAATTCTGGGTCTGGTGAGCGAATCACGTTTCGTAAAGTTACTCCCTTCAACGCTGTTACCCTTGTGTGCTTACCTGGGATCAAGCTATTGCTCCGCTGGCGTTGCATTACCCTTGACCATCCCAGACGCTTTAACAATGATATATCTTCCTCTCAAGATTAAGTTGAGTGTTGAGTGTTGAGTGTTACCCTTCAAGCTTTAACCTTGGCCTTTGGCCACGCGTGCGCGAACAACCTTGGCCTATTGGCCACGCGTGCGCGTTCAACCTTTAACCTTCTAACCTTTAACCTTGGCCTTTGGCCACGCGTGCGCGAACAACCTTGGCCTATTGGCCAGGGGTGCGCGTTCAACCTTCAACCTTAAACTAACTTTCTCGTATCCACTGTAAATGCTGGGATAATAACTGATCTAAATCATAACCCTGTTGAATAGTTTCCCTGGCCTTAGCGCGAATACCAGCCATCTGTTCTGGATGGTCGAGAGCTTCCTCAACCCGATCGGCTATTTCCTCTGGAGAGAAAAAGTTTACTAACAAACCATTAATCCCATCTTGAATCACCTCTGTCACTGGGGGAGTATCAGACGCTACTACCAAACAACCTGTAGAAAGGGATTCCAGCATCGACCAAGACAGAACAAAAGGACGGGTAAGATAAATATGAACAGAGGAAGCTTGAAGTACTTGTAAGTATTCTGAGTAAGGAAGTAAGCCAGTAAAGTGGACTCTGTCTAGGTCAAGGGGTACTTTTTCTAACATCAAGTCTTTGTAAGTTTTCCCATCGGGTAGGGTTTTACCATAAGCCACCCGATTTTCCCCGACAATCACAGCATGACACTTAGGACGTCGCTGCTGAAGGATACCGATTGCTTCGATCAATTGGGGAAAACCTCGATAAGGTTCCATGCCCCGTGCCACATAGGTAACCAGTTCTTCCACCTCAGACAGGTCTAAGTTGATCTGTTTTAGTACTAACTTTGCCCCTGGATTGGGTTTAAAGAACTCGGTATCCACCCCATCATGACGCACAGTAATTCTGTTGTGGAAGTCCGTTGGAAATTGCTGGCGCTGCCAGTAGGTGGGAGACAATCCGCGATCGCAACTGGCTAGGTCTAACAAAATAGGGGCATTTTTCATCCGAATCCGGGCTTCACCGTCAGCGTTTAGGGGCTCGGATGGATCAAAATCAGCATCTGTGCCATGGGCATGATAAAACCACTCGAAGTAGCACAGTAATCTGGCTTGGGGGAAAGCGTCTTTGATAAATAACGTTGGTCCCCAACCGGAATGACCATAGATCACATCAGGAACAAATCCCTTAGCCTTGAGCTGATTGGCTAAGCGATATACGCCTTGACCCTGAAGTACGGCATTTTCTAAGGGTCTAACATAGTGGTGAGTTTCTGGACGTGCTTCCCTAGAGGGATTGTAAAGAGCTTTGAGGACTCCAGGGAGTTGCCCTTCCTTGCGCCTGGTACCAAAGACAACCTGGTTGCGGTTATCTTTAGCTAAAGCAGTTGCTATGTGGCGAAACTGGGCAGGGAAATTGGGATGTAGGAATAGAATGCGCATGGACAATAGCAAAGGGCAAATGTTACAAGGCAAATGGTCAATCGATTTTTTCTCAATCAACCATTAACTATTAACAATTTGCCATTAATTTACTAGCTGTTTTGTGGTTCTGGAATAGTAATATCTAACACGGTGACGTCATTGGAAAGCCTAGTCAGGGCTGGTTTGATTTGGGAAGCATTGCCTACAACTACGGTAACAATCTGATCAGGTTTGAGATACTTTTCCGCCACCCGCTGTACATCCTCAATCGTAGTAGCTGTGACTCCCTTTTGATAACGGAATATGAAATCCTCTGGGTAGCCGTAGTATTCGTAGCGCATCAGCCGAGATAGGGTTTGCTCTGGCTTCTGGAAATTAAACACAAAGGAGTTGAGAACGCTTTCTTTTGCCTTAGCCAATTCTTCTGAGGTAATTGGACTAGTGCGCAGTTTCTGGATTTCATCTAGAACGGATTTAATAAAGGGTACCGTGGTTTCAGAGCGAGTTTGTCCCCCAGCAATAAACAGACCTGGATAGTCATAGCGAACACTCCAAACCCCGTAGACCGAGTAAGCTAGACCTTGACGCGATCGCACTTCGTTAAATAGTCTGCCCCCAAATCCATTCATCACCTCATTTAACACAGAAAGGGCGGCGTAGTCAGGGCTATCGAGTTTGCCCCCAATATGTCCCATTTGAATATTACTTTGGGTCAGTTGAGGTTGATCCACAAAAAATATACCCCCTAACTGAGCCTGGGATGCGTCTGGCACCTTTGGCTGTGCTGGCGCAGAGGCAGATTTCCAACTCCCAAATTTCTCCTCAATTAGCGATCGCATTTTTTCGGAGTCAAAATCCCCCACAATACCCAGTATCATATTTTCTGGATATACATACTTCTGTGAGAAACTGATTAAATCATCACGAGAGATATTATCTAGATGCTCATACTCTATCGTGCGGGCATAGGGGCTAGTGTCACCGTAGATCAGTTTCCTAAATTCACGAGAAGCAATATCACCAGGATCATCATTGCGGCGCGCAATTTGTCCCGCTAGTTGCTGTTTAGCTAGGGCCAGCTTAGCTTTAGCAAAGGCGGGCTTTTGAATAACTTCAGCAAACAAATCAAAGACCAAGTCCAAATCTTCGCTCAAAGCACTAAAACTCGCACTACCAGAACTAGTGTCAATACTAGTTTCCACTGAAGCTGCCTTTTCTTCTAAAAGCACATTTAAATCATTGCCTGAGTGTTCAGTGGTACCCCCAGTACGCATCACCTCCCCAGCCATAGTGGCTAAGCCAATTTTGTCAGCAGGCTCAAGGCGATCGCCCGTGCGAATCATTGCGGTACCACTAACCAAAGGCAGTTGATGGTCTTCCATCAAATAGACCACCATCCCATTATCTAACTGATACCGAGTGTAATCCGGTAGCTGAATTGCTGGTAACGGGTCAAAGTCTAATTCATCGTAATGGCGCGGGGTATCAGCTATTGCTGGTAGACGAGACACGAGCACTACCACGAGCATTGTCACCACCAGTAGCCCGATCCATTTCAGGTATTTGGGATTTTGGCTTTTCTTTAGATTGGTCATTACTTATTAGTCATGGGTAATTGGATCAGTAGTTGAAGGTTGAAAGTTAGTTAGAAGGTTGAACGCGCAGGCGTGGCCAATAGGCCAAGGTTGAAGGTTGCCGATGAGAACCTTTACCCTTCAACCAAACCACCTACCCTACATCAGACCCCTGGGCATGAACAACAAAACAACATTCAACCTTTAACCTTCAACCTTTAACCTCCTAACATTCAACCTTCAACCTTCAACGCAGATCAACCTTCAAATCAGATATATCTGATTTGAAGATATATCTTCAAATCAGATCAACCTTTAACCGTTGAGTTACTGACTTGGTAAAATCCGTCCAATTGTGCGATTTTCTGGTCGAAAGGTTGCCTGAGCTACCCGCTGAATGTCTGCTGCACTCACTGCCTCTATATCTTCTATTTCCTTGAACAAGTTACGCCAATCACCTGTTTTGACCTCATAGGTTGCCAAATTTCTGGCCATACCCATATTGGAATCAAGCGATCGCAATAAGCTAGCCCTTGCCTGAGTTTTTACCCGTTCCAATTCTTGGGGTAAAACTGGTTCAGTTTTGAGCTTTTCAATGTCTTCTGCCAATGCACTTGCCACCTCTTCCACCGTGTGTCCTGGTGCAGTTAGCGCATAGAACAACATTAAATTAGGATATTTATCACCAGGAAAGCCACTAAACCCTGCCGCCGATAGGGCTACTTGTTTCCCTTCTACCAAAGACTTATATAGGCGAGAGGTTCGACCATCACTCAGCAAATTGCCCATAATTTCATAAACCACATGGTCAGGATGGGTAATCCCTGGTCGATGGTATCCTTCCAAGTACCAGGGTTGGGAGGGTAATGTCAAGGTAACTTCCTTGGTTTCGGACTGTGGTGGTTCTACCGTAGTGACTTTAGGAATTTCTCCTTGATGGTTGTAGCGTCCAAAGTAGACTTTAGCTAGCCGTTTCACCTGCTTTGGATCCACGTCTCCCGCAATAGCTACAGTTAAGTTATTCGGACTATAGTAAGTGTCAAAAAACTCCTGAACATCTTGGCGAGTAAGATTGCGAATGTCTTTGTTGTAGCCAATCACTGGACGCCGATAAGGGTGCTTGGTATAGGCAGTATCCAAGAACGCCTCAATCATTTGACCGATCGGAGAGTTATCAGTGCGCAAACGACGCTCTTCGAGGATTACCTGTTGTTCCTTATAAAATTCTCGAAATACTGGCTCAAGGAAGCGTTCCGACTCTAGGGACATCCACAGCTCTAATTTGTTCGATGGCAAGCTGTAGAAGTACACCGTATAATCCGTAGACGTTGCGGCATTCAAGCCCACGCCTCCTGATTGCTCAATAATCTGACCCAACTCATTCTGCTGGACATACTTAGCCGCCTCAGCTTCGACTTGGGCAAACTCTTCCTTTAACTTAGCCACCTCTGCGTCATTCCCAGTGGCTTGATACTCTTTAATTTGTTTCTTCAACTCGTCCAACTTGTCCAGCAGAATTTTTTCTGCCTCATAGTTGGTAGTACCAATCCGGGTGGTACCTTTAAACGCTAAATGTTCTAAGAAGTGAGCCACACCGGTTTTGCCATCCGGTTCATCCACACCCCCTACATCGGCATAGGTAAGTAGAGAAACTACTGGTGCTTCGTGGTTTTCCAGGACAATGAACTTCATGCCATTATCCAGGGTAAACTCAGTTACCCGTTCGATCACCCGGTCTAGATAGGGTTGGATTGAGGTTGAAGGTGATGCTGGGGTTTCAGTACGGGCTAATGCAATAGTCGAGAATGTTCCCCAGATTAGGATTGCCGCCCCCAGATAAGGTATAATTGATAGGGACTTGGTATATCCTGTCTTGAATAAGCACCGAAGTGGTCTTAAGTGATCAGTAACACGCTGGAGAAACACGACCAATCCATTCTGTTTAGTCATACAAGGGTGGCAGTAACGAACTTACAGAACTCTCCCACAACGCCCACCGCTTTCTAGGGTGGGATGTAGTGGTACCGCCTAGAGGCGGCGTGAGTTTAACAACTAATAAGCTAGCGTCTCTTCATCAAGTGTGTCACAATCAAGGCATGATCACCATGACCTAGTACCAAAAGCTCAAGCCAACTCCGTCTCAAATTTGGCAATTATGGGGTGAAGTGTTGGACAATAGCGCTACAAGTTTCATTTTGACACCCATGGGAATAATCAATCAGCCAACTCAGTCAGAGACAGAGACCAGGCAACGTATCCTGACAGCAGCACGACGTTTGTTTGCCAGTCGAGGTTATAACGGGACAACCACCAGGGAGTTAGCCAGTACTGCTGGGGTCGCTGAAGGTACCCTATTTCGTCATTTTGAAAACAAAAAGGCCATCCTGATTGAAGTCGCCACCCAGGGTTGGGTAGACATTCTCACCGATTTGCTTACGGAACTCAGTGAAATGGGCAGCTATAAAGCAGTAGCACAGATGATGCGGCGGCGAATGATGCGTATGGGTGAGAATGCGGATCTGATGCGAGTATGCTTTATGGAAGCCCAATTCCACCCAGAATTGCGCGATCGCATTCAGTCAGAAGTGATTATTAAAATGACAGATGTGGGTGAAGCCTTTTTTGAAACCGCCATTGAGCGAGGCATTTATCGCCCTATGAACCCCAAGATTTTGGCTCAGGTGTTCTTGGGCATGTTTGCCGTTGCTGGTTTTAGCCACAATACCATCCTGGATTCAGATGCCTCCCCCAAAGAGATTCAAGAAATGGCAGAAGGCATTGCTGATATTTTCCTCAATGGAGTGTTGGTGAAGGAATAGAGCAGGAATCCATTGTGATAATTTTCGTTCTCTGTTCCCTTTTACCTATTCCCTGTTCCCTTTGCTATAGCTAAATCTCGTGCTTGTTTAGTCCATCGTGCCACCTGATCAACACCAGGACAAAGGTCTCGGCGCTTCATGGTTGCTACCTGTAGGCGTAAAATATTCTGGTGCAAGCGGTGAGGGGGAGTCTGAGCTAGTTGGGTTAAAGAGCATATTCCTGCATGTAACACTAGTCCACAATATTGGCAGCCAATGCTAGGGATACGAGCTAAATCGGCTAGGGCGACCCATTTATTGACGTACTGAGTCTTAACCTTTAACTGGTTAGCTAGCGCTTGTTTAGCTTGGCCAGTGCTTGCCTTGTCGAGCAACTGCCTAGTGGTGGTAATGCCCAATTCTTTTAGTTTTGATTGATCTTGAATACTTAATCCGGGCAACTGCTCAATTGACCAGTCACTGACTTGGGTAGTTCTCGGATGAATTTTGGATTTAGTAGACATCTAGACTACCGGGAAATGATGTTTCTAGATTAATCCAGCCTTAGTGGGAACCGCAACAGGGTAATCATACCTGATAGCAGTTCTCTATTGGGTGAGATACCGCGCTGCATCCCTTGGACTTTTCCAAAAGGTTCCTTGTTGGTTAACAGTGTTGGTTAACAGTTACTTAACACTCAACGCTCAACCTTCAACAAACCACCATACATCAGTATCCGGATCTCGGTTCGGTGGAAATGAATACTGGCTTAGTGTCAAAACCGGCCAGATCACATTTGTGCTTCCAAGAAATCTAATGCAAAATATATGGACTTCTGTGGATAAGCTTGGTAAAGCTTTACTAGGGGATATGTGGAGAAGTGTATACTTGAGCCTTCAGGATGCGATCGCTCTGCTTGTAATCCTCTACATTCCTAGTTTAATCGGGGAGTTAATTCTCTCCAACAGCTTCTTAGATTTTAGTGTTTGTATGGAGAGTGCCATTGGTGTCCAATTTTATGGCAGCTTAATCATCGGTGCCGCTAATTTTTTGGTATGGATCCTGATTCCTGGTCGCATAATTGGTCGTTTGTGGGCAGATTTCAATAATTTTTAATTTAGAAAGTCTTATTGTTATAGCTGTTTTTCATCGGGGAAGTTCCTTTTCTTGTTGGTTTTATAATGAAGTTAAGCCGTAACAAAATTTCTTTGGAGAAGGAAGCCGAAGCTGGGTTGAATTCCCTACTCCAGCAAACGGCTCAAGTGGGTAGTTTTTTTTTATTCTTGCTGTTACTAAGTCTTGGTAATCCTTCAGAATTAGTGGTCAGTTTGAGTTTTTTGTGGGGAATTGGCTTTGTGGCTTGGCAAGAAAAGCAGCGACTGACTGGGAACGGCAAAAGGCAAAAGGTAATAGGCAAAAGGTAATAGGGAAAGGAAATTTCTTGACCTAATCTCAACCTAACTCAAAGCTCTTGACTCATGGATAACGAAGGCTCATGTCGAACTCAAAAAACTTAGTTTAAAAACGCTCGATAGACTCAAATTCCTTGGTTTTTCCGGCATTTGCTGCCTCTCCACAAGTCCGGGGTGTCGGAAATACCTTGCCTGGATTGGCTAAACCCTTGGGATTGAATACCTGATTAACCCATTTCATCGTTTCCAAATCCGTATACGTAAACATATCTGGCATAAAACAGTTCTTATCCGCACCAATCCCATGTTCCCCAGATATACTCCCCCCTGCTTTCACACAGAGTTTGAGGATTTCGCCACCAACATTTTCTACCTCTTCTAATGCCCCAGGCACCTTTTCATCGTACAATATCAGGGGGTGTAGATTTCCATCACCCGCGTGGAACACGTTGGCTATTGTGTACCCAGATTTTTGGCTTAATGCCTCAATCTCCCTCAAAACACCGGCTAACTCAGTGCGAGGAATCACCCCATCTTGGACGAAATAATTGGGGCTGATCTTCCCTGCGGCAGCAAAAGCAGCTTTGCGACCTTTCCATAATTTCAGGCGGGTTTCTTCGTCACTAGCCGTGGTGATATTTCTTGCCCCATTCTGTTTACACAGTTGGGCAACCCGCTGTTTATTAGTGTCCACTTCTACTTTTAAGCCATCGATTTCTACCAGCAATATGGCTCCAGCATCCCTCGGATAACAACCTGTTGCCACTACATCCTCTACCGCATTGATGCTGAGATTATCCATCATTTCCATGCCCGCAGGAATGATCCCAGCACCAATAATATCAGTAACTGCAGTACCAGCAGTTTCAATGCTAGTAAAGTCTGCTAGGAGGACACAAATTGATTCTGGTCTCTTGAGGATGCGTAGGGTAATTTCTGTAGCGATCCCCAAGGTGCCTTCGGAACCAACAAATAAGCCGGTTAGGTCGTAACCAGGCATTTCTTGAACTGATCCCCCTACATCCACAATTGAACCGTCAGGAATAACCAATTTTAATCCCATGACGTGATTAGTGGTCACACCATATTTTAGGCAATGGACACCACCAGAGTTCTCAGCTACATTGCCACCAATGGAACAAATAATTTGACTGGAGGGATCAGGGGCATAATAGAAACCCGCACCACTTACCGCTTGCGTCACCCAGTTGTTGATTAAGCCCGGTTGTACTACGATTCGCTGATTTTCCAGGTCAATGTCCAGGATCCCCTTCATTAGGGCAGTGACAATCAACACACCATCTTCTATAGGTAGAGCACCACCGGATAATCCGGTGCCAGCCCCCCGTGCCACCCAAGGGATAGAATAGCGATCGCATATCTTAAGCACCTCTGAGACTTGTTCGGTAGTGCGTGGTAGCACTACTACCGCTGGTCGTTGGCGATAGCTGGCAAGACCATCACATTCATAGGTCAGCAATTCTTCACGACGTTGAACCACACCATTTTTGCCTACTATCGCAACAAATTTCTTAATGATTGGGGTCCAGTCAGTCTTATGATTCCTCATATTTTAATAGAGATAGAATGATGTGAACTACCTAACGTCGAGGACTTTCTAGTTGATAGTCGGAGGGAATCATGCTTTGCTAATCCCGTCAGCCGATTTTGCTCAAACTGGTCAAAAAGGTATTAATTATGAAGTATAACGTTTAATGTCTCTTATTTAGCTTATTATTTACCTTACCTGAAATGGGGGCGGTAAATAGTTTGGAGCTCAATTGTTCATCCTGGCTTCAAAGTGCTTAGCCATATACCCTCTGGTGCTTTCAACCTACGGTCAACCTCGGGGGAATTATAACCACTTCGGCCTACAGTCTACATACTTTAGTTATAGTTTACCATTCCCAAATAATTTTGTAGTTGTGGATTCCTGCTTTTCTTTCTTAACCCTTCATAAATCTGTCCCTACTGGTCAAGATACCTTGGCTGGTGGTATATCTCAAGTCACTATACGTGATGCTCAATTTGAAGATATCAGCACCTTAGCAGATATTCTTGCAGATAGCTTTCACCCTCAAAAAGGGATCATCAGCTGGGTTCACCCTCTATTAAGACTGGGTATTTACGAAGATTTGCGCCACAGAGTGCGATCTAGTTTACCCCATTACCTGTGTTTAGTCGCCGTCACTACCGTTTCCGGTTCTGCTGGTACCGGTGAGCTGCTAGCTGGTACTGTAGAGCTAACACTCCGTTCTCGCTATTGCTGGCCAAAGCCCAACTGCCAACATCTGTACCTCTCCAATCTGGCTGTCAGAAAGTCTTGTCGGCGGCAAGGAGTCGGGGAAAATTTGCTCTTGGCTTGTGAGCAAACTGCCCTAGAATGGGGGTTTAAAGACCTCTACTTGCATGTTTTGGAAAACAATTATCAGGCCAGGCAACTTTATCTCAAGAGGGGATATGAACTGCATCGGGTAGAACCAAGCTATACCGGAGGATTGCTTAGGCTTCCCAAACGCCTGCTCTTACACAAGCAGATTAATCCTGCTGGTCTTAGTTTACAGGGTCAGACTCTGTCTGAGTAGGCTGAATTTCGTCATAATGGAGTTATCAAGCTGACGAATAACAGATATATTTTACATTTCGTTATTTATCACATTGACAAAAGAAACAAAATATGCAGTACAACATTTTTGCTCAGACTATCTGTAGCAGAGTATTGTTTTTGGTAACAGATCAAAAAGGGGGTTATTGATAAAGCTTTCAAGAAAATTGGTGTTTGAAGACCTCCCTAGGGTCAAAATTTAGTTGATTTGTGCTACGGTCTACTTGTAAATCCCATGAAATCTATCCTAATAAACCACAAAAGTTGCTTTATACCGATTAATTGTAGCTATTGATACCAATAATCTATAATTTAGTATCTAGCCATACAAAGTTTTAGTGTCTTGAAGCCATTTTGAGGTCTTTTTTGATAACTATAAACTTAGGTTAAACCCAAGTTTATAGTTAGGAATGCTAGTTAAACAAGACTTGACTCTCCGTTTTGTGTCTTTTTAAAAACTTACAGTTATTTAAGGAAAGTGGATCGGGGCTTTTAGCTTGGGTGCTTACCTGCTCGCTCGATATTACGCCATATAGTTTGAGATGGAGAGTGAATACCAACAGTATTACCAGATAGCTTTTTACCCAAAGGAGGTGGTTGCTAACAACCAGGGTCTCGCCAATCCTCAACCCCTAAGTGGCATGAACCAGGAAAGCCTGAACCCCTGCAAGAATAAGATGAGAGACTCACAGCCATCAGAAATTCTCTCGCAATTTCGGGATAAACGATTGTTAATTGTTAATAGTAGGCGTCGCAATGGCCTCATCATATATAAACACTACCATGCAGAATTTGCAGGACCAGGTTCGGCTGTAGGAGGAATATTTGATCTTGATTGTCAAGGAGTAGTGCCAGTGGGCAATCTATCATTGATTTCTCCAGAATCAGCTGAAGAGCGACGGCGTGCTTATTTGATTCGGCGGCAATGGATTCGACTGACTAAACAAATTACAGAATATCCAAGTCCTATACAACGAACCCAACAGATTCTTGAACAGTTTGAGGGATTTGGTTTTGATGCCAACACTATTGCCCAACTGCCAGATGAAGCATTTGCTCTGCTGGTAGGGGTTTTGCCCTATACAATCAGGAAGGTACGTAACGCCCCTCACCATGAGCATTAAGTCTGGAATCCTTTGGCTGATGCTGATCGTCTCAATTGATTATAAAATTTATAAATTTAGATTTAGATCTCCGGAATCTCCCCAGCTCCTGGTCTCACGAAGCATTATTAAACAGAGTTCAATGATTAGAGCAACTAGCGCTATAGTAGGTAATGGGTAATGGGTAATGGGTAACAGAGAATTCTGCTAAAGCCCTACCTATCACCATTTACTATCACCATTTACTATCACCATTTACTATCACCATTTACTGTTTACCATCGATTATGCTGGGTGCTATCAAATCAGCCTCTGTAGTTGGCGAATTGAGCAATTTCAGCTATAAAGCCCATAGCGATGCCTCAGGTGCGACCCGTGGCAAATTTAATTCGCCTACGGACAACGCACCAAAGCCCAACCTGCGGTGGTTTCCACGGGGCTTACACCGATGCAGCGAGGTAGCGCAGTCTTGGGGTTCCCCCCCATGAGCGACTACCGGTGCGGTCAAGGCTGGGACCCCCACTCGCGCTTTGCATGGCTGACAATGGAGAGACTTGATTACTATCTATAAAATTGTCGGTATTTAGCTAATTGGTTACTATGAATGATTTTGACATACTTAAAAAAACTATCGATCGCCTAAGAAGCGAACGAGATGATCTCAAGAAAGAACTAGATACCTACCGAAGTTATCTGGATAAGCGCTCTACAGATATCAGAGCTTTAATTTATACAGAATTACAACTATTTTCACCCAAAATAGCTGAGGAACTTAGGAAGGAATTCAGAACACAATTTCACCTAGTGATTGGCTTGTTATTTTTTACTACCCTATTGACCACAGTCAGCGGGTTTGTAGTTATGTCTAGTCTTGTGGATAGTTCGGTAAAAGGACATATAAAAGACCAAGAAGAACAACTTGATAAACTCAAAAAACGTATAAATAACTCTCTATTTGATAACCGAGTTGATCTGCAAGTTCTTCAGCAACAAACTCAAACTATCAAAAACCAAACTCAAGATTATCAAAAACAAGCTCACTATCTAAATAGTAAGGTGCAAAGCTTAGATATCAACGCTTCTACTATAGAGAAAAAACTTAATGCTCTTATAGAATCAGACCCAGTCGCCTTGGGAGATATAGTTGAACGGATCAATAACTTAACCCAAGATAGTAATCAGCTGATTACTATCTCTAGAAGTATCGAAGAAGTAGCTAGTTCACAGATTAAACTCGAGAGTGGAGAAATTTCTGTTAGGGACGGGAATTTATCAAAGGGTGATGGTAGACGAAGAATATCAGGTGAGCAAAAGTTTAAAACGAACTTTTCTTCCGATCCTGTGGTTTATATTGCTTTAAACGACATCGATAGTGATAATGATGAAAATCTCCGATTAAAAGTTGATGTAACTGATGTCAACCGAGAGGGGTTTCATTATGTATTGGAAACCTGGGGAGATACGCGGGTTTACAGCGCTAATGCAAGCTGGTTTGCGTATGGCCAATAAATGATATCGAGTCCGGTTTAATACTTATTATTAAATGGTTTTCGTGAAGGAAAATAGATTCAGCGCTGCATTGCTATTGCCTATTCCCTATTTCCTGGTCGCAGCTCTAGAATTTTTCCACTAACCAATTTGGTCAGGGGAAATAGTTTTGGTTATCCCCTTTCCCTTTGTCTAGCCTTAACCTGAAATCAATAGACTATTGGTTTTCTTCTGTCTTCCCCTTGCTGTTACCGGGAGAAGAATTGTATATAGCGTCTAATTGTTGGCGAGCGTCTTCAACGGTCATTGACCGCATCACTAACAGGGGTTCATTAATAGGGTTGCCACTATCATCAAGCAGTTCCGGGTGCGGTACTAACTTAGCAGGAGATGGATTGGCATTCACTTGATTCCGTCCCCATTGGGCGGGGGGTTTTCCCGATGCTGAGAAAGAACGCTGGGAATCAAAACTCAAACTTAATAGGTTACGAATTAAATTCCCAATCGCTAAAAATGCTAAAACAGTAAAGGCAATTAGATAAATTAGGTGTAACATCTTATTTTCCTCCCGACCAAATAGTTGGTCTTTAACTCCTTGTCTTGCTCAGGGATAAAAAACGGCTTTTTATAGGTGGTTAGTTAACCTTAACAAAAGGTATTCCACTATTTCCTCAATCATTTCCTGAATCTAGGCGCGTCAAGATTAGTCATTCCCTGAGGCCGCTGACTCGGATGCACCGGATGCCAATGATCGCCACCGGATTGCCACTCCCCAACATTCTCTCACTAATTGGTGCCATGGCATCATAGTAGAAAGTTCAACTCCTACTTGACCATCGGTAGCGTTAAAAAGCATTTTAGCTGTATTTACCTCCTGCTGGGCTTGCTTTACCCGCTTTAGTAGGTCAGATTGTTCCTCTGTGCTCAAAAAGGTGATATCTTCAGTTTCTAACAACGAAAGCGATCGCTCAAACCAGTAGTCAAAATCTACTAGTAGCGGTTCCAATATGGTTTTCAGTAACTCCGGTGTTGATGGCTGGGGTTGCTCCATGATATTAAAACGGTTTATTTTTTTATAGTCTACCTTAATTATATTTACATTTTTTTACAATTTTTAACATAACCCTTAACACTTGTGAGAGACTACTACTTCCTCAAAATTGCATTGAGGGGTAAGATCAAGTGCGATTTAATACCCATCATTAAGACGATTGATGCTCAGATGGTCAGATGGGGCAAATTGTGATATAGGGGAATTCTCTGGAGATGATCTAAAATGGACCTTGGCCAATTAGGCACCCTTGTACTATGCATCTGTGTTATCCATTAAGTACCAAAACCATTAAGCCAACCCGTAACCCGTAACCCGTAACCCTAACCCTTAACACTAAATTGAGAGAGTACTACACCAGAAACATGTACTGTGCCAAAAACTAGCGATGCAGCAAGGGAACAGGGGAGACAGCGCGGTCTTGGGGGTCCCCCCCATGAGCGACTGCCGTGGTTTCCCACACTCGCGCTTTCCATGGCTGACAAGGTTTGTATCATAGAGGGATAGCACAAAATTGGTGTTACGGTCACAGCGCGTTACTCAATTCCATAGAACAGTCACCGATGGTTAACTCAGAAGCCTCCGAACAGCCTGAAAAAATTCATTTGCCCCGTACTAGCGAATCCGATACCCTAAAAAGGCTCCGTCATACGACCTCCCATGTGATGGCGATGGCCGTGCAGAAGCTATTTCCGAAGGCTCAGGTGACTATTGGTCCTTGGATTGAAAATGGTTTTTATTATGATTTCGATCAGCCAGAACCGTTTACTGAGCAAGACCTGAAGAAAATCCAAAAGGAAATGGTCAAAATCATTAAGCGGAAGCTTCCGGTAATTCGAGAAGAGGTGCCACGGGAAGAAGCTCAACGGCGGATCAAGGAACTGGGTGAACCCTATAAACTGGAAATTTTGGCAGATTTAGAAGACCCGATCTCGATTTACCACCTGGGGGATCAGTGGTGGGATTTGTGTGCTGGCCCCCATGTGGAAAACACTAGTGAAATCAACCCGAAGGCAATTCAATTGGAAAGTGTTGCTGGGGCTTACTGGCGAGGGGATGCTAGTAATGCTCAACTCCAGCGCATTTATGGTACAGCTTGGGAAAACCCAGAGCAACTACAGGAATATAAGCGCCGTAAGCAAGAAGCCCTGAAACGGGATCACCGTAAGCTGGGTAAGGAACTGGGACTGTTTATCTTTTCTGACCCGGTGGGACCAGGATTACCCCTGTGGACCCCGAAAGGAACGGTTTTGCGTACCCTTTTGGAAGATTTCCTCAAGCAAGAACAGGTTAAACGAGGTTATCTACCAGTGGTTACACCCCATATTGGTCGAGTGGACTTGTTTAAGGTATCGGGTCACTGGCAGAACTATAAAGAGGATATGTTCCCGATGATGGCTGAGGATGAGGAAGCAGCAGCCGCAGAACAAGGGTTTGTCCTAAAGCCGATGAATTGCCCCTTCCATATCCAAATTTATAAGAGTGAATTGCGCTCCTACCGGGAATTGCCCATGCGCTTGGCAGAGTTTGGTACAGTGTATCGGTATGAGCAATCTGGGGAACTGGGGGGGTTGACCAGGGTGCGTGGTTTCACGGTGGATGATTCTCACCTATTTGTGATGCCGGATCAGTTGGATCAGGAATTCCTAAGTGTGGTGGATTTAATCCTATCAGTGTTCAAAAGTCTGCAACTGAAGAACTTTAAAGCACGGTTGAGTTTCCGTGACCCGGCCTCGGATAAGTATATTGGTTCGGATCAGGCTTGGGAAAAAGCCCAAGGAGCAATTCGCCGTGCTGTGGATACCTTGGGCATGGAATCCTTTGAAGCACCAGGGGAAGCGGCATTTTACGGTCCGAAACTGGACTTTATCTTCCGGGATATCCTGGACAGGGAATGGCAGTTAGGAACGGTACAGGTAGATTACAACTTGCCAGAACGATTTGATTTGGAGTATGTGGCAGAAGATGGTACTCGCCAACGGCCGATTATGATTCACCGTGCCCCGTTTGGGTCCCTGGAGCGCCTAACTGGGATATTGATTGAAGAGTATGGGGGAGACTTCCCCTTCTGGTTAGCACCAGTACAAGCACGATTGTTACCAGTAGGGGATGCACAGTTGCCTTTTGCTCAGGAAGTGGCAACAAAAATGCGATCGCATGGCATTCGAGCAGAAGTCGATACCAGTGGGGAAAGGCTCGGTAAAGCAATTCGTAATGCCGAAAAGGCTAAAATCCCGGTGATGAGTGTGATTGGTGCCAAGGAAGTGGAAGCAAACAGTTTGAATATTCGTACCCGTGCCGCTGGGGAATTGGGAATGATGCCCATAGACCTGGTTGTAGAAAAGATGGAGCAGGCAAATCGCAATCGGGAGAATTTTTAGACTCTAAAGGAAATAGGGAGTAGAGCTTAGCCATGCATTGCTCTTTCGGCGCTATTCCCTTGACTTTACGTTGCCACTTACAAGCAACATTAAAACTTAGAAAGCCACAAGTCCAGAAAACCCCAATGGCCAAACCATCACCCATGATTCTCTAGAATTGCCTAACTATGATAATAAGAGCAGGCTCGCAGAGGAACTAAATTATGATAGCTAGCACAGCTACTTACGAAGTTACCTGGGAAAAGTTACCTGATGATTTCGTTCTTGACGACGAACCCGTGGATAATATCAATCAACCATCCCTGGCTGCTGCTCTGACACAAAGTTTGGAAATTGCTGGCAAACTACCAGGTAATGCTCTGACTACTACCAATTATGGCATCTGTGCCACTTTGAATGGCACAATCGTGGTCAAAGCTCCAGATTGGGGATATGTCCCATCGATTCGAGTACCCAGAGAAGAAGTTAAACGTAGTTATACCCCAAGACTTCAAGGGGATATTCCTCCTATTGTCATGGAATTTCTCTGTGATACTGAAGGTGGGGAGTATTCCAACAAGCCAACCTATCCTCCGGGCAAGTGGTTTTACTACGAGCAAGTTTTACAAGTTCCCAACTATGTCATTTTTGAACCAGACACTGGAGTAATAGAAGTCTATCGGTTAAATGATTCAGGCCGTTATCAACTCCAACCACCCGATGGCAATAACCGTTATTGGATTGATGAAATCAGCTTATTTCTGGGTATCTGGCAAGGAACTAGGGAAAACCGAACTGGTTACTGGTTACGTTGGTGGGATCAGCAAGGAGAACTGTTGTTGTGGGGTTCGGAGTTGGTCATCCAGGAACGGCAGCGAGCCGAGAAATTGGCAGCGCAGCTAAGAGCAGCAGGCATCGAGCCAGAGGGATAATTCCTCAACTGGAATATCATATCGATTCCGGTAGCATTGCTCTTTTCAAGCTTGGGTAATTGGTCATTGGTCATTGGTCATTGTGATTACTCTCAATCCATGACTTATGGCCGATCAATAGAAAAAAAAAATGCCAACCAAAAATTAGTTAACACTTAACCAACTAAACATTTCGGCAACAGATAATTCCCAATCTTTAAGACTATCTAACACAGGTAAAATTTCTTCATCTGATTTAATCTCTGGCAATTGATTCGGTTGAAATATCATCACTGATTCATCGTCAGGATCAATTAACCAGCCTAATTCTGTTCCCTGGTTCAGACAAAACAGAATTTTTTTGATCACTTTATTCGCTGATTGTTCAGGAGACAGAATTTCGATTACCCAATCAGGATAAAGTTCAAATTTATTAGCAATTCTTCCTTTTTCTGTTTTCGGAATACGATTCCAACTAAAGACTGTAAGATCTGGAACAATAGAACGTCCACCAAAAGTACATCTTAATTCAGTAAAAGCATGGGCGAATTTTTTCGGCAAAACAACGTCATTAATCGCTGTAACCAGACGAGTTTGTAAGATACTATGTTCTCCTTGAGGCATAGGTTTTTGTTGAATTTGTCCACTGACATATTCACTAGCAGGTTTGGTTTCAGGAATTTCTAAAAATTCCGCCAGGGTCAATGTTTGTCTAATTTGATTTACAGCAACCATTTATTACATCCTGTTTCTTAGATTTTAACTGTTGCTGGATTCAGCTCCAGTCATGCCTACCAGAAAAGCGATGCTCGGTACGAGCCGCTACGCGAACGCATCCTACAAGATCCGTTTACTCTTTCAACCAATCAAATATCTCACCGACCTTAAGCTGCACTGCTTCGGCAAACTCTGGCACCGGCAACACCACCTCTAAGTTCTCAAACAGTTGCACGGATTTATCGGCACTATAGACAAATATCAAGGACTCTTCCGGATCCAATAACCACCCCATGTTAGTACCGTTGTCGAGACAATGGAGAATGTTGCGAATGACTTTGGTTTGGCTCTGCTTGGGGGATAATATCTCGATAGTCCAATCTGGATGTAGATTGAAGGAATTGGCCACTTGGCCATCATGATCACGAGGAATCCTTTCTGTACGAAAAACGGCAACGTCTGGGACAATTGATCGCCCACCAAAGGTACAGCGCAGTTCGGGGAATGCCTGGGCAGTTCGCTCTGGCTTTAAGGCCAGTGTTAAAGCAAAACTCAATTCCCGTTGAAGGATGCTATGCTTTCCTTGAGGCATAGGTTTTTGTTGAATTTGTCCATTGACATATTCACTAGCAGGTTTGGTTTCAGGAAGTTCTAAAAATTCCGCCAGGGTCAAGGTTTGTCTAATTTGATTAACAGCAACCATTGATGAGCTCGGTTTTATTAAATTTTAACTGTTGCTGGATTCAGTGAAGTAGTGAAATGCTTTAAATTTACTGGTACTTTCCCTCTATGAATTCTTGCCTTGCTTGTTTAATTAGATGATCTAGCTTGCCAGATTCAAAGTCTTACTCAATTTGGTTATCCCATAGAGATTCATAGAATTAATCAAGCCATTTAACCAGATCTGTTAACTCTCCCGTAGAGAGTTTCATTACTGCTTCTTTGATTTCTGCAACACTCATAAAATGCCATCGCCTTTATCTACTGCATCACTAATTATAATAACGACACGCCCTAGGTTTTAACTACATCCGAGGTTCCAGTCACCATGGGCAACTTCATGATTCTGGAGTCCAGACAATTTGATTTCCTTGCCCCCAAAAGCCATCATATTTGGTAACACAAACATCACCTAAAACCTTAGTTTGACAGGCTAAGCGGCGATTTGCCGTCGGAGAATGGGGTGGAAGCGATCGCCTACCTTTATCTTTCCAATTTGCCTCGGATACTTCCCCATCTATCTCAACCGCACAGGTACCACAGCTGCCTAATCCTCTACAGTTAATTAGTTTAGCGTTACCGTTGTATAGGGCAACCCCATGGTCTAGTAACACCTTGCGAAGATTACTGCCCTGGTCACATTCAAAGGTTTTTCCTTGTGCTGTTACTTTAGGCATGATCAAGATTACTCCTTATCCGTAGCTTATTTTTTAATACAATTGGATGCAGCTATGTTTAGTGTTGTGAACAAAGCCAATGTGGCAATACACCAAGGTGCTCTTATTGTTTGATGGTTCTAGATAAGCTGCGTTTATAAATCTCTAGAGGTCTAGTCCTCTGACTAAGCTTTAGTCCATCAAAGCTTACCCTTAACTACAATTTACATTTCTTTACGATAAACTCAACTATTCTAACTGCCCATGACTTCAACAGCTTCTCACCCCATCTGGATTTACGATACAACGCTGCGGGATGGTGCCCAGCGTGAAGGAATCTCATTGTCTCTAGAAGATAAGTTACGCATTGCTCGGCAACTGGATGAGTTGGGTATTCCCTTCATTGAAGGAGGATGGCCAGGGGCAAATCCGAAAGATGTGCAATTTTTCTGGAAGCTCAAAGAAGAACCTCTCAAACAAGCAGAAGTAGTAGCCTTTTGCTCAACTCGACGCCCAAACATGATCGCTGCAGAAGACCGGATGCTGCAAGCTATTTTAGCTGCAGGAACGCGCTGGGTGACTATTTTTGGTAAATCCTGGGATCTTCATGTTACCGAAGGGCTGAAAACTAGCCTAGAGGAAAACCTAGCCATGATTCGGGATACTATAGAATACCTCCGTAGTCAAGGGCGTCGGGTGATTTACGATGCAGAGCACTGGTTTGATGGCTATAAAGCCAATCGAGACTATGCCCTCAAAACCCTGAAAGCTGCTAGAGATGCGGGTGCAGAATGGTTAGTACTGTGTGACACCAATGGTGGTACCCTACCCGATCAAGTTAGTCAAATTGTTAGAGATGTAGCTAAAGAGTTGAACCTTGGCAGGTTGAATGTTGAAAATGACTTGAACGTTTCTATGTTAGGAATCCATACCCATAATGATTCCGATACAGCGGTTGCTAATGCCTTAGCTGCGGTATCTGAGGGAGCGTGTATGGTTCAGGGAACGATTAATGGTTATGGTGAACGTTGTGGTAATGCCAATCTCTGTTCTGTGATTCCTAACTTACAGTTGAAGCTTGGTTATTCCTGTATTCAGGATAATCAGCTGGCCAGACTTACCCAAGCTAGTCGTTTAATTAGCGAGATTGTCAATCTTGCTCCCAATGACCATGCTGCCTTTGTCGGTCGTTCAGCCTTTGCTCACAAAGGTGGCATCCATGTGTCAGCGGTGGCAAAGAATCCTCTGACCTATGAACATATTCAGCCAGAACAGATTGGTAACCAGCGTCGGATCGTAATTTCTGACCAGTCGGGACTGAGCAATGTATTAGCAAAAGCCCGTAGTTTCGGTCATGACCTGGATAAAAAAGACCCCGCCTGTCGCGAAATCCTGGAACGCCTCAAAGATCTAGAAAATGAAGGGTATCAATTTGAAGCAGCGGAAGCCAGTTTTGATTTGTTAATGCGGGATGCTTTGGGATATCGAGAACATCCCTTTGAACTCAAAGGCTGTCAGATACATAGCGATATGCTACAAGGGGTCAGTAAACCCTACAGTAATTCTGTGGCAACCATTAAAGTATCTGTTAACAACCAGGATATTTTGGAAGTAGCAGAAGGAAATGGACCAGTGTCAGCCCTTGATGCAGCTTTGCGCAAAGCCTTGGTGAACTTTTACCCAGAGATTGCTGATTTTCATTTAACTGACTACAAAGTGCGGATTCTGGATGGTGCTGCTGGTACATCGGCTAAGACAAGGGTGCTAGTGGAATCAAGCAATGGAGAACAGCGCTGGACAACTGTGGGGGTTTCTAGTAATATTCTCGAAGCGTCCTATGAAGCTGTGGTGGAAGGCATTGAGTATGGTTTGCTGTTGGAATCTTCAGCAAAAACACCATTGAGCTATTCCCCAGCCCTGAAAGAGCGGTAATTAGAGCGCTAATTAGTAATTAATTTTTGCTATTTGGGCACTAAGGTGATACCCAACGTAGACTATCTAGCTTCGCCTTGGTCAGAACCTCTTGGGGAGGTAACTTATAATCAGGTCCTTCCCAGTTAGGGGGTTGGTAGACGTATATGATCGAGGCATTTTTTTCAAAGCTACAAAACACTTTACCAGTAGACTCTTCCACACCTGGGAAGCAGTCTAGTTTCTCGTGTCCAGGAGTAGCTGAGTAGGCTATTCCTACCTTCACATCCTTTGGGCCAGGAATGCGATCGCTCAGTACTGTAATGGTGCGGATTTTCTGCTGGGAGATGTCGGCATCGATTTCCACTACGAGGCTATCTTGCCAGTAGGCTCTGAAAATATCGTAAGTTTCCCCTTCAGCAGAGGTGGTTTCTTTTTTTACGGTATAACTGGGCAAAGCACTCTTAATGGTATCAGCATCAAAGTTGCTAGTTGTGTTGAGTGTGCCCAAACCGTCTGGAGTCAGCCTGAGACTGGACTGAGTATCAGGCGGGGAAGGTGCCTTGGCGCAAGCGCCCAGGATACTGCTGACTAGGACTATGCTGGTGAGGGTAAACAGTGTTTTTCTATACAATCTTCTTAAAGAGTTTATGTTAACTACTAATTACATTAGCAAGAAGGTTAAACTTAAACAATAATACTTGTTCTACTTAGCCCAAGACACTACTATCGCACTTTGACCCCAGCAACTGTTGTTGAGCGCACCCGTTGTCCAGGCACAAGGCGATGGGTTCCGCCGACGATTACTTGATCCCCTGGTCGGAGGGTACCGCGAACCAGAATGCGGTTACTCTGTGTCTGCAAAATTTCCACCTCTCGCCGTTCGACACTGAAGACGTGAGCTGCACCAGAACGATCCGATTCAGCCAATTCCCCCAAGACGTAGCAAGACCACAAACCACGTACTCCTTGCACTAGAGCGGTGGTGGGTAGCCAGTAACCAGCAGTAGGAATAGTTTCAGCTAATTTCCACCTCGCTACCTGTCCAGGGGACACTTGCCTTACTGCCAAGGCATCCAGGGTGAGGACAACGGTTAAGGTACGGGTGCTAGAGTCTAGTTCGGGCAGAATTGAGGAAACTCGGGCTCGATAAGTCTTCTGTCCGATTTGCAACGATTGCTCGCTGTTGAGTTGGAGTTGGTCAGTGGCCGTTACGGGCACACCGATCCGGGCTTGAATTGCACCATCCTCCACGAGGCGCAGGATGGGCTGACCAGGGGAGACTACAGTTCCTTCGTCAAAAAGGCGGCCAGAGATGGTTCCCGAAAAAGGGGCTTTCAGGATGCTGTTGTCCAGTTCAATTTCGAGACTGGCTAGTCTGGCATTCAGTTGTTGGATTGATGCTTGTTGGGCTTCAATCCGTTCCGGGCGTGTTCCAGCTAGTAACTCATCGACCTGGCTTTTGGCTTCCTCAAGGCGAGCTTGTTGGACACTGGTTTGACTAGCTGCCTCATCAAGTTGCTCACGGGAAATTGCCCCTTGCCTATACAGAGCTTCCCGCCGGGAGCGTTTCTTACGAGCAAGTTCGAGTTGGGAACTCAAATCCCTAACTGAAGCTCGTGCTGCCGCAATGGTTTCGGAACGCGGTCCAGCAAACAGTTCCTTGAGCTGGGCTCGCTGTTGGGCAAGATTCGCCAGTAATTGTCGTTGTTGGGCTTTCAGATTTCTGGTATCTAGGTAAGCCAGGGGCGTACTAGCTTTAACCCAGTCTCCTTCATCCACTGTGAGGCGGACTAATTTACCAGAACGCTCAAAGCCCAATTCACTACTGCGGCGGGTGACTAGGGAGCCAGTGTAGGAGCGCAACACTTGGTATGAATCTACCGGCTTGACGCTGATTGTCTCAACCGGAAGGATATTGCCGGAAAAGGAATCTTGGGGCTTCGATTCCTGATTGGCTTGGCTAGCATTAAGGTTGGATAAATTTAAGCGCCAGTTAGATCCAGGGGGACTCAGCAGAAAAATACAGAACCCAGACAATAATAAGATAGCCCCACTCTGCCATAAGCCAAATTTATTCAGTGTTTGGGTTTTTTCCCTTTCGTTGACAGTTAACGAAGGCAAGATTTGCTCTTGCTCAACAGCAGGAGGAGATTTATCCAATCTGTCTGTCTGTTCTCTTGTCAGACTAGTTTGATGGCCAGCTGAGTTATTATTCATAGTCATGACCCCCTACAGTAATCCCGCTATTGGAATTGAAATGGTCTATTGACACAGTTCGATATTGCCTGTCCCTCACTCTCGGACGACGACGGAAAAGCAGCAAGTAAGCACAAGGCACGAACAACAGAGCTAGGAGAGTGGCACCGCCTACGCCACCAGCGATACAGATAGCTAGAGGGGGCCAAAACTGACCACCATCAAGCAACAGGGGTACGAAACCAGCTACTGTAGTGATGGTGGTGGTGAGGACGTGGCGAGTGGAAAGGACAATTACCTCTACCATGGCTTTTCGGTCCCCTTGACGAGCCATTGAGTCAGACCGGAGGGCAGCTAGGACGACGATCGAGTCGTTAATCGCCACACCCACTAGGCCCACGGTGCCGAGGATAGCCATGAAACCCAAGGGATAGTCAAACATCCACAAGGAAGCCAGTGCCAGACCAATGGAACCAATACCCACTAGAGCAATGATCCCGGCAGACCGGAAGGAACCAAAAGACAGAACTAGGGTGGCAACCATTAAGACTACCAGCACACCGACAGTGGACAGCAGGTTGCCTACGGCTTCATTGCGTTCGGCGGATTCTCCTCCCCACTGCAGAGAATAGCCTGGGGGCAGTTGGAAGTCACTGGTTTCTAGGCGCTGTTTAAAGTCCGCTAAAACGTTTGAGGGTAGCACTCCTGCTGTGATGAAGCCTTGGACTGTATTAACCCGTTGGCCATTGCGTCGGGTAATGGTGGCTAGTTCGGGAACCAGTTCGATTTGACCAAGAGCCGAGAGGGGAACGGTCGGGGGATTTTGATTCGATGGGATGGTGGTTGGCAGCAAGTCAAGGGTGGTAATTTGGTCGAGGTTGCCGCGATCGCGTTTGCCCAGGCGGACGCGCACTGGGAGTTCTTCGGTGCCCTCTAGGATAGAGCCACCGACTGTTCCTTCCAGGTTAGCATTGAGTTGCTGAGCAATCTGAGTGTTGTTCAATCCGGTGAGCCGGGCTTGTTCTTCGTCTAAGCGCAACCCTAGTTTGGGTAAGGCTTCCCCTAAACTGGTGCGGGTGTGGGTGATGTTGGCTACACCAACCAGTTCTGTCCGGGCTTGGTTTCCTAATTGTTTTAGGATGTTTAGGTTAGGGCCTATAATACGTAATTCAATGGGGGCAGGAACATTTGGTCCCTGTTCTAGCTGTCTTACTAACACCCTGACGGAGGGAAAGGCTTGGTCTAATTCCTCTTGCAGAGCCTGAATCTGTTGACCAGTTTCGGTGGCTGAGGCGAGTTGAATCAAGCCTTGGGCATAATTGGGTGAATTTTGTCGAATTTGTGCTAGATTGTAGTAAAAAGACGGGGCGCTTTTGCCAAAAAACCAATGAACATTAACTACTGACCGATGGCTACGAAGAATTTCCCTCGCCTGTAGCGCCACAGACTGAGTTTCTGATAAGGAAGCGGAGGAGGGCAGTTCTAATTCAATGTTGAACTGATCGCGCTCGGCTGGGGGAAAGAATTGCTCTGAAAGACTCGAAGCCATCACAAAGCCTGTTATGGGAAGAATTAGAGCCACCAGTAGCCCCAGCACCGGTCGCGCCAACATGGCATCCAGGCCGCGGCGATAGAGTCTCGTCAAGGCTGGTTGGGATAAGCCTGTATTCCACCACCCTCCTGAGTGTGAGTTGTGTGATGAATGAACTTCTGTTAATTCATCATTCCTCGTTCGTTGTTCATAATTGAGAATGTGTATCCTACCGATCAGGGCGGGTACTATTGTTAATGAAATAAGCAGGGAACTGAACAGAGCCAAGATCACGCATAGGGCTATAGTTTTGACAAACTCACCCACAGACCCAGGAAGCAAGGCAATGGGCATGAAGGTCAAGGCGGTGGTCAGGGTAGATGCTAGCAAGGGGACGGCCAGGTAGCTCACGGTTTTAGATATAGCGTCAAAGGGCTTTAGACCGCTTTTGAGCAGGGTTTGCATTTCATCCACAACTACGATGGCATTATCGATCAACATCCCCAAGGCAATTACCAGTCCAGTCACTGACATTTGATGCAGGGGAATCTCTAGCAGCCTCATACCCCCAAATACCATCAGCACTGACAGGGGTAGGGATGAACCCATAATCAAGGCTGATTTCCATCCCATCATCAAGACGGTGCTGCCGACAACGCACAGGGTTCCCAGGATCAGGTTTTTGAATAGGTTATTGAGTCGGTTATTGACGTAATGGCTTTGGTCGAAGATAAGTTCCAACTCAATGCCAGGGGGTAAGGTTGACTGGAATTTCTCTAGGTTTTGGTGTGCTGCTTTTGTCCATTGGTCAATGCGTTTTTTTGAATCCATCAGTACCGCTAAGGCTATGGCCGGTTTGCCATTGATGATGGCTAATTCCGATGGTGGCTCCAAAATGCTTTTTTTGACATTGGCAATATCCCCTAAGCGAGCAAACTGTCCTGAGTTGTTGGCAACGCGAATGGGAATTTGTCGGATGCGATCTAGAGAGTCGAGCTCAGTTTCTACCTCCAGCAAGAGATTATTGGTACTGTTACGTACCTGACCGGCGGCAACTTTAGCATCACTGAGGCGGATTTGTTGTGAAAGCTCTTGGGGAGTCAGACCGAGTGTAGCTAAGTCGGTTGGGTTAATCTCGACTACTATTTCCTCAGTGGGAGCCCCAAATAATTCCACTTTCTCTGTGCCTGGGAGGGTGAGGAGTTCACCTTCAAGGTTCTTGGCCTGACGGCGCAAAATGGCATAGTTGGCTGGTGTTTCTAAGTCCCAGGTTAGTGCAACCATCAGTGTATTAGCGGGTGTTACTTCTTTATATTCCGGTTCTAGGGCTTCTTGAGGCAGCTTTGGGGTAACATCGGCAAGGCGATCGCGCACCCGAGACCAAACTTGGTCATGATTGTGAACGCTATCTTCTAGTGTTATCACAACCGTGGAGCTCCCTAGGCGGGAGGTAGATTTGAGGTATTTAATTTCTTCAATCTCTAATAGCTCTTGTTCCACTTGATCCGTTACCAGGGATTCTACCCGTTCAGCACTGGCTCCAGGAAAGTATGTATTAACCTGACCAAACCACTGGCTCTGTGCAGGGTCTTCCATCCGGGGTAGGATTCCGAAGGAAGAAAGTCCCCAAACTAGAATCAGGCAAATCGTTAGAATCAGTAGTCGGGTATTGCGGTAGAATAGGCTCCACATTTAAATTCAGAACGTGAGTTGGATAGTTATAGCGCTTCGCTCTGGCGTATTTACACATTGTTTTTTTTATGTTCCCTGTGGTATATGCCCATAGCTATAAGTTTTAACCATACGAGCGCGAAGCGCTATAGATATAAATTTCTTTTGTCAGACTAGGAAAAAGCAGTACCTAAAAGCGTAAGCATTCAGCCGTCAGCCGTCAGCCGTCAGCTTATTTTATTCAAAAGCTGTTCGGTGTAGCGTGCGCTATGGGCATAAACTGTTCCGGTAGCGTGGCTACAGCCCTTTTGACTGATAGCTGATAGCTGATAGCTGATAGCTGAACGCGCACGCACCTCAAGTAGCGCATTAGCTGATAGCTGAATGCTTACCTAAAAGATTTACTGAGCTAAGGTCAGGGAAAAGGAATTAAGTTAGCGTAAATAACAAAATAACTTACCCTCAACCTAATTTTTAGCGGCGAAAAACAGCTATTATACTTCCTGGTGGCGGAAATAAATAACCAGCAAAAGCGTAAAATATAAGTAAGGGATTCAATATTACTTTTCCCCACTGTGGAGAATCAGTCCAAGCATCTACAACACTCCCTAAAGAATAAGCGTAGCTCCAAAGAAATCTAGCATTAACTAAAGGAAATAGAGTATTGAGAGGATTGCCTCTGTATTTCTTGTAAGTTTTAATTAATTTTAATCCAGCACTTGTACCTAGATCTATCAATGCTTTTTCTGAAAGTATATGTCTGTGAAATGGTTGATGCAATTCTAGACTTTCCGTACGAGATAAATCAATTTCTGTCGCGTTATTTGTTGCCCAAATCAACAGACCATTCTTTTTCAATAGATTAAACATTTCCCTAAAATTTTCTCTTGGCTCTTCAACATGCTCAATAACATCATATGAGGTAATAAAATCATATTTTTACCCTAAAAGCCTTGTATCTGAATGTTCCATTGAATATCGATCGTATCCATAACTTTCAAAACCTTTTTGGCACAAAAACTTAACAAATATACCATTACCACAACCGAAGTCTAAAAGTTTTCCTTGTCCTTTAAAACCGTGGTCTTTCAAAATTTTGAGACGATTTGAGTACGCAGAACGCATAAAATAGTCTAAAGCAACTTTATGTGAACCATAGTCTGAATAATAATAATCTAAATCTACTTTTTCTTTGGAATGTAGAGAACCGCATGATAAGCAGCGCCAAACAGAAAATTTTTCGTGGCTAAATTTTCTGACGTTAGATTTGACTAGCTGAACGTCTTCTGATGTTTCAAAGCTGCCTGGATAATCACAAGAGTTACAAATTGTAAAATCAGTCATGTTCTTTCCTAAAATTATAATGTTTGTTCTTGCGGAGAGGACAAATAATTATCAATTATTTGTGCCCCTTTTTGAGGAGCATTATATTTTGATACTTTTTGGCTAAACTTACGAGCATTTTCTAGATAACTACTATCAGTAAAAATCTTCTCAACTGCTTGTAATAGATGTGATGGTTGAAATTTAAGCCCGCTTAATCGAATGCCAATTCCGAGATCGGTAACACGATCGACATTAAAATCCTGTTCGGAAGAGCCAGCAATACCAATGATAGGTACTCCTTCAGTTAGTGCCTGATAGACAGTTCCATGATTACCTTGACAAATTACAAGGTCACTTACTTTCATGATTTTGTCACCAGGAGCATATTCAGCTACTAAAAAGTTTTTAGGAACATTTAGTAAATTTGCTCTGCCAGCAGTAGTCATGATGCACTGATATTCCGTATCCTCAAAAATTTCCATTATCTGTTCAAACAAGCTACTATTTCCAGTGCTTCCCATGGTGATGTAGAGGGTTTTGCGTTGAGGATCGAGTGTCTCAAACCAGGATGGCATTTTTAAATCGGCTTGCCAGGTAATTGGACCAATATAGTGGAAATTAGATGGTAAGTTTTTTGTAGGACTGTATTCTGGAATGTCAGCAATTAAGTTTAAATCTCCTCGCCAGACATCCCAAATATTTCGACGAGGTGGAAGTCCGCGATCGCGACGAAACTTTTGAAATGGTAAGCTATCTAGAGTAAACACTATTTCTTTTGCCCAGGGAGCAATCAGCGAAGCAACAGGTCTTCCCAGAATTTTAGTAATGGGATGATGTTCGGGGGCTCGGATTTTTACTGCAGAGTAATTAGTCCACAAAGCATTTAAGATAGTAGCCAGAGGTATTTGTAATAATTCGCAAGCAGTATTGGCAGTAGGGCGGAAACTGACTAAAACTAAATCTGGCTGAATCTGCTCTAGTATTTGTATTTCTGATTCCACACATTCTTTGATCGAATTATAGTCATACCAGTTTACTCCCCCTTTTTTGGAATAAGCAAGAGTTCGATTTAGGTTAATAGTTTGGTTACGGTCGATGCCCGGTATTATCCGGGGCACCTCCGATTCAGAACCGTAC
>WTKN01000296.1 GCA_011524395.1 Moorena sp. SS36440bin_2
CATCTGACCTCCTAGAAGAAAATGTCATAAACTTCGATGGAAAAAATGCCGACATCGAACAGTTATTGAGCGCTATTCATTATGATTTTTCTATAAATGTCGGCCATTCTATGTTATATCAAGCCATAAAGATGAGCCGTGCTGATGGAGTGTACCACGAAAAAGAAAAAGCAGCTGTTGATCGAGCAGCGGAAATTTTAGGAATTGAACGGAAAGTAGTTGTTAGCCTTGAGTCTTTGGCGGAAATAGAAGAGTCAGCCGATCGGCTACGACTAGCGATATTTGAAACTGACGTTTAATTGTTTCATTAATCAACTATTTACGCTCATCTTGTTGGCGAGAAGCGTAGGTTAGTTCTGGGTCACATCTACCATTAAATCTGGCACTCGGTTAAGGCCACAATTACTAACTAAGATTGCTGCTCACAGGCTTGAGTAAATCACCAATAACTGGATAATAAACTCAGCCGCAGTTATATAAATTCGTTGTGGGGGTTGCTCACCTCTAGGCACCTGAACCCACCAGCCTTGGCACTGACTAGGGGATCCCCACAAGTCCAAATGGCCTATTGGTGGTGAAGCATAGAAACTGTCTTCCCCTGCCCCCAATAGCGCTGAACTCCAGTGGGTAAAGTAATCGTGACTAATCCGGTGGATGGGAAAATTGCCATACAGAGGCACACCCCAGCCATCAACAGCGATCAATGCTTGGATGTTTCCTCCCAGTAGCTGCCAACCCCAAGCTGCTGCGATCGCACCCACTACCCCAGCACTGAAGCTGATCAAGACTATGGGAGTCTTCACCAAACCAATGTGACCTTGCAAGAACTCTAAAATATGAATAGCTGAGTAAGCTGGGTAGTCCTGAGCTGGAAAAATTAACACTTTCTCAGTCCAAGGACTTGATAGCTCCAAACTTGCTAAAAAATCCTGGGTCAGTTGGGGCTCATGGATACCAGGGCAAATAATTAAGTACGGGGACATGATTAAACCGCAAAGAGGCAAAGAACAGGAATCAGCTGGATGTGCAAGACAGTTAATATGAAGAAATGACTATCAGGACTTACGCGGTTAAGTTGATTTCGCCCCCCTAGCCCCCCAATTCTGGGGGGTAATGATGTCAAAGTCCCCCGAGCGAGGGATTGCTCGCTCGGGGGATTTAGGGGGCAAATGCGTAAGTCTTGACTATTGAGAAATGACTAATGACTAATGACCAATTGTCCCAAATGCCATCAACCTATCAATAGCAAGGTGATTACCTGTCCCCATTGTGGAGCAATCCTTAAAGCCTATGGTCATCCGGGGATTACCTTACACCAAACCACAGGAGATACCCCCTTGTGTGAAACCTGTACCTATCATGCTGATGATACCTGTACCTTTCCCCAACGTCCCTATGCTAAGGAGTGTACCCTTTACGAAGATAGTTCCGAAAGTACCTCAGAGCCTGAGCAGATTTATAATCCCCAGCGTAGCTTACTCGAATCCATCAGGCTTTGGTGTCAAAGAAACCCAGCCTTACTAGGTCTATTGGTATTAATAGCTGCTAGCTTTTTGCTAGCCCTGATGGCCAGTAGTTAAATTAAACTAAGTTAAACTCAACTAGTACTCCGTCAAAATTGAATTCACTAAACATGATAGTATTAGGCGCTACGAAATTGACAGATTACTAGTAGTGGCTGAGTCGGTTGGTATTGTCTGTGAGGTGTCTACTTGCACATGTTCTTTAACCTTTATTTTTTGTTCTTCACACACCTCTAAATCAAACCAGAATGTTGTCCCAACTCCCACTTCACTAACTAAGTTTACTCGGCTATGATGTCTTTCGATAATGTTTCTGACAATTGAAAGCCCCAATCCCGTCCCTTCCAGGGTATGAACTCGGTTTTCTACCCGGAAAAATCGGTCAAAAATTGCCTTTTGGTCTTCTGGAGCAATGCCAATTCCCGTATCAGAGATTTCAATTCGCACCCTGCCTTTTCCTTCTTGGTGATTAAGTTCTGGTTCTAATTGATAAGCACGAATTACCACTCGTCCACCAGGCTCGGTGAATTTCAACGAGTTGCCCACTAAATTAGCCAAGACTTGGAGCAACAAATCGTAATGACCCATAACTTGTGGTAAATCTGGTTCAATCTCCTGAGCCAGTTCAATGCTTTTGTCACGAGCGTTGAGCTGATAAGTGCGCAGGGTTTGCTCTATAGGTCTAACAATGTCAAAGGGTTCAAGTTGATAAATTCGACAAGATTCCAGCCGTGATAAATCTAGAACATCGTTAACGAGACGGGTTAGTCGGTCAGTTTCCCGATTAGCCGTGTCAAGAAACTCCTTGCGCTCAGCTTCGCTCAGTTCTTCCCCGTAGTCGTGGAGGGTTTCGATAAATGATTTAATGTTAAATAGAGGTGTTCTGAGTTCGTGGGAAACATTGCTGATGAAATTGCTTTTTGCTTGATTAAGTTCCACCTCACGGGTGATATCCTGAACAGTGATAGCAATTCCCTTAATATTTTCCCGGGATTGGTTGAGTACCTTACTTAGCAGAATGCGAACTGTGCGAGAGACCGGTTTGGTCAGAGTAATACGAAACTCTTCACCTTCGCGGGATTCCTGTTCTGTTTCTGTCTGTTTCTCCGCTGTAGCCATTTGATAAAGCGGTCGTGTTAGTTCCATTGTGACCACATCAGGAAGATGGTATAAGACATTTTTACCGATAATGTCTTCCTCCTCCCAACCAAAAATCCGCCGTGCTGTGGGGTTGACTAACATTACCTGAAAATTGGTATCAATCAGCACAGCACCATCAGCAATTGTGGAAACTAGAGTCTCTAACTTAGCTTTTTCTGCGGTAAGTTCTTCAATATTTTGCTCTTCATAGCGTTCTAAACGCTCTGCCATGTCATTGAAGCTAGACACCAATTCCTTCAGTTCTACTCCCAAAGGCATCTCAATCCGCTGCTTGAAATTACCAGCAGCAATATTTCTCACCCCTACTCGTAGTTCTTTAATGGGCTTAGTGATAGTCAAGGCGTTCCCCACTGCACCTAAAATCACCATCACCCAGATCGAGATAAACACAGCAATAGTCATATTTCTGGTTAAATTGGAAGAAACCACCACCGTAGGGTTAGGGTTAATGCCCACAGCCAAAACCCCTAAGTATTTGTTTTCGTCAATTAAGGGAACAAACACATCAGTGACTTGACCATCAGGAGTCAGGTGCTGCCGTGCCATGGGCTCATCAGAGTTTTTGGCGTAGCCCTCCGGTAGCTCAATCCGACGCTTAATGGTTAAAGAATTCTTTACTTCTGCTGCGGAGAAAGGAATACCAAAGATTATTTCCCCATCCTCGTCAGCATAGAGAATGTAACGGACACTGGAGGTACTACTGTAGAAGCGGCTGGAAAAGCGAGCTAGTTCGTCGAAATTATTTGCCGCAACATAAGGTTCAACGTTGGCAGCCAGCAAGAGACCGAGATCACGACCAAAGCGAGTGTCGTTCATCCTAGCATCCTGCTGAATCGTATTCACCGCCCAGAAGGTCAAGCCACTCATGAGCAATGATACAACCAGAGTTGCTGCTGCCATTAGCTTGGTCTGGAGGGTAAACTCCGACCACCAACGCCTGATAATGTCGATAAGGGTTTTGAGCAAAGCTAGCAAGGTCGGTTCAACTCTCTCAACAGGGAAGACAACAACACTCCTTCCAAAGGTAGATGCTTTGCCACAATCAAAGCATGTACTTTTGGCTATCCTCCAATTATAAAGCCAGAAAACCTTAGCTCTTGACTGGAAAATAAAGATTATAGGTCTTAGGTGTCGGGTTTTAGATGTCGGGTTTTAGGACATCAAGCCTAATCCTAACCCAAGCAATATGATGCTTACTGCTTCACTATTAAAGTTTTAAACTTCATTAATAAAGTATTATTTTATTTTTTTGTTGTTTAAAGACGTAATTATGCTGCTTTCTTACTCAATTATGTTACATAAAACTTAACGCCATTAGCCTCAAGCCTGATGCCTAACACCGATCACCTCATCACTCTTCTTACCCAGATAGGACAAAATCCCAAGACCTAAGCCGACACTGCTAGCAGTCAGTAACCAAAAACCACTGGTAAATTCTGGAGATTGATCCAATGCCCAACCTCCTAAAGATGGTCCAATAAAGTAACCTACTGCCCAACACTGAGATTCAAGGGAAAAGTAAACTCCTCGCAACGATTGTGGAGCTAAATCCCCCACCAAAGAAGAGGCAGAAGGGAGATAAATTACCTTAGCCAAGGCTAAGAGTAACAAAGCACAAAGTGCTGGAATAACTGCTAGCTTAGAAACAACTCCTGTGAGCCACACTAACACAAATCCTCCAGACCACAGAAGTAAAGAAACCATCAGAACATTGGTGCGTTTAAAATGGTTTAGAAAGCGGGCAACAGGTAATTGAAAAATGGCACTAAAGGCGACATGCCAAAAGAAAATAAGACTAATCGTTTCTGGAGCTAATCCGGTTTCTGTTCCTCCTCCTGGAACAAAATTGGCAAAATAGAGGGGCATAATGCTATTGAGTTGAGCATCATAGGTGGTGAAGAGAGTATTCCCTAGTAACCAAATCATCAAAAAGCGATCGCTTAGTGCTTGTTTCCAGGATTGGGTAGGGGATTGAGGCATATCTTGAACATTATTTGTTTCTGCGATCGCTAAATAAATGACAACGAATAAAATCACATAAAAAATACTTTTTAGCACAAATAAAGTACGGTAATTCCCAGAAGCAGCAATTAACTGCCCTGCCCCAATAACTCCCAATCCTAGTCCTAAGCTATCAGCTAAACGAGTAACTGAAAAGGCTTCATTACGCTGAACAGGAGTGGTTAGATCGGTGACCACTGCCTCAGTAGGAGGCCAATATAGACCAATCCCTAAACCCATCAGTAAGTTAGCAATAACCAGAGTTTTAAAATTATAGGTAAACGCTAAACAAAGGCTTGCTAGAGCAGAAACGGCTGCCGAGAGTAGCAAAGTTTTCTTGCGTCCCCAAAACTTGGAATCAGCCAAAGTCCCTGATATCAAGCGTCCTAATACTCCAGAAATTGAAGCACTTCCTAGAGCAATTCCAACTTGGGTGGCGGATAAACCAATCTGATTAACAAAAAAAATCGAGGCATAAACTAAAGTAAACCCCTGACCGATGTGCAATAACAATCGACCGGTTGCTAGAATCCAAATCTCCTGCCTTAATGCTGGGAGCAAAGATAATAATTTATTGATCAATTTCCGTAAGCTTAAAAGGTTGAGGGGTTGAGCCATTGAGCAGCATTTACAATTCTTTACATCTAAGTAAATAGTATAGGGTAATCGCAATAATTAATCAGGAAGCATTATGCTAATGACTATTGTTCAAGACGTGCAATAGTGCTGATCATCAAGGCTTAATAGGGTCATAGCTGCCAACTTTAAGATTCTATTGTGACAGTTGACGGGGTGGAATGTGGTATCTAGCAAGGTTCCCGCTTTTTAGTGGACAATAGTAAGTATCTGTATCCTAAATCAGCCACCCTTGCATTCCTAATTAACTAGGAATATTGCCTATGTCATCGCCACGGCAGGGTCCTATCACTATTGCCCTCAAAACCAATACTTCTCAGTCTAAACTGTTGGAAGCTTTAGCCCTATGGCAAGAGCTAGGTTTACTCTCTGAGACTAGCATCGACATCATATTTAAAACTAAAGCTTCCCATCCCGCCCTTTTAGAAGGATTAGATGCTTGGTTAGGTTTGGGTTTGCTTCAGGAAACCTTTGTTAAACGGTTGTGTCGAGAACATCTCACCTGTGCTTTACCAGAACTTAGTGTAACTCCAAAGGTTTCTGCTTTATCAGTCGCGAAACCCGCGCCTCAACTAGTGTCACCTTTAGCTAGTAATGACTTTGCACCGGAGACACCACTACCGAAGAAACCCAACTGGATTGCTCAAATGTGGCAATCCCTTCAAGCAGAATTCAGTGTCCGCTGGTTGCTATTCCTGGGTATGTTTATGGTGGTGGTATCCTCTGGGGTACTGGCTGCTAGTCAATGGGACAATTTCCCAGCTGCTGGACAGTATGGAGTATTGCTTGCCTATACCTTGAGCTTTTGGGGGATTAGTGCTTGGACAACCAAACAAGGGAATTTACCGTTAACGGCTCAGACCTTGCGAGTTGTGACTCTGTTGCTGATCCCAGTCAATTTTTGGGCAATGGATGGCTTTGGCTTGTGGCGTCATCCTTTCAATTGGCTAGTGGTAGCGGTAGCGACAGTGGTACTAAGTGCCATAGTACTAAGTTCAATACTCTTAGGTCGCGGCTATGGTAAAGGATTTTTACGATTACGACAACGACAATCATTCCCCTTACCCATTCTTAATTATTTAGGTCTGAGTTACCTAAATTGGGCTTGGGGTATTCCTGGATTTCCCATAGGAGCAGTTTATTTGGGCATTGGTAGCACCATCGCTACCTTATATATAGAATCCAGAAAGAAAAATTCAGCGTTTATTTTTGATGTTGCTGGCTTCCCCATCTTAGTTTATGGCATCGGCATCCTGCTATTTAGAGCCATTTTTGTCATAGGTGTCGATATTGAACAACTGGGGTTAGCGATTGGGATGTGTGGTTGGTTTCTCTACTGGCTATCCCAAAAGCCTCAGGCACCATCTGTCCCGGTCTCCCGGTCTCCCCGTCTCCCTATGATTTGGTTAGGGGGTAGCTTGCTGGTGCTCGGTTGGCTAGTTTCTGTAGCAGCTGAGTTTCCTTGGCAAGCCATGATTGTCAGTGGGCTCGGGGTGTGGTTATTTGTCAATCGTTTACTAAAATTTTGGCGACGTTCCGATTTAGCCGCCATGTTAGCTATTGGCTTACAGATGGTTTGGCTTTCATGGCGATTGATTCCGCCATCAATACAAACCTGGCTACTGGAAACAGCAACTAGGTTAACCCATTCCCAAGAAACTCCCTATGTATTGTTGAGTTTAGTACTGTTTCCCTATCTGGTTTTAATTGTTGGGTTAGCAGATTGGTTATATCAGCGCAAAAAACATGATCTGGCAGAATTTGCAGAAGTCATTGCTCTAGGAATAGGAGTTAATCTGACTACTCTGTGTTTTTCCAATCCTCTGTTACTCACGATTAATGGTATTAATTCTGCTATCACTTTAGGGATTGTGACTCAGCGACGGGATAGGTTAGGGATTAAGCGTCATCTGCGCTTAAGGGTCTACCTAACCCACAGTAGTGCGATCGCAACCGTTATCAGTGCCATTAACTATATCTTTCCCAACCTACATCTAGGGGGCTTTTCAGCAATTTTATTAGCCCTGATGGTAGCAGAATGGAGCTTAAGTTTAAAAATTCCCGCGACTTCTGACTATGTCAAGATCTGGCGAGAGAGTGCTTGGCACTTGGGTTTAAGTTTAGCTGGTCTGAGTTATGTATTATTGTGTGTCAACTATAGTGCCTACGACGTTAACCCAGATAATTACCTGAGAGCATGGGGTCTGTTGTGGCTAATCACTCCATTATCTCTGACTGTATTAGCACGTGGTTATCGCAGTTGGCAACCCCCTCAAGACAAGTTTGTAATCCAGTTGAGTGTAGTTGCTGTCATCCTATCCCAATTCCTGATCCTAGGAATACCAGGAATGCGGTTAATCAGTTTAGCGTCCGCTACAGCACTGATGTTGGTTAACACTCGCTATTTAAAGCAATTAACATCAGCAGCAATTACCGTAGGATGCGGCATTAGCTTAGTAGGATTCCTGCTTTGGGATGGCATCCTTGGGTTTCCCCAACTGTCCGGACAAGATTGGTTTGTTGTGGGAGCGATCGCTATTTTAACCTTATGGTTATCGCGAAGCTGGTTACTTCGTGTTAGCAAGATACAGGATAACCAATCACAATTAAAAACTTCAAATCAACAAGCAAACCTACCCGAAGGTAACGCCAAAGGAGAACAACCTTTAACCCTCCCAAAACTGTATGCACAAGCAATGGATGGGTGGGCGATCGCACTGTTTATTTTTCAGCTAATTCTGCTGACTTGTTATTCTCTGATAGTCTACATTGGTTTTGGGTCACCAACATGGTTTATGCTCATTGTAAATGCAGTGACCTTAGGAGCGATCGCGTATCGCAGTTTTCCTTATCCATCCAACTGGGCTATTTATGGGATTGGTTGGAGTGTGGAACTGTTAACTACAGAAACGCTGGGCTTAACAGAAGCGCTGGGCTTATTTGAGCATTCACTGATCAATTTAGCCATTGCCAATATAATATTAGGACTAATTGCTCAATTGTTAGGAGATTGGTGGCGACGCCGATCTAATCTCGACAAAATACCTAGTAGCTGGCATATTATTCCCCTGCTATACGGTAGCTTAGGACCGCTCTTAAGTTGGGGTACATTTACCAATTGGACAGGTTTATTGTCTTTTGCCCTAGCAATAATTGCGATTGGGGTAGGGCGTCGCCGTGCAGAATTTAAACCTCTAATTTACCTTGCTCTCTTTGGGATATCAGTTTCTGCCTATCAACTGTTGTTCTATCAATTATCCCAATTAGGAGGAGGAGCAAAAGGGGATGGATTGATTATAATGGCCGTGCTTGGCACTACTATTATGTACGCCTATCGGGTATTGTCTCCTTGGCTGAAACGATATCTACATTTTACTTCCAAAGAACTAAAGGTTATTTCCTATCTCCATTGGGTATGGAGTAGTTGTTTGTTGATAGCAGCAACAACTGAGCCGATTGAATCCGCTATGATGCTGGGATTTAGTACTGGCGCGTTTTTAGTTATCTATGCTATTTCTCAAGGACGGAATAGCTTCAATCCCTTGCTTGGAGAAATCTGGGTTTATTTAGGTTTTGCTGAAGCATGGGGGATGCGGCTGTATTGGATTAATACCCCTGTGGCACGTCTGTTATCGGGACCATTAGTGCCTTGGAAAGGTGCGATCGCATCCTTAGTGGCTTACTTTCTGTATTTCCTACCTTGGGAAAATTGGGGTTGGTCGAAACGTCCTTGGCAAATTGCTGCTTTCTTAATCCCCTTGATTGCCATTGCAGAAAATCCCTATAGCGGTAATTTAGCTAGTTTGCTGATTATGGCAGCTTTCTATATTATTCTCGCTATTGTTAATCAGCAAATTCGGTTTACCTTTATCAGTGTAATAGTAATTGACTGGATGTTGCTCCGTTGGTTTGGACAACTACAATTAACTGCTGCTCTTTGGTATGTTCTCCCCTTGAGTTTGTCGTTACTGTATATTGCCCAAGTCGATCCCTATCTAAGCCAACCCCCCCAAAAACAAATACGTCACAATCTCCGGTTAATCGGGACTAGTATGATTTGTTTGGTTTCCTTTTGGACTGCTCAATGGCTTGGGTTATTAACTGGGGCAATTAGTGTAGTGCTAATTTTTGCTGGATTGGCGATTAAAATAAGAGCATTTCTTTATGTTGGGACGGGAACATTTTTAATTAATGCGATCTACCAACTACTGATTTTTAGCGTTGATTATCCATTTTCTAAATGGGTGCTAGCCCTGTTTGTGGGAATTGGGTTTATCTGGATTGCTGCTACCTTTGAAACTCGCCGTGATCAGATTACAGCTTGGATGAATCAATTGCAAGGTTGGGAATAACTTTTGGTTGAAGGTTGAAAGTTGAAAGTTCAAAGTTGAAATTTGAAGGTTGAAAGTTGAAGGTTGGATGAGGTTTACCAAAGACAAAATCACTGATGGTGACGTTTACGCCATGCTCTGTTTTTGATTACTTTTTCGCCCTTAGTCCCAATCTTGGATTTCCAAATAGATTATAAAAACCAATGCTGATTGATCGGAAACCGAAAAATTTAACAATCAAGACAATGATAAATAGGGAGAAAGCAAGACTATCTCCCTATTTAAAACAATGGTTTAAAACAATGCTTTAAAACAATGCTTTAAAAAATATTTAAGCATCATTTAAAGCAGCAATTCCAGGTAGAACCTTGCCTTCGAGTAACTCAAGGCTGGCACCACCACCGGTGGAAATGTGGCTCATTTGGTCAGCAACACCAACTTTTTCCACGGCAGCTACTGAGTCACCACCACCAATGATGGTAGATGCACCTGTCTTGGTCAACTCAGCCATAGAGTTTGCGATCGCTTCTGTGCCCTTAGCGAACTTATCAAACTCAAACACTCCCATCGGACCATTCCAGATTACAGTTTTGCAATCTGCTAAAGCATCCTGAAACACCTTCACAGAATCTGGACCAATATCCAAACCCATCCAGCCATCGGGAATAGCTTCAATACTGACAGTCTGGGAATTAGCATCAGGGGCAAAATTATCTGCGATCACCACATCAGTGGGCAACAGCAATTGCACACCACGCTCTTTTGCCTTAGCTTCTAAGGATTTCGCCAAATCGAGCTTATCGTCTTCCACCAGGGACTTACCCACACTCATACCACGGGCCTTGTAGAAGGTAAAAATCATTCCACCGCCAATTAGCAGTTTATCCACCTTCTCCAGTAGAGTGTCAATCACCCCAATCTTACTGGAAACCTTAGAGCCGCCAATAATTGCAGCTAGAGGCTTTTCAGGATTTTCTACAGCGTTTTGTAAATACTGTAGTTCCTTCTCAATCAAGTACCCAGCTACAGAAGGACTCAGGTAATGGGTGACTCCCTCAGTAGAGGCATGAGCCCGGTGCGCTGTTCCAAAGGCATCATTGACATACAAATCAGCCAGGGATGCCAACTGTTTGGTGAATTCTGGGTCATTCTTTTCCTCTCCAGCGTGGAAGCGGAGATTTTCCAGTAAAGCCACCTGACCATTTGCCAAAGCACCAACTTGGGCAGCCACCTCGTCCCCAACACAGTCTTTACACATGGTGACTGGTTGACCCAGCAGTTCCGAAAGACGGTTAGCAACGGGGGTTAGACGCAAGCTTTCCTTGACTTGTCCCTTGGGACGTCCCAAGTGGCTACACAGAATTACCTTTGCCCCTTTCTTAAGTAAATCTTGAACAGTGGGTAAAGCAGCACGAATGCGAGTATCATCGGTGATGGTGCCATTGTCATCCAGGGGTACATTCAGGTCTGCTCTGACCAATACCGTTTTTCCGGCTAAATCTGATTCACTTAAATTGGCTACACTTTTCTTGGACACAGTATTAATCTCCTAATTGCTATTGCCTGCTAATCCCTGACTATCAGCCGTGTTGCCGGATGATTTTACTTCAGAGAGTCGCTGTACATTAACTGGTAAGTCACCAGCTGAATGACCAGGACAAAAGGTATTCTTTTGTTAAGACCGTTCACATTTTACCGGAGTCCGGATCCTGGAGGAAATCTGTGATATGTTCAATACCGTTGTATTTCCCATTGACTCAAGTCGAGAAAGCCGTGAAGCTGCTGAGATTGTTGGGAACATAGTGCAAAAGTACGGCAGCAATCTATATCTGCTGTCAGTGGTTGAAAAACCTGACCCTGATCAAGCTACAGCAGCTGCTCCTGAGGCAATGACATCCCCTGAAGCAGTAACAGAACTGCTTAACGGTGCCAAAGCACTATTTGCTCAGGAAGGCATTGAAGCCAAAACCCTGGAGCGGGAAGGAAAGCCTGCCTTCGTGATCTGCGATGTGGCTGACGAAATTGGGGCAAATTTAATTGTGATGGGCTCTCGGGGGCTAGGCTTGACAGATGAAGGTATAGCTAATAGCGTTGCCGATCGAGTAATTAATTTGTCCCCTTGTCCAGTTTTGATTATTCCCTAATTTGTGATTAGTCATTGGTTCAATAAAATTCCTTGGTTACTAATTGTCAATTGCCCATGGTCGATTTTCAATTAACTAATGACCAATGACTAATCAGCAATGACTAATGACTAATGGCTAATAACTCATGACAATCCAGTGGTATCCCGGACACATTGCCAAAGCCGAGCGAGAACTCAAGGAACAGTTGAAGCGAGTGGATGTGGTATTAGAGGTGCGGGATGCTAGGATTCCCCTCTCTACCAATCATCCTCAAACCGACCAGTGGGTGGGTAATAAAACTCGAGTGTTAGTGATCAATCGGGTGGATATGATTGAGCCAAGGATGCGCCAACTTTGGGAATCTTGGTTTCAACAGCAAGGGGATATCCCCTATTTCACTAATGCTCAACAGGGTAAGGGTATCCGAGCTGTGGCTAAAGCAGCCCAGACAGCTGGGGAGGAAATCAATCAACGTAGGCGCTCACGGGGAATGCGACCTCGTCCTGTCCGAGCTGTGGTGATTGGATTTCCCAATGTCGGTAAATCTGCTTTAATTAATCGACTTTTGGGACGTCGTGTGGTAGAGAGTGCTCGTCGTCCCGGTGTGACACGTCAATTGCGTTGGATACGTATTTCTGACCAACTTGAACTACTTGATACTCCTGGTGTTATTCCTGTCAAGTTAAACAATCAGCAGCAGGCGCTCAAGTTAGCTATCTGTGATGACATTGGTGAAGCATCTTACGACAACCAACGGGTAGCAACAGCACTGGTTGCATTCCTGAAAGATTTAGATAATATGAAGGAGTACACTCTTTTATTAAAGTCTTCTTTAGAAAAGCGGTACCAACTAGACCCAAACCCATTGACCGCTGAAGATTACTTACATGGTCTAGCCGACTATCGCTATCAGGGAAACATCGAACGTACAGCGCGGCAACTATTGGGGGATTTTCGTAAGGGTTTACTCGGAGCAATTGCATTGGAAGTACCACCAGAAGTACTACCCTAAGTACCACCAATGTAATTCCTTAGTATCTACAGAATCTACACAAGTACAATTACTTAGCAAGCCCACTAGTTGAATACTAGCTAGTGGGGGTCGCACAGCGCGATTAGCACAGCCCGAGTCGTACAGCCGGAGGCTGAGTTCCCTGTGGATATCTTTATCTATAAAGGTATCTAAAATAGTCTGATTAAACCAATATTGTCAATATTTCTGGAAACAAAAATACCAGAACATAAGCCAGTAAGGGAATTTAGGAGCTAACCCTCACTTGATACAGATGACTTGAGCTAATTAGCGTAATCAACTTCAGTAATATTGCCGAGGGAAAAGTTTTTCAATCAGTCCTATAATCAGTATTGAGCACCGAAACAGCTGATGCAGAGCTTACGCAAGAACTCTACAGGTAGTGTTAACAGTTACCCTTTAACCCCTACAGGTAGTGTGTCGATGGCTGAATTGCGTAAGCTCTGTTTACCTGTATTAATATATACTTCTATAAGTATCAAGATTTATTAACTAAAGTTTGTATTTGTTGACCGTTGACGGTTGTCTTGATTAGACCTATTGCAAAAGTATTGTCTTGATGCCGTGCCGAATTGGGGGAGCCACGGCAGTAGCTGATGGGGGAGACCCCCGCGTGAAGGCGCTGCCTCCTCAAGATCACACTGGCTCCCTTTGGCAGCGCTACCTTGCCCCATCGCTTTTCTGATACTGTTTTTCATACCGAAGTTGCCAACAACAGCAGGTAGCTCTATTGTGCCATTTGTTCCAAAATTATCCTAAAATCAGCCAAAATACCAGGCAAATTGTCTAGATTCAGCACAGGCACATGAACAAAGATACAAGAAGTATTGAGGTGATGCTCTCCAAGATACTTCAACACTTCGTAATAAAGTCCTTCGCAGACAAATTTACCAGCATCATGGCTAATCTCACATCCACTCAAGGGAGCTACTAGTTTCTCTAAGTTAACTGGGGTTTGAAGGCAGGCATCTTCACGAGTAGCACAGGATTCCACGGTTAATTTGTGCCGCTTACAAGCCATGCCACAACAAATAATCCGATCGGGTTGTATTTGATCAATTTTGGCAATTACCTGAGCACTAGCTTCGGCAATATCAACGGGCAACTGCCTTAGAAAAGTCAGGGAAGCAGATAAATCATTGGTTTGAGCAATTTTCTCTAATAAATCATCGGAGGAGTTAGATACCTGATCCGGTAGCCAGGTTTGAAAGGATGTCAGGAGGATTTTTTTGTTCATTCAACAGAACCAATTAAAATAAAAATAGCTTGAATATTCCAATGTAAATGTAAGGGAAAGCAGGTTAATGCCAGTAATTGCGGTTGTAGACTACGACATGGGGAACCTGCACTCTGCCTGTAAAGGGTTACAGAAAGCTGGTGCAACTACCTTAGTGACAGATTTAGCAGCAGATATAGAACAGGCCGATGCGGTGGTACTACCGGGAGTGGGAGCGTTTGACCCAGCGATACAACATTTGCGATCGCGTAACCTGGAGCAACCAATTAAACAAGCCATTACCAGCGGTAAACCTTTTTTAGGTATTTGTCTAGGTTTACAAATTCTGTTTGAGGCAAGTGAAGAAGGCACAGAACCTGGATTAGGTATTGTACCTGGCACAGTGCGGCGCTTTCGTCGAGAACCCAGTATTACGATTCCCCATATGGGTTGGAACCAGCTAGAGTTTACTCAACCAGATTGTCCCGTTTGGCAGCATTTATCGGGCAATCCCCGAGTCTATTTTGTCCATTCTTATTATGTGGATCCAGTTGACCCTGGGATTCGAGCCGCAACTACTACTCATGGGAGTCAAACCGTGACGGCTGCGATCGCTTACAATAACGTCGTAGCAGTACAGTTTCACCCGGAAAAGTCTTCTACTACAGGACTACAAATTTTGTCTAATTTCGTGGCTCAGGTCAAAAGTTACTGCCATGATCGTACACTTGTCACCAAAGGCTGAAAATTATTCTTCTTTGAAAATTCTGCTACTACTACTGATTTAATCAGCACGCTCCCCACTGTCCTGTGTTTGGATGAGAATTTACGGCAATCGTCAACTGAAAACTTTGCCAGGACAAATTACCCGCCCGACACCAGCACGGGTGCGGGAGGCAGTATTTAATATTTGGCAAGGCAGTGTAGAGAATTGCCGATGGCTGGATTTATGTGCTGGTAGTGGTTCAATGGGTGCTGAGGCTCTTTGTCGGGGAGCTATTTTGGTGGTAGGGATTGACAAATGGGCAAAAGCTTGCTCAATTATTCGTCAAAACTGGCAACAGATGGCTCAGGCGCAGCAAGAATTTCGGGTGTTGCACGGGGATGTGGTCAGGCGATTGAAAACCTTGGCTCCTCAACAGTTTGACCACATTTATTTTGACCCCCCCTACGCTAGTGATTTGTACCAGCCAGTGTTAGATGCGATCGCTCAATACCAGCTCCTCGACAGGGATGGTGAGTTAGCTGTTGAGCATGGCTCTAACTACTGGCAACCACAACCAATCCCCAATTTAGAAATTTGTCGCCAGAAAGTCTATGGCAATACTGCCTTGACCTTCTATTGCCCATTGGTTTAGGTCAGGGGTTTGGTCATGGTCAGGGGTTAATCTGCTCTCTTGATGGAAAAACTAACCCCCAAGTTGGTTACCCCGTTGGTATTGCATATAGGCAGCAAAAAATAACCCCAATAGAGTAACAGGTATTAAGCCAAGGACAATCCCAACAAGCAACGGTTCTACCACACTAAGTCTCCTAATTAAGTTTTTTTACCTGTTTCTCATATTACTAGGTCTGATCAACCTTAGGGTGCTGTTGGTGGTCAAACAGTTATTTACCAAGCATCCTGAGTTCCATGGGTTGAGATTGCGGGCGTCACACTCAGGAGGCTCTGAGGTCATGACCTATGCCCTGACTTGGGTTGAGTACTTTTTCCTATAGGCCAACTTATATACCAAAATGTATACTTTTGATCTATTCCGCTAGTATCAGGTATATAGTGACTAAATATTGTAGCATATAATACAAATACACCACAAGATCTTGATTAATGACTCCATAAATTTTAAGCTATGTTTATAAACAAAAATAATACTTAGTCTAAGTATTTACTTATCATTGCTTAACACAACTTAATCAATGGTTCAGTTTTATCGAGATTACAAGCGCTTTATAGATAGTCAACTTGACAGGAGACCCATTGGAAAACCAGCTTGTCCAACCTAGAGTTCTAGTGCGGCGAGTCACCTTGATAGTACTAGTGGCTTTGCTTGCTATAAGTCTTAGCCTGATCGGAATTACCATGATGCAGGATTGGGATCCTTATGTACAAAAGGTTTTGTCCCTGAACGGTGATCCAGTCCGAGGTAATGCTATTTTTCAAATCAACTGTGCTGGGTGTCATGGAGGCAACGGGGATGGCAATGTAGGACCAAGTCTACTGAGTATCTCTAAGAGAAAGTCTGACGTCAGCCTGATTCAGCAAGTGATCAGTGGTAGAACACCACCAATGCCTAAGTTTCAACCTCAGACTAGAGATATGGCAGACCTGTTGAGTTACCTGGAACAATTGTAACTAAAGGTTAAAAGTTGAAGGTTGAAGTTTAAAAGTTAAAGTTTAAAAGTTAAAGTTTAAAAGTTGAAGGTTTAAGGTTGAAGGTTATTCGCAAAGGGCGTTAGGAGTAGGATAGGTTGAACGCGCACGCGTGGCCGAACGCGCCCCGCGTGGCCAAAAGGCCAAAAGGCCAAGGTTGTTCGCCTTTGGGGTTTGGTTTAGGGAACATCCAGTCCTCCGAGAATATTCAGCAAAGTGGAGTGGACTTGCCACTTCCAGACGGATCAAGCAATACTACAAATTCTCCTGCATAGAGGTCAATACTAACTGATTTTAGTGCCTGAACATTCACCTCCCCCATCTGATCGGTTTTAGTCACGTCACTCACTGTCAGCCATGCAAAGCGCGAGTGGGGGAAACCCCTTTTGGCGGCGCTGCATCGCTTGGAAAATAGGTTCATTGTTCCTATACCGGTTGGCGACTTTATTAAGTAAATATTTATAAGTTTTTAGGGAACAGGGAACAGGGAATAAAGTATTTAGCATTCAACCTAAGTTATTTATTCTTGCCAATTCCTATACTTGATTATTAATAATTTCACAAGTAAGACCTAGATATAAATACTCAATAAATTGTGATAGTTATTGTCTAAAATTACCGATTACCGATTACCGATTACCGATTACCGATTACCGATTATATTTACTAGATCAATTAAATTGCTGGGCATAAAACCGAGCATAACGACCACCTTTTTCTAACAATCCTTCATGGTTTCCGGATTCAACAATTCGTCCTTGTTCTACTACCAAAATCCGGTCAGCACGGCGCACTGTTGCTAATCGGTGAGCAATAATAAAAACAGTGCGGTCTTCCATAATCCTTTCTAAGGCTTCTTGTACTAAGGCTTCTGATTCTGAGTCTAAAGCGGAGGTGGCTTCATCTAGAATCAAGATCCTAGGATCGAGCAATACCGCTCGTGCGATCGCAATCCGTTGTCGTTGCCCTCCCGATAAATTAATTCCCCTCTCCCCTACCCAAGTGTGATATCCTTGAGATAGTTTAATAATGAATTGGTGAGCATTAGCAATCTTAGCCGCTTCCTGAACAGCTTTAAAGTCAGGTTTTAACTGACCAAAGGCAATATTCTGAGCAATACTACCTGAAAAGAGAGTGGTATCCTGGGGAACAATGCCAATTTGACGCCTTAGACTATTGAGGGTAATATCTTGGGTATTAATCCCATCAATTAGGATTTCTCCAGATTGCGGATCATAGAAGCGGGGCAGGAGATTAACCAAAGTAGTTTTACCAGCACCCGAAGCGCCTACTAATGCGATCGCATCTCCCGGAGCAATTTCTAAATTCAAATTTCTTAGTACAGGCTCACCAGGTTGATAAGCAAAGCTGACATTACAGTATTCTACCTTACCCGTCGCTGGTGGTAAAACTATAGCGCTTGGCTTTTCGACTACCGTTGGCTCAAGGGCAAATAGTTCAAAGATGCGGTCTATCGATGCTTCTCCCTGTTTGAACTCATTATAGTTTTGGGTTAAGATGTTGATAGGATCAATCAACATGGCAACACCGATACCGTAACTGACAAACTTGGAAGCCGTGAGGTTACCCTCAGCAATTTGCCATGCTCCTAACAATAGTAGTAATAAGAAGCACAACGCTTCGAGAAAACCGACTATTGGAAACTGAATTGCTCTGAGGCGTTCAGCAGCATACTTGGCTTTGCGGTTGTTTTCTGCTTCTTGACTAAATTTTTCCAGGGTATAGTCTTCTGCAGCAAAAGCTTGGATTAATCGAATCCCGCTAAACACTTCCGTCAGCATTGCGGACAAATCCGATATCCGATTTTGGCTGCGATGGGAGAATTTCCGGATCTGTTCCCCAAACCAACCAATCAACAACCCCATCAATGGTGCAATAATTACTATGGCTAGGGTCAGTTCTGGATTAATATAGATGACAGCAGTTAATACTACAATCAGTTGCAAGACACAAGGAATAAAATCACGAACAATTTTGTAAATCACCTCCCCAATCCGATCGAGATCTTCCGTGAGTCGGTAGGTAAGGTCACCAGTTCTAGCAGCTTCAAAGTAACCAATACTGAGGCGCTGCAAATGGTTAAAAACGTTTTCGCGTAAATGAAGGGCAATGTGTAGTGAAGCTTTTGCTGATAGGGTATACAAACAGTACTGCGCTATTTTCTGGGTCAGAAACACAACAGCAGCTAACCCAGCTAGCTGAAGACTCCTGACCAGTTTTCCCTGTCCGACCACATCAAAAAAGGGCTCAGATAACCAAAGGAGTAGGGGCCAGCAGACCGTGAATACTAATGTACAAACCAATGTCTGAGCCAGAGTTAAGCGTTGGGAACGGAGGTAAGGTCGCAGTTGCCAGTAACTAGAGTGAGGTTTCAAGTGTCAATCGGGAGAATGATGGCTTCTGTTTTAACCTATCAAAATATCCTGAAATGTGAGAAACCCGTCACAAAGCGAGCGGGGATGAAACACAGAGACGGGATTAACCCCCTTAAAGTGTCCCTTTAGTCTTTTATTTGGCTCCTGATCCACCGTTCGAGGAATTCCCCCACGCTCGTTCCGGAATCCTTAGCTGAAAGCTGTAACCACTTCCACGCAGTATCAGTTAGTAAGATGCCGTGTTGCTTTTTTAGTTCATCATAATAAACTGGGATACCTCTCATTCTTTTTTTAGATTTATTTGCTTTTTGAGCTGACATTACTAGAACACTGAAGTATACTAAAATTAGTATAGCAAAAGGATAAGTTACAAGCAAGTGTATAAGACAATCCCAGTTAAATCTAATTTCTCCAACGAAGAAAGAGTCTTCTGGGAATTCCAGTGCCAACAAGCTAATAGTTTATTTAATTGCGCCATCTATTACGCAAAACAAAAACATTACCAGTGGCTAGAAGACCAAGGAGCTTATATTACTTATTGGCGTGGTGATGAACTAAGGTCTGGCTGGAAAACGTATAAGTGCAGCACCAAGTACCCGGAAATAGACAAGGCTTTAAAGATGAGTCCGCATTACAAGGGGATGGCTGCTCAATCAGCTCAACAGACATTAAAAACCGTCGGAGAAGCGATCGCCAGTTACAACAAATTAGTCGGGCTTTACTATCAAGGGAAAGTAGATAAACCAAAATTCCCTCGTTACAGAAAAAAGGGAGGTTTTGCTTCTGTTACTTTTCCAAAACAAGCTCTCACCTACAAAGAGGGATTGTTTTATCCTTCTGTCAGCAAAGAAAGCAAACCGGAACTGTTAACCCAAATAACTTTAGATCCTCCTGATTTTATAGATCCAGATTGGGTCAAAGAAGTAACAATTAGACCTTACTACGGACAGCTATGGATCGACTGGATTATTGACGATGGAAAGCAGCCGGTAGGTATTAATCCAAAGCTTGATTATTCTCAAGCTGTAGGAATAGACCATGGTGGGGATAATTGGTTGACCTGTGTCTCAACCTTAGGTAAAAGTTTTATTATTGACGGAAAAAAGCTCAAAAGCTTGAATCAAGGTTACTTTCGATTGGTGGCCAAATACAAACAGGGTAAGCCTGATTTTTACTGGGACGCAAACCTTGATAGAGTTCAAAGAAAGCGCAATAACCAGATGCGAGATGGCATCAATAAGGCCGCCCGGTTTTTGATTAATCGCTGTCTAGCTGATGGTATTGGCAATATAGTTTTTGGTTGGAACGAGGGACAAAATAATTGTTCCAATATGGGAAGAAAAGGGAATCAAAATTTTGTTGTTATTCCCACAAAAAGATTAATTGAAAGACTTAAACAACTTTGTTCTGAATATGGAATTAATCTGATAATTATTGAAGAGTCTTACACTAGTAAAGCGTCTTTCTTGGATGACGATTTTTTACCGAAACACGGTGCAAAACCCGAAGGCTGGAAACCATCCGGTAAACGAGTTAGACGTGGCCTATATAGAACTGGTTCCGGGAAGTTGATCAACGCCGATTCTAACGGCGCTGCCAACATTCTCCGCAAAGTAACCACACAGTCATTTGATTTGACCAAGGTGGCTAGGGGAGCTTTGACACTCCCGCATCGATATGACCTGTTTAAATCCCTATCCAGATCGTATCGAACAAAAGGTGTTCGCGAAGCGTCGCCTTCGGCGATAGCCGCACGGGAAAACCGCTGCGGCGTAACATCCTTTGAGAATCCCCCGCGCTTTAGTCGGGGGAGATGTCAACACTTACGGTTAGCTGATGGTGACAAGTCCCAGATTTGCCTGAGATGCCTAAAACAGTTGGGAATGAACACCTTGGTGGGTGGGCATTGGTGACTAGGCTTCGTTAGCAGTGGTTTGGGATTTTCCCAGGCAATGCCCACCCTACAGACTACAGACTCCCTAAAAAGCCTTTCACTCTTAGCTCACTCAGGACGTGATTACTTGATTCACTAGTGATAAATAAATGATAATAGTGTACAATAAATCTCTATGTTCAAGCTGTTGTTAATTCTATAACATACGAGTTACCCTTCATTAAAGACTCTAGTTTTTCTATTATCTTTTCTTGTTTGATTGTTTGTTCAGTAGCCCTCTTGATGATTTGTTCTCCAATTATTTTTTCAATTTCTCCATCTTCTCGAAGAAGTTTATCTACACTTTGTAAGTTATTTTTCACAAAACTTACTTCGTAATCACTAAGTTTATAAAATATTTTGTTTTCAAGGAAATCGGCCAAATCAGTTGTCAAATCTTTATTTATAAAAATTGTATCAAGAATTTTATCAGCCATATTTCCAACTTCCTGACCGTATTTTTGTCCCAAGCCTAGTGTTACTACATTACATGTAGTGTAAACACAGAATTTGATGCTATATCTCTCAATTAAACGGTCATGATTTTTTTCAAAAATTAAATCGGATAAAGTAGCTCCTACTGCCCCACCAATCGGACCTCCATACCAGCTACCAATACCTCCAAATAATAATTTGGTCACTATTTTTTTTGCGTTTTCGATTTGTTCTAATTCTTTTTTTATTTCGTCAAGTGATTTAGTAGTATAATCATAGTCACAATAGTTTATAATTTCTGGAAATTTACCATAATTTACTCTGTTCTTTACAGATTGCCTGTAAGACATTTCATCTAAGTAATACATCATGCCCTCTGCTGACATAGTTAATATCCTCCTTGAGTTTTGACAAATGTATTAACCCACAGTAATTATGATAGCGTTTATAGGATTTATGAGGTACGATTATCCCCCTAAATTACCCTTATCAAGAGGGATTTATTTGGATATTTTGTACCTCATAACATAGATAATTGCTATATTAAGCTAATGCACTACCTGCTGGATGCTGAGTGCTGATAGCTGATTTTCAAGTATCTATAGATTTATCCAGCTAACCATCAAAAATTATGCAGAAAACTTTCAATACCAGGTTGATATCCCAACAAGACTTATCCACCAAGACCCTTAACACCCCGTTTCTCCTTATAAGTCAAAAGCTGAAATCGGTATATAGCTTTTCCCATAGCTAAGAGGTACACAGTACTTTTTCCCTTGTGCCTCTTGCGTCTTGCCTGCTCCGAACGCGCCCCGCGTGGCCCACGGCCTCCGTCCCTAAAACCCAGAGATTTGAAGGGTACATCTCATATTGAAAAATGTTGTTTGTGTAGGCTGCGTAGGTTTGTTAGGGACGGGCTCACCCTCATTGTCAGCCTCGTCATCAGCGTTGAGACAGCCCGCCCCGGAGCCCCAGACGCTGCTGGCGAAATATAAGTTAACATCCAAAACACTTATTCTGCCGTTGATTAGGTTACAAAACTATGTTGATTAGGTTACAAAACTATAAAATGTTTTTCGATCATTAAACGGAATATCAAGGCTTTCAGCGTGTTAAGAAATGTTTCGCCAACAGCATCCGCCCCGTAACGCACCACCCGGTTAAACAGCTTTAATGAGATCCACCCTCCCCAATTTGGCTGAGATGGCTCAAACAGAATCAACCATCTTGGTTGGTGGGCATTGGTGACCAGACTTCGTTGGAAGTGGTTTGGGATTTTTCCAGGCAATGCCCACGCTACATAACTTCCCAAAATGCGATTGACCTACGGTCACCCTTGGCGAACGCACTGCGTCCTCTGTGACCATGACCATGATTGTGATATGCTGATCATTGGTTGGTATTCAAAGTCAGAACTACTGTGGCGTTAAAAATAATAATTTTAGCTGTCTTGGAGCTTGAAGGCCCAAAAAGCATTTCAGTCTCAGGTAACTCAGGATGTGATTAAACCACTGCACAACACCATAAAAGAATTTAACACCAGAGACTATGGATTTCCCAGGTTGAATAAATTTGGGCGTTATCAATCATTGTTATTCCCCCAGTTCAAGACCAGTCCCATTCAAGGCAATCCGATTCAGCAACAGTTGATTGGGCTAGTTAACATCAAATCCCATGGCTCTATTCTCTTTGGTTTGAAAATAGAGGGAGTGAGAGTTGTGTATAGATGCAGGGGACTAAAGAGGATATCAAATGCATGTGATCAGCTATCGACGTTTGCGGGAATTTAGTGAAAAACACGCTGATTGCCATGATGCTCTCGATAACTGGTATAAGATTGCCAATCAGGCTACTTGGTCTAACTTAGTTGAGGTACAATCGGTTTTTAGAAAAGCTGAAGCAGTAGGTAATTTTACAGTTTTTAATATTAAGGGTAATAAGTACCGCTTAATCGTAAGTATAGATTATGAAAAGCATTTAATTTACATCAAGTATATTCTGAATCACGCAGAATACGACTATAATAACTGGAAGAATGACCCTTACTTTTAATCGAAATCAATACAATAAATTATTAATTAAATATCAACCTAAAATGATTAAAACAGAAGAAGATAATGAAAAAGCTTTAGCTTTTGTAGAAGAGTTGATGCACCGACCTCAACGAACACCAGAAGAAGATGAAATGTATGAATTGCTGATTACATTAATTGAAAAATTTGAACAAGACTATTATTCACCAGGACTTAGATCTCATCCTCAGTCTATGTTAATTTTTTTGATGGATCAAAAAGACATAAAACCAGCGGATTTAGTGGGAATTATTGGATCTCGTAAAACCGTTGATGACATCGTTAATGGAAAACGAGAAATTAGCAAATATCAAGCCAAAACCTTGGGAGTGTTTTTTCAAGTTGATTCCAGTTTGTTTATGTGAAAAGCCCTGACCAATTGCTAACACTTCAGTTCGTTCGATGTATAGCGCTTTCCATAATTATGAGGTACACAGTTTTTTTCTATTCCCTATTACCTAAAATCAATAAATAAATTATTTACTTTAGGCAATTACTTCTCTTGAAAACCCATAGCTAGTAATGGTGTGCGGAATTTATAATTCAAAATTATTGCATACTTATTAGATAAGTTTTTCGCTGTTTCTCTTGATGCAGCGCGGTCATGGGGGTTCCCCCCATGACCGTAATTGTACGTTTGACCCATTAAGAATTAAATTCGCCACGGGTCGCACCTCTGCATCGCTTTGAAAGGTATCTTTATTTCCGCCGTGCCTTACTAGAGGGTTAATGATATTAAGTAATGATCTTAAGTATAGCTGGGTTAGTTACCGATTACTGATTACCTATTACCTAATTTTAGAATTTAGAATTTAGAATTTAGAATTATTCCTTCTGCATTATGCATTCTACATTCTAAATTCTACATTATGCATTCTACATTCTACCGATTACCCTAAGTCTCACTCAATACCCAATTCACCAAAGTACGAACTGGAAAGCCAGTTGCACCAGAATTATTACAACCATTTTCTTTTTCACTCCAAACTGTTCCAGCAATATCGATATGTACCCAAGGCGTTTCCTTAACAAATTCTTTCAAGAACAAGGCTGCTGTAATCGAACCACCTGCACGGGGCCCAGTATTTTTGAAATCAGCAATTTTAGATTTTAATCCTTCAAAGTACTTCTCTTCCATGGGCATCTGCCAGAGTTTTTCACCAGCCGCTTCTGCTGCCTCTTTAAACTGTTGCGCTATTGTATCATCAGTGGTCCATAAACCAGCAATATCATTTCCCAATGCTACAACACAGGCACCAGTCAAGGTCGCTAAATCTGCGATCGCATCCACCTCTAATTTTTCCGCAAACACTAAAGCATCTGCTAGGGTCAGTCTTCCTTCAGCATCAGTATTATTGACCTCAATCGTCTTGCCATTGGAGGCAGTAAGAATATCCCCTGGGTGCATGGCATGACCACTAATCATATTTTCCGTGGCCGCACTGATAAAGTGAACCTCGACATCCGGCTTCAACTGGCCAATTGCCTTAGCAGTGCCCAAGGTAGCCGCCGCACCCCCCATATCGATTTTCATAGTCTCGATGCCACTACCAGAACCTTTAATATTCAAGCCACCGGAGTCAAAGGTTAAGCCTTTACCCACAATCGCTAATTTCCGTTTTGGCGTGCCATCAGGTTTGTAGGTCATATGAATAAACTTGGGGGGCAGATCTGAGGCTTTGGCAACCCCTAGGAAAGCACCCATTCTCAGTTCTTCACAGGCTTCCCTGTCCAAGATTTCCAGGGAAAAACCATACTCTGATGCCAGCTCCTCTGCTGTCTGAGCCAAACTAATTGGTGTCACCTCATTAGCTGGTGCTGCCACCAACTCTCGTGCCAAAATTACACCGTCACAGATTTTCTGAGCCTTATCAATCCCTGCTTCTTGCCCTGCCAATCCCAGTAAATCAATCTGTTCCAGCTTTGCGCCCTTATCCTCGGATTCTGACTTAAAGCGATTGTCTTGGTGTAGTGCCAGGATTATCCCCTCAGTGATCCCTTGTGCGGTTGCTGTAGAGTCATCATTAACCACCGGTAGGCTAATTCCAAGAGTTGTAATCTTTTGCTGTTTGGCAGTCCGGGCAATTGTGGCACTCCCACGGCGCAGTGTATCTAAGCTCAGGTCATCTGGTTTACCCAATCCTACCAGGATAATTTTACGAATTGGGCTACCGGATCCCACACGGGTGACAGCAGAACTACTAGCGCTACCCTTAAATTCTGTTTCCTCAATCAATTCTGTAATCGTACCAGCCAGTTTCTGATCCAACTCGGCTAAATCACCAGTCAGGTCTACAGCATCCTCAAATAACCCAATGGCTAGAGCATCACCAGTCCAGTCTAACCGTGGTGTATCGGTTCCTCGAATTTCCATATTTTTCTCTGTCTAGGTAGTTACAATGAATAGTTTTGAAACCAATACCATAACAGATATCGACTGATGATGGGGTGAGGGGGTGTGACGGGTAGTTAGTGTAAAGATTGTTGAAATTTTATCTGACTATTAACGAAAAAAACATTTTATCTGTATTATATTAATTATAATTTATAATCATAAACTATCAATAAAATTGTTCCGAATCGAGACGTTTATGGCTCAAAATATCGAGTCAGTTAACACACAAAAAGTAAATCATCGACAACGCTATACGAAACTAAACATTTTTGTCGAGGTCTTACTGGCTTGACGAGGTAAGCCAAACTAGAAAGAAGTGTTCTATTGACTTAAGCGATGCTTGATTGTAGAGCCACTTGAGGAATCTTTCCTCTTAATCGCTGATTTCTGGTTTCCATCCTATGCCTCTGCTCGACCCCAACCGTTCTTATAGCTTCAGTGAAATAGCCAAACTCAAAACTCCCACGGATGAAATATTAGCAGAATAGGGCTATTCACTAGAACGTAGCTTATTAAATTTGCGGCAATATCAGAGTGAGTTAGATCGATTGCAAGAGCGCCAATCACGCCTCGAAGAAATCTTACCTTACCTCGATCTCACCAACGAACAATCCCGGCGGGAGATGTTAATTGCACCTGTGATGGCAGATTTAATTCACTACACAAGGGCGCAGTTGCGGATTGAGTATTTCATCAAGGTCAGCAATCAACTTCAAGGCGCATTGGACTATTTGCTGAGAACAACGACTAATCTGTTAGTAGTTGAGGCAAAGCAAGAGGATCTTACCAATGGTTTCACTCAGATGGCAGTGGAACTGATTGCCCTCGATCAGTGGGAGAAATGTCTATCGGTTGAGCAACAGCCACAGCTATTTGGAGCTGTTTCAACTGGGACAATCTGGCAGTTTGGTATTCTGCACCGTCAAGATAAATTAATCACCCAACAATTGACTCTTTACCGGGTACCAACCGATTTAGAACCCTTAACAAGAATTCTGATCGCAGCGCTCTCTAGCAGTAATTGAGCAAGAGAGCCACTGCTCTATTGTTGAGCAACTTGAGGAATATTTCCCCTCAAACCAGTCATCAACTTCAAGGCATAAATCTTCATCGGACGAATCCGGCGCAGCATCCATAACCCGAGACGGCGTATCCCCACTATTGGTAACCAGTTGTTGGAAAACATCCGATCTAGGGTATCGGTAAACCCTAAGATGACCAGATTCTCTTGCTTGCGCCAGTTTTCATAGCGCTTAAGAACCTCTATAGTTCCAATATCTTCCCCTGCTTGGTGTGCTTCACTCAAGACTTGGGCAAGGGCAGCAGCATCGCGAATCCCAAGGTTTAGTCCTTGACCACCGACAGGATGGCAACAATGGGCAGCATCACCAATCAGTGCCAATCGTGACTGAATATAGCGATCGCTCTGCATCAATTGCACTGGAAACAAATAGCGATCGCATTCCAACTCCAAGCGACCCAACAGACCACCAGTGTAGTATTCCAGCTTAGCGAGAAACTCTTCTTCATCTAGTGCTTGTAAGGCTTTTGCTTCAGCATGGGGTGCTGTCCACACTACCTGGCAGCGATTCTCTGACAAGGGCAGCACCCCCATCGGACCACTAGGCCAGAAGCGTTCAAAAGCCGTATTATTGTGGGGCTTTTCGGTTTTAATCCGGGCAGTCACACAAGATTGCCAGTATTTCCAGCCACGAGTCGTAATCCTAGCCCTAGTCCGAATTTGCGATCGCGCTCCATCCGCCGCCACCACGAGCCGTGTCCTAATTCGATGCTGAGTATCACCCTCCTTGACAGTAATCTCGACCCCAGACTCCTGATAGTCTACATCCACTACTTCTGCTGGACACAGCCAGTCAACATTGGGGCAATCTGTCAAAAATTCTTGCAACGACGTTAGCACCGGACGGTGTTCTCCCACATACCCTAGGGCGTTGGTACCTAAATCGGAAGGGGAAAAATGCACCACACCGGAATGGTTAGCATCGGAAAGCCTGATCTGCCGAAATGTGCTAATCTGTGGCAGGATTTTATCCCAAACCCCAATACCTGCGAAAATACGCCCTGAGAGGATAGACAAAGCATAGGCTTGTACCCTGGCAACGGCCACTGACTTCGGTTTTGCTTCTATGAGTAATACGTTCAACCCAGAATGTTTCAACGCACAGGCCAGGGTAGAACCAGTAATGCCACCCCCTACAATGGCTAGGTCGTAATCAAAATTTTGATGAGTTGCTGAGGTAGTTTGAATCAGCAGTTCCAGCGCCATAACTATAGTACTAAGTGTCTATGTAAATAGGAATATATACTCTTTTTAATTGTGACGCTTTTAGATCAACCCATCAACTGATCCAATTTTGCTCAACCTGGAAACACACAACTTAACTCTAGGCAGAGATCTGCAAGACCAGGAATGGTAACGGTTTCATTGGGCAACACCACCCGTTTGACACGATAGCCGAAATTTCTTTGAGTATCTTGATAGGGCTGAGTATAGCACTCTAGTTGACCAGCCACCAGGTTAACAATCCAGTAATCCTGAATTTGGTTTTCTGAATATAAGGATAGCTTTACGGTTTGGTCATACTCCAGGGTTGAATCTGACACCTCAATCACTAGCAATATATCCTTTGGATAAGGGTGATTTGACAAATAGTCATCCGCCTGACCCCATGCGAGCGCAACATCCGGTTCCGGTTCACTGTCGTTCGATAGGATGATTGGTTCCTGTCCCCGTACCACCCCACGGTCGCCTACTAGCCTGTCCAACTCTCGCCATAACTTAGTGTTGCAAACCGAGTGGGACGTACCCTTCGCCACCATTTGTATTAACTCTCCCCGAATCAACTCCACCCGGTCATCTTCTGTTAGAAAACCATTATCAATCAAGCGATGATAGTCAGCTAGGCTAAAGCGCTTAGTTTTGATCAGGGTCATGATAACTTAACGTTAAAAACACAGCTTAATTTTATGAGCGATTATTCTTTTCCAATTTATCAAACCATGCCTCTAGTGCCTTGATTTTTTTAGTCAAATTTATGGGTTCACTCACCCCAATATCAATTAATTTAATATCCCCAATTTTATCATAAAATATGCTTTAATATTCAGCTTCTGGTAACCAATCCTGATCTAAAATCAATTCAAGAGTATAGGGGCAAGCCTCTGGGAAAACTGAAACAGGCATTCCGGTTTGCTGGGCTGCCTTACGGCGAGCCCGCTGATAGCTTTGTTCCAGCTGCTGGGCTGGATAGCTCCTGAGACTAGGACTATCTTCAATAGCTAACTCAATCTGAGTCCTAGCGTCAGTAATCGAATCCAGCCAGCTATCGGAGCGACGCTGAATTTGGTATTGCCACTTGAGCAAATGCAACAGCAGGCGAATCAATTGGCTAGTAATACCAAATCCGGTTTATAAAAGCTTATAAACGTTAGTCATAAGTTAACCAATGA